>NZ_DCYD01000007.1:0-23010 GCF_002331005.1 Achromobacter sp. UBA2119 | reverse complement strand
GTCGCCAAGATCCTGAAGTAAGCAATACCCGGATGGGTAGGGTGGGCATTCATGCCCCTCTATCCATCTTTGCTGTAAAAGTAGTACTATGTATGGTTCCGCGAGCCGATGCAGGCGGAACAAGAGTTTGATGTGTTTAGGGGCATAGCTCAATTGGCAGAGCGTCGGTCTCCAAAACCGAAGGTTGTAGGTTCGATTCCTACTGCCCCTGCCACCGCCAGGATAAACCCGCGGGAGATCATCGCGAGTTACGCATTCACGGCGGCTCGCGTCGCAATATGTCTAATACCAGCGTTGAAACCGTAACCAGTACCGCCGACCGGGTCAAGCTCGGGCTGGCGGTTCTCGTCGTTATTGCTGGCATCGTCGGGTTTTCCGTGCTTAGCGCACAGCCGATGCCCGCTCGTATCGGTGTGTTCGTCGGCGGCCTCGTGATCGCAGCTGCGATCGCCTGGTTCAGCGAACCCGGTCGCCGCACCCTGAGCTTTGCCAGCGAGTCCTACAACGAAGTCAAGCGTGTCGCGTGGCCCACTCGCAAGGAAACGACCCAGATGACGGGCATCGTTTTCGCGTTTGTCGCGGTCATGGGCATTTTCATGTGGGTGCTCGACAAGGGCATCGAATGGATTCTCTATGGCCTGCTGCTGGGCTGGAAATAAGGACGGCAAATGAGTAAGCGTTGGTATGTCGTCCATGTGTACTCCGGCATGGAAAAAAGCGTACACAAGGCCCTGAACGAGCGCATCGAGCGCGCGGGCCTGCAAACGTCTTTTGGCCGCATTCTTGTGCCCTCCGAAGAAGTCGTCGAGGTCAAGGGTGGTCAGAAGTCGATCACCGAGCGCCGCATTTTCCCCGGTTACGTCCTGGTTGAAATGGACCTGACCGACGAAACGTGGCACCTGGTCAAGAACACCAACCGAGTCACCGGCTTTTTGGGCGGCTCGGGCAATCGTCCGACCCCGATTTCAGAAAAGGAAGTCGAAAAGATCCTCTCCCAGATGGAAGAGGGCGTCGAGAAACCCCGCCCCAAGATCCTGTTCGAAGTGGGCGAGATGGTTCGGGTCAAGGAAGGTCCGTTTGCGGACTTCAACGGCAATGTCGAAGAAGTCAACTACGAAAAGAGCAAGGTCCGTGTGTCCGTCACCATTTTTGGTCGCGCCACGCCCGTCGAGCTCGATTTCAGCCAGGTCGAAAAGACCTGAATTTAACCCCCGGGGAGCCCTGTCCGCACAGGCCAGGGCGATATAACCCGCAAGGAGCAAAGCATGGCGAAGAAGATCGTCGGCTTTATCAAGCTGCAAGTGCCGGCTGGTAAGGCTAACCCCTCCCCCCCGATTGGCCCGGCTCTGGGTCAGCGTGGCCTGAACATCATGGAATTCTGCAAGGCGTTCAACGCCAAGACCCAAGGCATGGAGCCTGGTCTGCCGATTCCGGTGGTGATCACCGCCTTCGCGGACAAGAGCTTCACCTTCATCATGAAGACCCCGCCCGCGACGGTCCTCATCAAGAAGGCCGCTGGCGTGCAAAAGGGTTCGCCCAAGCCGCATACCGACAAAGTCGGCACGCTGACGCGCGCACAAGCTGAAGAAATCGCCAAGGCCAAGGGTCCCGACCTGACCGCCGCCGATCTGGAAGCCGCAGTGCGCACGATCGCTGGCAGCGCCCGCAGCATGGGCATCACGGTTGAGGGGATCTAATCATGGCAAAGTTGTCCAAGCGCGCCGCCGCTATTGCACAAAAGATCGACCGCACCAAGCTGTACCCGGTCGCTGAAGCCCTGACCCTGGTCAAGGAAACCGCCGTCGCCAAGTTCAATGAATCCATTGACGTGGCCGTGCAGCTCGGCATCGACCCGAAGAAGTCGGACCAACTGGTCCGCGGTTCGGTCGTGCTGCCCGCCGGCACCGGCAAGTCGGTTCGCGTCGCCGTGTTCGCCCAAGGCGACAAGGCTGAAGCCGCCAAGGCTGCTGGCGCTGACATCGTTGGTCTGGACGACCTGGCTGACAGCATCAAGGCCGGTCAAATGGACTTTGACGTCGTCATCGCCTCGCCCGACACGATGCGTGTCGTCGGCGCCCTGGGCCAGATCCTGGGCCCGCGCGGCCTGATGCCGAACCCGAAGGTCGGCACCGTGACCCCCGACGTCGCAACCGCTGTCAAGAACGCAAAGGCCGGTCAGGTTCAGTACCGTACCGACAAGGCTGGCATCATCCACGCAACGATCGGCCGTGCGTCGTTCGGCGTGGAACAGCTGCAAACCAACCTGGCCGCTCTGGTCGACGCCCTGCAAAAGGCGCGTCCCGCAGCTGCCAAGGGCATTTACCTGCGCAAGCTCGCCGTTTCGTCCACGATGGGCGGCGGTGCGCGTGTGGAAATTGCCTCGCTGTCGGCTTCCAACTAAGCCAACAGCAGTAAACGTACTTTGGGCTGCATCCGGACCCCTCCGGATGTTGCTGTCAAAGACCGCTGGAGCAGGGCAGTGGAAGGGATTCTTCCTTCCGCAAGGAAAGCAGCATCGCCGCTGCCCCGCTTAATCCCGGAGCTCGCATAGTCCGGATCCAGCGTAGACGGCGTCCCCAGGAAGATTTCTTTACCCGAAGAACTCGTCCAGGCGCCGCATTCGGTTGACGCGCAAGGCTCCGGCCCCAGGCGTCTTTTGATGGAGTGTTCAAACCGTGAGTCTCAATCGTCAAGAGAAAGCGGTGGTAATCGAGGAAGTCTCGGCGGAAGTCGCCAAGGCCCAATCGATTGTTATCGCTGAGTACCGTGGTCTGGACGTCGCCTCTGTCACCGTACTGCGCAAAACTGCGCGTGAATCGGGCGTGTATCTGCGTGTTCTGAAGAACTCGCTGGCCCGTCGTGCTGTTGCCGGCACGGCTTTCGAGCCGTTGGCTGAGCAACTGACCGGTCCGCTGATCTATGGCATCAGCACCGATCCGGTCGCGGCGGCCAAGGTCATCGCTGGCTTCGCGAAAAGCAACGACAAGCTGGTCATCAAGGCGGGCGCTCTGCCCAACAACTTGCTGAACCAAGAAGGTGTGAAGGCTCTGGCCACCATGCCCTCGCGCGAAGAGTTGCTGTCGAAGCTGCTTGGCACCATGCAAGCCCCCATCGCGCAATTCGTGCGTACGCTCAACGAAGTTCCGACCAAGTTCGCCCGTGGCCTCGCTGCCGTGCGCGACCAGAAGGCAGCGGCCTAATCGCCCTGCTGTCCGGAATTCGCTGAACGACGAAGCGACACCCAAACCCTGGCATTACCAAAATATTTGGAGTTCTGAAAAATGGCACTTAACAAAGCTGAAATCCTTGACGCCATCGCTGGCATGACCGTGCTCGAGCTGTCCGAGCTGATCAAGGAAATGGAAGAGAAGTTCGGCGTGTCGGCTGCTGCCGCTGCCGTCGCTGTTGCTGCTCCCGCCGCTGGTGGCGCTGCCGCCGCTGCTGAAGAGCAAACCGAGTTCACCGTCGTCCTGCAAGAAGCCGGCGCGAACAAGGTCAGCGTCATCAAGGCCGTGCGCGAGCTGACCGGTCTGGGTCTGAAGGAAGCCAAGGACCTGGTCGACGGCGCTCCGAAGCCCGTCAAGGAAGCTGTGGCCAAGGCTGACGCCGAAGCCGCCAAGAAGAAGCTGGAAGAAGCTGGCGCCAAGGTCGAAGTCAAGTAAGACCTGCGTCAACTGCCCGGGGACAGCACAGTTTGCAGTCCCCGGGCTTTTGCGTTTCCAGGAAACCCCTACTGAGGGTATGCCCATTCAGTGGGGTTTCCTGGAGTCGTATCACCTGGGGCCGTGGTTGACGGCCCATGCAACCTCGAGTCGGAGTGCTCATGCCTTACTCGTACACCGAAAAAAAGCGCATCCGCAAAAGCTTCGCCAAGCGTGAAGACGTTCAAAACGTTCCCTTCCTTTTGGCGACTCAGCTTCAATCCTACCTAACTTTCCTGCAGGCGGATACCGCCCCGTCCGAACGCGTAGCCGACGGTTTGCAGGCGGCGTTCTCGTCGATTTTCCCGATCGTTAGTCACAACGGTATGGCGCGCTTGGAGTTCGTGAGCTACGTGCTCGGCGAACCGGTGTTCGATGTCAAGGAATGTCAGCAACGTGGCCTGACCTATGCCTCGCCCCTGCGAGCCAAGGTCCGCCTGGTGCTGCTTGACCGCGAAGTCAGCAAGCCCACCGTGAAGGAAGTGAAGGAACAGGAAGTCTACATGGGCGAAATTCCGCTCATGACGGGCACGGGTTCCTTCGTCATCAACGGCACGGAGCGTGTCATCGTTTCGCAGCTGCACCGTTCGCCGGGCGTGTTCTTCGAACACGACCGCGGCAAGACGCACAGCTCGGGCAAGCTCCTGTTCTCGGCCCGCGTGATTCCTTACCGCGGCTCGTGGCTGGACTTCGAATTCGACCCGAAGGACGTCCTGTTCTTCCGCGTCGACCGCCGTCGCAAGATGCCTGTCACGATCCTGTGCAAGGCCATCGGCATGACGCCGGAATCCATCCTGGCCAACTTCTTCGACTTCGACAACTTCGAACTGAAGAGCGAAGGCGCGATGATGGAATTCGTGCCTGAGCGCTGGAAGGGCGAAATGGCCCGTTTCGACATCGCCGACCGTTCGGGCAAGGTGATCGTCGAAAAAGACAAGCGCATCAACGCCAAGCACCTGCGCGACCTGGCTGCCGGCGGCATCCAGCGCATCTCCGTGCCGGAAGATTTCCTGTACGGCCGCGTGCTGGCCAAGAACATCGTCGATGAAGACACCGGCGAAGTCATCGCCAACGCCAACGACGAGATCACGGAAAGCGTGCTGGGCGCCCTGCGCGCCGCCAACGTGCACGATTTCCAGGCGCTGTACACCAACGACCTGGACCGCGGTCCCTACATCTCGCAAACGCTGCGTACCGATGAAACCGCCGACCAGATGGCCGCGCGCGTTGCCATCTACCGCATGATGCGTCCTGGCGAGCCGCCCACCGAAGAAGCGGTGGAAGCGCTGTTCCAGCGTCTGTTCTACAGCGAAGAGACGTACGACCTGTCGCGCGTCGGCCGCATGAAGGTCAACAGCCGTCTGGGCCGTGGTGAGGACATCACCGGTCCGATGACGCTGACCAACGAAGACATCCTTGAAACCATCAAGGTGCTGGTTGAGCTGCGTAACGGCCGTGGCCAGATCGATGACATCGATCACTTGGGCAATCGCCGCGTGCGTTGCGTGGGCGAACTGGCCGAAAACCAGTTCCGCGCCGGTCTCGTGCGCGTCGAGCGCGCCGTCAAGGAACGTCTGGGCCAGGCCGAGACGGAAAACCTGATGCCGCACGACCTGATCAACTCCAAGCCGATCTCGGCTGCCATCAAGGAGTTCTTCGGTTCGAGCCAGCTCTCGCAGTTCATGGACCAGACCAACCCGCTGTCGGAAATCACGCACAAGCGTCGTGTTTCCGCACTGGGCCCGGGCGGTCTGACCCGCGAGCGCGCCGGCTTTGAAGTCCGCGACGTGCACCCGACCCACTACGGCCGCGTCTGCCCGATCGAAACGCCGGAAGGCCCGAACATCGGTCTGATCAACTCCATGGCGCTGTACGCTCGCTTGAACGAGTACGGCTTCCTGGAAACGCCTTACCGCAAGATTGTCGACGGCCGCGTCAGCGACCAGATCGACTACCTGTCGGCCATCGAAGAAAGCCACTACGTCATCGCGCAGGCCAACGCCGCGCTCGACGAAGAAGGCCGTTTTGTTGACGACCTGGTCGCCTGCCGTGAAGCTGGCGAAACGATGCTGACCGCCCCGGCCAACGTGCACTACATGGACGTTGCTCCGTCGCAGATCGTGTCGGTCGCTGCCTCGCTGATTCCGTTCCTCGAGCACGATGACGCGAACCGCGCACTGATGGGCGCCAACATGCAACGTCAGGCCGTGCCTTGCCTGCGCCCGGAAAAGCCGGTCGTGGGTACGGGTATCGAGCGCACCGTGGCCGTTGACTCGGGCACCACCGTGCAGGCGCTGCGTGGCGGTCTGGTCGACCACGTCGACGCCGAGCGCGTCGTGATTCGCGTGAACGACGAAGAAAACGTCGCCGGCGAAGTGGGCGTCGACATCTACAACCTGATCAAGTACACGCGTTCCAACCAGAACACGAACATCAACCAGCGTCCGATCGTCAAGCGTGGCGACCGCGTTGCCAAGGGCGACGTGCTGGCTGACGGCGCATCGACCGACCTGGGCGAACTCGCCCTGGGTCAGAACATGCTGATCGCGTTCATGCCCTGGAACGGCTACAACTTCGAAGACTCGATCCTGATCTCCGAAAAGGTCGTGGCGGATGACCGCTACACCTCGGTGCACATCGAGGAACTGACGGTTGTCGCCCGCGACACGAAGCTCGGACCGGAAGAAATCACCCGCGACATCAGCAACCTCGCTGAAACGCAGTTGAACCGTCTGGACGATTCCGGCATCACCTACATCGGCGCCGAAGTCAGCGCCGACGACGTGCTGGTCGGCAAGGTCACGCCCAAGGGCGAAACCCAGCTGACGCCGGAAGAAAAGCTGCTGCGCGCCATCTTCGGTGAAAAGGCGTCCGACGTTAAGGACACCTCGCTGCGCGTGCCTTCGGGCATGACCGGCACCGTGATCGACGTGCAGGTGTTCACGCGTGAAGGCATCGTGCGCGACAAGCGCGCCCAGTCCATCATCGACGATGAACTGCGCCGCTATCGCCAGGACCTGAACGACCAGCTGCGCATCGTTGAAAACGACCAGTTCGATCGTATCGAAAAGATGCTGGTCAACAAGACCGTCAACGGCGGCCCGCGCAAGCTGGCCAAGGGCGCGACGATCACCAAGGCCTACCTGGCCGACTTGGATCGCTGGCAGTGGTTCGACATCCGTCTGGCCGATGAGCCGCACGCTGTCGTGCTGGAACAGGCCAAGGAATCGCTCGAGCAGAAGCGTCACCAGTTCGATCTGGCCTTCGAAGAGAAGCGCAAGAAGCTGACGCAAGGCGACGAGCTGCCCCCGGGCGTGCTGAAGATGATCAAGGTCTACCTGGCCGTGAAGCGTCGTCTGCAGCCTGGCGACAAGATGGCAGGTCGTCACGGCAACAAGGGTGTGGTCTCGCGCATCACCCCGGTGGAAGACATGCCCCACATGGCTGACGGCACGCCGGCCGACATCGTTCTGAACCCGCTGGGCGTGCCCTCGCGGATGAACGTCGGCCAGGTGCTGGAAGTTCACTTGGGCTGGGCTGCCAAGGGTGTTGGCCATCGCATCGCCGACATGCTGCGTGACGAGCGCACGGCGCAGGTCAAGAACGTCCGCGCTTATCTGGACAAGGTCTACAACACGACCGGCTCCGGCGCGCGCATCGACGAACTGACCGATGACGAAGTCATGGAAATGGCCCAGAACCTCAAGAACGGCGTGCCGTTCGCGACGCCCGTCTTCGACGGCGCGACCGAAGAGGAAATCACCAAGATGCTGGAACTGGCCTATCCGGATGACGTCGCCGAGCGCATGGCGCTGACGCCTTCGCGTACGCAGGCATGGCTGTTCGACGGCCGCACGGGCGAGCAATTCGAGCGCCCCGTGACTGTCGGCTACATGCACTACCTGAAGCTGCACCACTTGGTCGACGACAAGATGCACGCCCGTTCCACCGGCCCGTACTCGCTCGTGACCCAGCAGCCGCTGGGCGGCAAGGCGCAGTTCGGCGGCCAGCGTTTCGGGGAAATGGAAGTGTGGGCGCTGGAAGCATACGGCGCCGCCTACACCCTGCAGGAAATGCTGACGGTGAAGTCGGACGACATCAACGGTCGTACCAAGGTTTACGAGAACATCGTCAAGGGCGACCACGTGATCGACGCCGGCATGCCGGAATCGTTCAACGTTCTGGTCAAGGAAATCCGCTCGTTGGCCCTGGACATGGATTTGGAGCGTAACTAATGAAAGCGCTACTCGACCTCTTTAAGCAAGTCTCTCAAGACGAGCAGTTCGATGCCATCAAGATCGGCATCGCCTCGCCCGAGAAGATCCGTTCGTGGTCCTACGGCGAAGTCCGCAAGCCCGAGACGATCAACTACCGCACGTTCAAGCCCGAGCGTGACGGCCTGTTCTGCTCCAAGATCTTTGGCCCGATCAAAGACTACGAGTGCCTGTGCGGCAAGTACAAGCGCCTGAAGCACCGTGGCGTGATCTGCGAAAAGTGCGGCGTTGAAGTCACCGTCGCCAAGGTTCGCCGTGAACGCATGGGCCACATCGAGCTGGCCAGCCCCGTCGCGCACATCTGGTTCCTGAAGAGCCTGCCGTCGCGTCTGGGCATGGTGCTCGACATGACCCTGCGCGACATCGAACGCGTGCTGTACTTCGAAGCCTGGTGCGTGATCGAACCCGGCATGACGCCGCTCAAGCGCGGCCAGATCATGTCGGACGACGATTTCCTGGCCAAGACCGAGGAATACGGCGACGACTTCCGTGCCCTGATGGGCGCCGAAGCCGTGCGCGAACTGCTGCGCACCATCGACATCGACCGCGAAGTGGAAACGCTGCGCGGCGAACTGAAGGCCACCAGCTCGGAAGCCAAGATCAAGAAGATCTCCAAGCGCCTGAAGGTGCTGGAAGGCTTCCAGAAGTCCGGGATCAAGGCCGAGTGGATGGTCATGGAAGTGCTGCCCGTGCTGCCGCCGGACCTGCGTCCGCTGGTGCCGCTGGACGGCGGCCGCTTCGCGACCTCCGACCTGAACGACCTGTACCGCCGCGTCATCAACCGCAACAACCGTCTGAAGCGTCTGCTCGAGCTCAAGGCGCCTGAAATCATCCTGCGCAACGAAAAGCGCATGCTGCAGGAAGCGGTCGACTCGCTGCTGGACAACGGCCGCCGTGGCAAGGCCATGACGGGCGCCAACAAGCGCCAGCTCAAGTCCCTGGCCGACATGATCAAGGGCAAGAGCGGTCGTTTCCGTCAGAACCTGCTGGGCAAGCGCGTCGACTACTCGGGCCGTTCGGTCATCGTGGTGGGTCCGCAGCTCAAGCTGCATCAGTGCGGTCTGCCCAAGCTGATGGCCCTGGAACTGTTCAAGCCGTTCATCTTCAATCGTCTGGAGATGATGGGCCTGGCCACGACCATCAAGGCTGCCAAGAAACTGGTCGAAAGCCAGGAACCGGTGGTCTGGGACATCCTGGAAGAAGTCATCCGCGAACACCCGGTCATGCTGAACCGTGCGCCGACGCTGCACCGTCTTGGCATCCAGGCGTTCGAGCCGGTGCTGATCGAAGGCAAGGCGATCCAGCTGCACCCGCTGGTTTGCGCGGCGTTCAACGCCGACTTCGACGGTGACCAGATGGCCGTTCACGTGCCGCTGTCGCTGGAAGCCCAGCTGGAAGCGCGCACGCTGATGCTCGCGTCCAACAACGTGCTGTTCCCGGCCAACGGCGAACCGTCGATCGTGCCGTCGCAGGACATCGTGCTGGGTCTGTACTACACGACTCGCGAGCGCATCAACGGCCGTGGCGAAGGCATCTTCTTCATGGACGTCGCTGAAGTCCAGCGCGCCTACGACAACAACGAAGTCGAGCTGCAAAGCCGCATCACCGTGCGCCTGAAGGAACATGAGCGCGACGAGAACGGCGAATGGCAACCGGTCATCCGCCGTCACGAGACGACGGTCGGCCGCGCGCTGCTGTCCGAGATCCTGCCCAAGGGCCTGCCCTTCACCGTCCTGAACAAGGCGCTGAAGAAGAAGGAAATCTCGCGTCTGATCAACCAGTCGTTCCGCCGCTGCGGCCTGCGCGACACGGTGATCTTCGCCGACAAGCTGATGCAGTCGGGCTTCCGCCTGGCCACGCGCGGCGGTATCTCGATCGCCATGGGCGACATGCTGATCCCGACCGCCAAGGAAGGCATCCTGGCCGAAGCCAGCCGCGAAGTGAAGGAAATCGACAAGCAGTACTCGTCGGGTCTGGTCACGTCCCAAGAGCGCTACAACAACGTTGTGGACATCTGGGGCAAGGCTGGCGACAAGGTCGGCAAGGCGATGATGGAACAACTGGCCACCGAGCCCGTGACCAACCGTCACGGCGAGGAAGTGCGCCAGGAGTCCTTCAACTCCATCTACATGATGGCTGACTCGGGCGCCCGCGGTTCGGCTGCCCAGATCCGCCAGCTGGCCGGTATGCGCGGCCTGATGGCCAAGCCGGACGGCTCGATTATCGAAACGCCCATTACCGCAAACTTCCGTGAAGGCCTGAACGTACTCCAGTACTTCATCTCCACTCACGGTGCGCGTAAGGGTCTGGCCGATACGGCACTGAAGACCGCGAACTCGGGCTACCTGACCCGTCGTCTGGTCGACGTGACGCAGGATCTGGTCATTACCGAAGACGACTGCGGCACGTCGCAGGGCTACAACATGAAGGCCCTGGTCGAAGGCGGTGAAGTCATCGAACCGCTGCGCGACCGCATCCTCGGCCGCGTCGCTGCCGTGGACATCGTCAACCCGGACACGCAGGAAACGGCCATCGTCGCCGGCACCCTGCTGGACGAAGATCTGGTCGACACCATCGACCGCATCGGCGTGGACGAAGTCAAGGTCCGCACGCCGCTGACCTGCGAAACGCGTCATGGTCTGTGCGCGCATTGCTACGGCCGCGACCTGGGTCGTGGTTCGCCGGTCAACCAGGGCGAGGCAGTTGGCGTTATCGCTGCCCAGTCCATCGGTGAACCGGGCACGCAGCTCACGATGCGTACGTTCCACATCGGTGGCGCGGCGTCGCGTTCGGCCCTGGCCAGCGCGGTGGAAACCAAGTCGACCGGTACCGTCGGTTTTGCCAGCACGATGCGCTACGTCACGAACGCCAAGGGCGAACGTGTCGCGATCTCGCGCTCGGGCGAACTGGCGATCTTCGACGACAACGGCCGCGAACGCGAACGTCACAAGATCCCGTACGGCGCGACCGTGCTGGTGGGCGATGGCGAGGCCGTGAAGGCCGGCGCGCGCCTGGCAACGTGGGATCCGCTGACCCGTCCGATCGTGTCGGAATACGGCGGCGCCGTCCGCTTCGAGAACATCGAAGAAGGCGTGACCGTTGCCAAGCAGGTGGACGAAGTCACCGGCCTGTCGACGCTCGTCGTCATCACGCCGAAGACCCGTGGCGGCAAGATCGTCATGCGTCCGCAGATCAAGCTGGTCAACGAGAATGGCGAAGACGTCAAGATCGCCGGGACCGATCACTCGGTGAACATCTCGTTCCCGGTGGGTGCGCTGATCACGGTGCGTGACGGCCAGCAGGTTGCCGTGGGTGAAGTTCTGGCGCGTATTCCGCAAGAATCGCAAAAGACCCGCGACATTACCGGCGGTCTGCCGCGTGTGGCCGAACTGTTCGAAGCCCGTTCGCCGAAGGACGCCGGCATGCTCGCCGACGTCACCGGTACGGTTTCGTTCGGCAAGGACACCAAGGGCAAGCAGCGTCTGGTCATCACCGACCTGGAAGGCGTGAGCCACGAGTTCCTGATTCCGAAGGAAAAGCAGGTGCTGGTGCACGACGGCCAGGTGGTGAACAAGGGCGAAATGATCGTGGACGGCCCGGCCGATCCCCACGACATCCTGCGCCTGCAAGGCATCGAGAAGCTGGCGACGTACATCGTCGACGAAGTGCAGGACGTTTACCGTCTGCAGGGCGTGAAGATCAACGACAAGCACATCGAAGTGATTGTTCGTCAGATGCTGCGCCGTGTGAACATCGTTGACGCGGGCGACACCGAGTTCATCCCGGGCGAGCAGGTCGAGCGCTCCGAGCTGTTGAACGAAAACGACCGCGTCACGGCTGCCGACCTGCGTCCGGCTACGTACGACAACGTGCTGCTGGGTATCACGAAGGCCTCGCTGTCGACCGACTCGTTCATCTCGGCTGCTTCGTTCCAGGAGACCACCCGTGTCCTGACCGAAGCCGCCATCATGGGCAAGCGCGACGACCTGCGTGGCTTGAAGGAAAACGTCATCGTCGGCCGCCTCATCCCGGCGGGTACCGGCCTGGCTTACCACCATGCACGCCGCGACAAGGAACAGCTGGAGGCGGCGGAACGCGAAGCCGCTCGCCAGCAGGCCAACCCGTTCGAAGACGCACCGGTCACGGTGGGTTCGGACGCCGAGACGCCTGCTTCCGACGTGGGTACCGACGACGCCGCCGAATAAGCGGATCGTCTGGACAGGTTCCACCGCGAGGCTGCGGTGGAAGCCTGAAAATAAAAAGGCCGCTGATGCGAATCAGCGGCCTTTTTGCTTGCGAAAAGAACGGGTGCGGCAGGACTACTTGGCGGCCTGTGCGCGGGCGCGCTGGAAGACCGGTCCCCAGACCGGATGACCGGCTTCGGCGGGGGCGAGTTCAAACGCCGGATCCAGCACCAGGATACGCGCGAAGCTGTCCTCGCAAAGCTGGGTATAACGCGTCACGCAATAGCTGAACGCCTGAAGCTTATAGGCCTCTATGCGTACTGCTTTGGACGAGGTGGCCAGGGTATCGGACCGGGCAACGCCGCGGATGACTTCGCCATATTGACCGGCACTGTATTGGTCGCGCACCTGCTGCAGCTCGGCCAGGGCTTCGGCCGTCGGAGGGCTCTCGGGTTTCGGTTTGGAGATGCCCGCGCAACCGGCCAGGAGGGCCGATACGCCAAGCAGACTGCTCAGGATGCGAATTTTCATGGCTTCCAAAGATGTAGGGTGATGACGCAGTACGCTATCGTGCCACAGCCTGATGCGCTCGGACATTTTCGGCAATGTCCTGACCTTGCGGATTGGATAATATTCCGCCTAAATAGCCCCTGAACCCGTTTTGGCGCGCACGCGCAGCTTCGATGATGTCTACTCCCGCCGGCTTGTTGACGCCGCGTGGCCCCTTTTCCGGCGCCGCGCCGTTGGCCCTGCGCCCGTTGAGCGCCATTGCCGCCAGCGCGGCAGGCGGGGTGCCGGAGTCGCGCATCAAGCGGCTTCTCTCGGACCTTCTGCCGTCTCTCGTCGCACTGCATGCGCAGGGCGAAATCTGTGGCGACATTTCGCTCGAAACCGTCGGCATGGACGAGAACGCGCGCGCGCATCTGCTGCCCGAACTGGCGGTGGCGCGGTCGCGCCGTTCCAGCCGGACGCCGGCCGCCGGCTTCGCGCCGTTCGAGCTGTACACCGACTCCATGGAATGGCCGCGCGGTCCCTGGTCGGACATCTACTCCCTGTGCGCGGTGGCGTACGCCCTGGTGATCGGCAGCCGGCCGCCGCCGGCGCCGGAACGCCGCGCCCACGACGAATACGAAGCGCTGGCGGACATGGGGCTGCCCAAGTACAGCCAGGAATTCCTGCGTGTCATCGATGCCGGCATGTCGATGGACACCAAGGCGCGGCCGCAGTCGTTGGCAGAGCTGGCCAGCCTGCTGGGCGTTGCGGCCTACGACGAACCCGAAGCGCCCGAAGACGAATTGGACGAAGTGGCCAAGGTCGCGCCCATGGCGGGTTTGCCGGAACGGCGCGAGCCCGCCCGGCGGCGGGGACCGTTGCTGTTCTGGCTGTTGATCCTGGCGCTCATCGGCGCAGGCGTCTACGCGTGGTTTCAGTGGGGCAAGGGCACGCCCAACGCCCTCATCACGCGCTCGGAAGTCGTGCAGCCGAATCCGCCCGTCGTGCATCCGTTGCCGCAGACTCCGCCGCCGGCGCCACCGCCGGCGCCAGCGACCACCCAGGCGCCTGCGGATCTGCCGTCGTTGACGGCCAGCGGCGCCGCATCCGGGCAGCCAGCCGCCGCCGGGTCTGCCACGACGGCCGCCGCGGCATCCGCGGGGACGCAGTCAAATCCGGCGAGTACCGCCGAGGCGCCGCCAGCGCCCGAAGTGCAGGAACCGGCGCCGCCCGCCGCCACTGAAGAGGCGCCCAAGCCCAAGCCCGTGCCGGTCACCGTGCGGCTGGACATCCGTCCATGGGGTGAAGTCTGGATCAACGGCGTGGCGCGCGGCATCAGCCCGCCCGTGAAGGACCTCAAGCTGATTCCGGGCAAGTACCAGGTGGTCGTGCGCAACGCCGACCTGCCGCCGTTGCGCATGACGCTCGAGGTCAAGCCGGGCAAGCCGGCGGTCATCTCGCACACCTTCCAGTAAATAAGGCGGTCTACACCTTCGGCAGGTGCAGGATGAACTCGGAGCCGACGCCCGGTTCACTCTGCACCTCGATGCGCCCGCCATGCCGTTTGGCGACGGTGTGCACGAAAGCCAGTCCCAACCCGGCACCGCCCACATCCCCCCGCGTTTCAACGCCCACCCGTGCAAACGGTTCGAACAACCGGGCCACGTCCTGGGCCGCGATCCCCTGGCCTTGATCCTTGATGCGCACGCGCCAGAAGCTGGGCTGTTCATCAATGCCGCATTCGATCCGCGTGCCGCTGGCGCTGTACTTGATGGCGTTGTCGACCAGATTGCAGAGCGCGCGTATCAGCAGCGTCTGTTCGCCGCGGGTGTAGGCAACCGGCAGCGGCATCCGGGTCTCCAATGCGATGCCGCGTTTGTTGGCAGACGGCCAGAGATCGTCGACGGCGTCCTGCAGCAAACTGCCCAGATCCAGCTCGATGGTGCTGATCGGCATCGATTCGGCACGTGTCAAATGCACGAAGTCATCGACCAGCGTGAGCGTGCGGTTGGCCAGCATCGCAATGCGCTCGAGCGTGTCGGGCCGTACATCCTGCTGCCCGCTTTCCCGCGATAGCTCCACCAACGCAAGGATCGAGCTTTGCGGCGCGCGCATGTCGTGCGAGATGAAGCGCAGCGTTTCTTCGCGTTGACGCTCGGCCTGGCGAATGCTTGAGATGTCGGTCAGCGTGGCGACCGTGCCTGCGAACTGGCCCTCGGCCGTGTGGATGGGGGCGCATTTCAGGATCAGGTCGCGGCCGGCGCGGTCGCGCACTTCGACGTCCGCGCTCCAAGGCGAGGCGGCTTCGGCGGGCGGGCGGCCGCTTAATGCCTCTGCCACGCGTGTCCGCGCCGCCTCGTCGGCGAGGGTATGTTCCAGCAGGTGCGCTGCCGGCCGGCCGATCCGAGGCGGACGGATGCCAAGTCGCTGGAAGAACAGGATGGCGGCCTGGTTGCGGAATCGCATGCGGCCTTCCTGGTCGAACACCAGCGTCGCATCCGGCATGCCATCCAGCCCGTCAGCCAGGAACCGCCGCAGGTTGCGCACTCGCGCCAGCGCACGCCGAAGTTCGCCGACCCGGCTCTCCAGCGACGCATTCGGGTTGGCAAGCTGCACGCGGGCTTCGTTCAGGATCGGGGGGTATTCGCGCTGCAGGCGCTGCAGTTCCGTATCCATATAGCGCAGCGCGGCTTCCTGATTGCGCCAGCTCCAGAGCGGATAGCACAAGGCCACGCCCGCCAACGCTGCGGTCGGTGCGAACCACAGATAGGCCTGGGCAAGCAGCAGCCACGATGCAAGCGGGATGACGGCCAGCAGCGCAAGGCTGACCAGCAGCGCCTTCTTGGGCGACAGGCGCCACAAGGCCAGGCTGGCGAGCAACACCGGCAACAGCGCGAAAAGCGCGCTCCACCAGGCAGGCGGCCGCTGGAAGGCGATGTCGTCCCGCGCGGCCTGCAGAACGTTGGCGATGATCTCCACGCCCGATATGCCGCTGACGTCGTGCGACACCGGCGTCGGATACTCGTCGCCCAGGCCCGTCGCCCAGGCGCCCACCAGCACATACTTGCCGCGCAGCTCATCGGGCGTCCAATCGCCCCGCAGCACCGAAAGATAGGAGACGGTCCGCACGTGGCCGGGCGGGCCTGCATACGGGATCAGGATCCGTCCGTCGGCGTTTGCACGCTTGAGCAACCGTTGGGCGCGATCAGCTTCGCCGCCGACCTCGAGCATCGAGATGGCCAGGTGATTTCTGCGGTTGCCGGCAAATTGCGCGGTGAGGGCGGCTTCGCGCACGACGCCGTCCGGGTCGATGACTGCATTGATGAAGCCGGTAGAGGCCGATGCCTGCGCCAATTCGGGGATCGGCAGGCCGATGGCCGTCGGGTTTTTCAGATGGTCCAGGACCACGGGCAGCACGGTGTGCGCGTTGCGCCGGATGCTGTCCGCCAGGATGGCATCGTCGGCGGCATTGATCTTGTCTGGCTCGGCAAAAATGAGATCCACCCCCACAGCCCGCGCGCCCGCCAGCCGGTCGAGCAAGGCCGCGTGGATGGCACGCCGCCACGGCCAGCGTCCCAGCGCGTCGATGCTCGCGTCGTCGATCGCCACGACCAGGATGTCCGGATCAGCCGGACGGCCCGTCATCACCACCGCGCGGTCGTAGAAGACCTGATCAAGACGGCCGAGCCCGTTGAAAGTGCCCAGGAAAGCGGCCAGCGCCGCCAAGGCCAACGTCAGCCACAGTCCGGACCGCCAGGACCGGTCGAGCGAGTCGGCGGGGGCGGCCATGGCGCTTGTCCTAGTACGCGGTCAGCGTCACCAGCCCGCCAGAGCCGCTGCCAACGCCAAGGCCGTACGACGTCATCAACATGTTCGCGCCCTCGAAGGATCGGACCGAATCCGCCCCGTGCAGGCCAAGCGCATCGACGGCGCGCACCGACACGTAGAACGTGCCGGGGCCCGGCGCGGAAAAGCGGATGTCGTTGGCGGGAAAGCTGGCGGACGACACGGGCAGCGCGCCATCGGCATCGCGCGAGACGCGAACCAGATAGCTTTGCGCCCCTTCGACCGGCGCAAACGGCACTGACCACGTGCCGCCGGCGCGTACCGGATCGCCCAATTGCGGCGCGGCGAGCAGCGGACGCAGGGCGGACATGGCGCCGTCGGCGCCCACCGCGGCCCCGTAACCTTGCGCCACCGCGACCGGCTTGGCCGGCGAATCGCCGGGCGCGTGCGCCTGCAAGCGCACGCTGCCTTCCAGGACTTCGCTATGGACGCCTTGCGCGCTGCTCTGCACGCGGAATCGCGTGCCGCGCACGCCCGTCACGGCGACCGGCGTGCGAATCTCGAAACGGCCCACACCCTGGCCCGCTGGCGCGACTCTGGATTCCACGCTGCCGCGCCGCACATTGATCACCGAATCCGTCAGCGCAGTGCCTTCGAACTGGCGCAGGCGTGTGAGGTCCACCGCGCCGTTGGACGGCAACGTCAGCCGCGATCCGTCGGCAAGCTGCAGGGTGACGAAACCGTTGGGGGCGGTTTCCAGCGTACTGCCTTCGGACACCGGCGTTCCGGGCTGCACGGACTTGCCATTCAGGCTGGCCTCGCCGCTGACGTGCACGACCTGCGCCTGCGCGTCGCGCACCGGAATCATCGCCAGCGGGATGTGCAGTTCCAACCCGATGGGCAGCAGTTCCGGGGTGGCGACCTTGTTGAGCGTCTGCAACCGGTTCCAGTTGGCCTGGTTGCGCGTGTACTGCGTGGCCAGTTCGATCAGCGTCTCGCCCTGGCGCACGCGATGGATGAAGTCGTCGCCCAATGCGCCGGCGGGCTGGCTGTGCGCGGGGGCGGCCAGCGTCATGCAGGAAGCCAGGACAAGCAGAGAAAGCGCGCGGAAGCGGCTCATGGCAAACGATTCTCCAGGGATTCGGGCGACGCCGTTACGGCGAGAGGTTCTGGCCGTCGTCGGACGGGCTGACCAGTTCGAGCCGGTAGCCAAGCGCATAAGAGGAGGTCAGGCGCACGCCGTGCTGCGGACGGAGCTGCAGCTTCTGCCGGATGTTCGACAGGTGCGTGTCCAGCGTGCGCGAGGTGGCGGGGATTTCGCGGTTCCAGACGCACTCGGCGAGCACGTCGCGCGACATGAGCCGGCCGACATTGCGAAAGAACAGCAGGGCCAGCTCGAATTCCTTCGGGGCCAGCGAAATCGCGACGTCGTCCAGCGAAATGGCGCGCGCCGCGGGGTCGATCCGATACCGCGCGACTTCAAGGGTCTGGTCGACGGGCTCGGCGATCTGGCTGCGGCGCAACAGCGCCGCGACCCGTGCCAGCAGCTCCAGCGGACGCATCGGCTTGACGATGTAGTCGTCCGCGCCTGCACGCAGGCCTTCGACCAGATCATCCTCGGCCGACCGGTTGGTCAGGAAAATCACGGGAATGCGCGCGCCGATGTGTGTGCGCAGCCAGCGGACGACGTCGTCGCCGTCGATGTCGGGCAGGTGCCAGTCCAGCAGCACCAGGTCATACGTTTCAGTGCGAAGGGCTGCGAGCAGATCCCGGCTCTGGTGATAGCTGGTGCAAGCATAGCCGGCGGCGGTCAGAACTTGCTGGATGCGCCGAGCCTGGTCCAGGTCGTCTTCCAGCGACGCGATTTTCATTAGACGAGTTCTCGCGAAAGTTGGCTGCGCAGGCGCGCGTGTGGCGACCTAGCAAAACGAAGGGGGGATTTATGTAAACGAATGATAACTCGGGAAAACCCTTCGGCGGCTACGTTATGGCAAGAACTGTCAAACATTGCAAAGTTGACGAATCTTGACTGGAGTTGTTGCATAGGGCGACGCCAAACTGTTCCAACGATGTCACCAGCCGCGACACAGCAGGCGGTGCAAGGGGAGGGAATGCAGACCGGAACAGATATGAATCAATTGCGCATACTTGTGATGTCACCGGACGAAACCGTGCGCGGTTCGTCCGTGTCCACGCTGTTGCAGGCCGGCATCTCGGCTCGCGGGTGCTCGACCTCGTTGGAATTGTTCGGCCTGCTCAGCAGCGGCCACCACGACGCCGTGGTTCTGGACATCGGCGCGTCGGGCGAAATCGGTTACGCCCTCATTGCGCGGCTGCATGGCTCCGCACCGCTGGGCATCGTGGTTGTCGGCAAGGACATGCCGGTGGACAGCCGCTTGCGCTGCCTGCAGAGCGGCGCCGATGCCTGCCTGCCTGATCCCCAGGATCCTCGTGAACTCGTATGCATCTTGCTGGCGCTGGCGCGCCGCCTACCGGCGGCCGCCGATCCCGCCGAGCCGCAGGACGCCAGCAGCGGCCGCTGGGAGCTCCACGACCAGGGCTGGACGCTGGCCGCCCCGAATGGCGTCACGCTGTCGCTGTCCGCCAACGAGCGCCTCATCGTTCGCGCCCTGCTGAACGTGGCGGGAAAGGCGGTCGACCGCGAAGCCCTGGGGAACGAATTGCAGGTGGAAGGGGGCGCTGCACGAGCCAGCAGCGCGCGCAGCATCGACGTTATTGTCAGTCGACTGCGGCGCAAGGCCGAACAGGCAGGCGTGGTGTTGCCGATCCGCACGGTATACGGCAGCGGCTATCTTTTTACAGACCGCTAAACACGCACGCTGTACACTCCGCAGATCCATGCCGGAGGGCAGGGATTGCCCGGATAGGGCGTCACGGCCCGGCCGCACTTGCCGGTCCTCGATCTGCCCGCTACGTGGCCCCAATTTTCGCCAGCGGCGGTCAAATGCCCCGCTTTTCGCGCCAACTCGCCGCTGCGCGACACTTACAAAAAACTTTGACAGTAGCCCTTGATCTCAGTTATGCTAAAGGGCTTACTGCTTTATTTCGCGCGCAAAATCCGCACGCTCAGGCAGACAGTTCAGGATCAAGGCCCAAAGGCGCGTCACGAACCTTTGTCCTTGGCCCAGCTAGCACCAACTGTTTTTCTGGCTGCACCCGATTTTGTGCGTTTGTCATGGTTTGTTGGCAAGCCCGCTCTTTTACGTATTTGAACGTTTGAGGCGGTTTTGCGCGAACTGCCTTCTCCGAAAGCTCACCCGCTCCAGGAGACGAGTACGTAAGTACTTACCAGTGGTACGTAAAAGGGATTTCAAAGGTCATGCCTACCATTAGCCAACTCGTGCGCAAGCCGCGCGAAGTCAGCATCATCAAAAGCAAGAGCCCCGCGCTCGAAAACTGCCCGCAACGCCGCGGCGTGTGCACTCGCGTGTACACCACCACCCCCAAGAAGCCGAACTCCGCTCTGCGTAAGGTTGCCAAAGTGCGTCTGACCAACGGTTACGAAGTCATTTCGTACATCGGCGGTGAAGGCCACAACCTGCAAGAGCACTCGGTGGTTCTGGTGCGTGGCGGCCGTGTGAAGGACTTGCCCGGTGTGCGTTATCACATCGTGCGCGGTTCCCTTGACCTGCAAGGCGTCAAGGACCGTAAGCAAGCCCGCTCGAAGTACGGCGCCAAGCGCCCGAAGAAGGCTTAATAGCAAGTCGGCAGTACCCCCACGTGACGGAAGTCCGTCACCCGGGAAGTGCGACCGCGCCGTCCAGATGATGGGAAGGTGCGCGGCACGTAAGGGGTCGTCCCAATGGACGGCCATGGCCGTGTAATGAAACACGGTTCAACTGAACAGACACAAGGAAGCAACAATGCCCCGTCGTCGCGAAGTACCCAAGCGCGAGATTCTGCCCGATCCCAAGTTCGGCAGCGTCGAGCTCGCCAAGTTCATGAACGTCGTCATGCTGGACGGCAAGAAGGCCGTCGCCGAGCGCATCGTTTACGGCGCCCTCGAGCAAGTCGCCACCAAGACCGGCAAAGAGCCGATCGAGGTTTTCAGCCTGGCGATCAACAACATCAAGCCGATCGTCGAAGTCAAGAGCCGCCGCGTTGGCGGTGCCAACTACCAAGTGCCGGTTGAAGTGCGCCCCGTGCGCCGCCTGGCCCTGGCTATGCGTTGGCTCCGTGAAGCCGCCAAGAAGCGTGGCGAGAAGTCGATGGATCTGCGTCTTGCTGGCGAACTGATCGACGCCTCCGAAGGTCGTGGCGCCGCGATGAAGAAGCGCGAAGACACGCACAAGATGGCAGAGGCCAACAAGGCCTTCAGCCATTTCCGCTGGTAATTTAAGGACTAATCCACCATGGCCCGCAAAACCCCGATCGAGCGCTATCGCAACATTGGTATCTCTGCGCACATCGATGCAGGGAAGACCACCACGACCGAACGTATCCTGTTCTACACCGGCGTCAATCACAAGATTGGCGAAGTGCATGATGGCGCAGCCACCATGGACTGGATGGAGCAAGAGCAAGAGCGTGGCATCACCATTACGTCGGCTGCTACGACGGCGTTTTGGCGTGGCATGGCCGGCAACTACCCCGAGCACCGCATCAACATCATCGACACCCCGGGACACGTGGACTTCACCATCGAGGTGGAACGTTCCATGCGCGTCCTGGACGGTGCTTGCATGGTCTACTGCGCGGTGGGCGGTGTTCAGCCCCAGTCCGAAACCGTGTGGCGTCAAGCCAACAAGTACGGCGTGCCGCGTCTGGCCTTCGTCAACAAGATGGACCGCACCGGCGCCAACTTCTTCAAGGTCTATGACCAACTGAAGAACCGCCTGCGCGCCAATCCCGTGCCGATCGTCATCCCCATCGGCGCCGAAGACACTTTCCAAGGCGTGGTCGACCTGGTCAAGATGAAGGCGATCATTTGGGACGAAGCCAGCCAAGGCACCAAGTTCGACTACAAGGACGTTCCGGCCGAGCTGGAAGGTCTGGCGAACGAATGGCGTGAAAAGCTGGTTGAAGCCGCCGCTGAGTCGTCGGAAGAGCTGATGAACAAGTACCTGGAAACGGGTTCCTTGGAAGAAGCCGAAATCAACCTGGCCATCCGTCAACGCACCATCGCTGGCGAAATCCAGCCGATGCTGTGCGGCACCGCCTTCAAGAACAAGGGCGTGCAGCGCATGCTGGACGCGGTCATCGACTACCTGCCTTCGCCCGTGGACATCCCCCCGGTCGACGGTCAGGACGACGATGGCAACGCCATCAAGCGCAATGCCGACGACACCGAGAAGTTCTCGGCCCTGGCATTCAAGCTGATGAGCGATCCGTTCGTGGGTCAATTGACCTTCGTGCGTGTGTACTCGGGCGTCCTGAAGTCGGGCGATACGGTCTACAACCCCATCAAGGGCAAGAAGGAACGTATCGGCCGCATTCTGCAGATGCACGCGAACAACCGCGAAGAAATCAAGGAAGTGTTGGCAGGCGACATCGCCGCCGTGGTCGGCCTGAAGGACGTGACCACCGGCGAAACGCTGTGCGACATCGACTCCCACATCCTGCTCGAACGCATGATTTTCCCGGAGCCCGTGATTTCGCAGGCCGTCGAACCCAAGTCGAAGGCTGACCAGGAAAAGATGGGTCTGGCGCTGTCGCGTCTGGCTCAGGAAGATCCGTCGTTCCGCGTGCGCAGCGACGAAGAATCCGGCCAAACCATCATTTCCGGCATGGGCGAGCTCCACCTGGAAATTCTGGTCGACCGCATGAAGCGCGAATTCGGCGTGGAAGCCAACGTCGGCAAGCCGCAAGTGGCCTACCGCGAAACCATCCGCAAGGTCTGCGAAGAAGTCGAAGGCAAGTTCGTCAAGCAGTCGGGCGGTCGTGGTCAGTACGGTCACGTTGTCCTGAAGGTCGAGCCTCTGGCTCCTGGCGGCGGCTACGAATTCGTGGACGCCATCAAGGGCGGTGTGGTTCCTCGCGAATACATCCCCGCGGTGGACAAGGGCATCCAGGAAACGCTGCCTTCGGGCATCCTGGCCGGCTACCCGGTCGTGGACGTCAAGGTCACGCTGTTCTTCGGTTCGTACCACGACGTCGACTCGAACGAAAACGCGTTCAAGATGGCCGGTTCGATGGCATTCAAGGAAGGCATGCGCAAGGCTAGCCCCGTGCTGCTGGAACCGATGATGGCCGTCGAAGTCGAAACGCCGGAAGACTACGCTGGCACCGTGATGGGCGATCTGTCCTCGCGTCGCGGCATGGTCCAAGGCATGGACGACATGGTTGGCGGTGGCAAGACCATCAAGGCTGAAGTGCCCCTGGCCGAGATGTTCGGTTACGCCACGAACCTGCGTTCGCTGACGCAAGGCCGTGCTACGTACACGATGGAATTCAAGCATTACTCCGAGGCTCCCAAGAACGTCGCTGACGAAGTCATCGCCGCTCGGGCCAAGTAAATAACCCTTGCCGGGTCCGTCCATCCGGACGGCCCCGGCAGAAATCAAGTTTCCTTGAAAGTCAAAGGATAGAGATCATGGCAAAAGGCAAGTTTGA
>NZ_DCYD01000016.1:0-147801 GCF_002331005.1 Achromobacter sp. UBA2119 | reverse complement strand
AGTTTTCACTGCAAACCAACATTCAAGCGTTCTAGACAAACTCGGACTTGTTCGCGAATGTCGTCGCGTCCCGCTAGTTCGGGAGGGGGGCTGCCAGCGCCCGGGGCATACGGATTAAGTATAGGGTCCATGTGTACTGAAATTAGAAAAGTTATCGTAATTCAATAATTTCACTAATTTAACTATAAGGCAAGCCAAACACAAGGGTCATCAACTGTCTATCCATTGCATCCACCAGCCTTGATAGTACTTGCAGCCTGCAATTTCTTCGAAGCCGACCACCATCATGCCTCGGTCCGAGCTAAAGGTCAGAAGTTGAGGATCCAGCAGGTCCGGGATAGGGCTGGGCAGCTTGGCGCCGAACTTGGCCAAGCCCTCCAGCGTCATACAGGGAACGTGACGATTCAGCCCCTTGTGCAGCATGGAGTACATGTGCACGGTTCCTACTACGGGCTCCCCTAGGTCGTGGTCTCGGCGACATTCGCCGAGGACGTGGGTCCGAAGGACGCTGCATTGGAAGTTCAAGGTTAGCCCCGAAATACTGTATAAAAACACAGTATATTTAATCTCGGAATCCGCGGCATTTGACCCCGATTCCGGCTGACTGGGGACGGAACATGACTAGCGACGAATGGACGCAGCGGGACACGTACTACTGGCAAGGTCCGGCTGGATGGACGATCTGCCGTGTCTTCGTTGATGGCATGTGGCAGTACGAGCTGTGGTTTAGTCGTGGTGAAAATGGCACGATCTATGGCATGCGCGCCTCGCTCGCGGCGGCACAAGATCTCTACAAGCAAAAACTGGGCTAGCGCTATTTGGTCGGTGGTTCCGCGACCAGGCGATCGGCGGGGAAGGGCACAAGGAAGTCGCGGCTATCGGTCGCCGACGCGGTCAGCCAGTCGTTGTAGGCGCCTTCCGGCAGAATCACGACCATGCGCTTTTCCTTGCCAGCCTGGTGGTAGTCGCGGAACAGTGGATCCTGATCTGCGTTTATGGTCAGCATGGTGTAGCTCTCCTGCACCTGGCCGGCGGCGTCGCGCCATCGGTCCCATAGCCCGGCAATCCCCAGCGGCGCGCCGTCGGCCCGGGTGAAGCGCGTGGCCACCGCGGCGCCGGATCTCCAATCAGGTTCGAAGATGGCTTCGGCCGGGACGATGCAGTGTTGCCCGCGGCGCCAGGCATTTCCGAAGGTGAAGGACTTGGGCGCCGTTTCGCTGCGGGCGTTGAAGGTCGACAGTTTGCCGGCTTTGTCCAGACCGTCCGCCTTTGTCATCGCGCTGATCAGACCCCACCGCCCTACGACGGCTTCGCGCTCCGGAACCGCTTCGTCGCCGGCGTCATGCTCCGCCGGCCGGCGCACGAACACGCCTTGATACCTAGGCCACATGTCGTATCGCGCGATCGTGGGCGGCTTCTCGTGAACGCCGAACTTCTTGAGTAATAGCTCGGCGTCCTTCAACGTTTGATAGTGGCTGCACATAGCGTGGATCTCCCAAGACACGCCTCATGATAAATTGCCGGCGTCGTGCCGAAAGCGACCATAAAGCCCCGCCTATTCGTTTGGGTGGTTTATGTCAGATGTTGTTGTTTTTCTCAGGAGTCAGCCGAGGTTCGGCGATCAAATCGTAGCGTATCCGGCACTCAGCCTCGTGAAGCAATTTTGGCGCGATAAGCGGGTCCGCGTGGTGTCTCGTTACGCGGTAGGGCATTTCTACGCAGGCCTTCCCTGGGTCGACGAGTTCGTCCAGGCCGACGCGTTCGCTGCGCAGATGCGCGCGCTCCCACGCAAAGCGCATGCGGCATTGAGCCTTCACCATTCAAGCGAGCGCTACCCACTGATCAGCTTTCTTCGGAGGCCAGTCCTGCGGATGGGATTCGAAAATGATCGTTTAGGCGACCGTGTGTGGACCCATTCGCATCGCAAGGACATCAACGAATACATTGGACTCGCAAACCTGCGTTTGCTCGCAACGCATCAGGATCATGATCCTGAACGGACGGCACGGCACGCCTTCATGGAAATCGCCTCTGCCCATATCGGCAAAGTGGAGCCGGCGGACATAGTTCTGATACCGGGTGGCGGGGCAGGGGACTTTAAGCGCTGGGCGTTGGACCACTATCTAGTCCTTGCTGACCTCCTTAAGAATCACCTCGGCGGCTCGGCCGACTTCACTTTTGTTCTTGGGCCTGACGAAGGCAATATGCGTGATCGCATTCATAGATTAGGTCGAAGGGATTTCAAGATCGAGTTCTGCCGGACGGTAAAGGAACTTGCCGCGCTGATGCACAATGCTCGTCTCGTCGTTTCAAACGATTGCGGTCCATCACACATCGCGCAAGGCTTATGCGTTCCATATGTCGGGGTCTTCAATGAACCAAATCCAGAGTGGTTCTGGAAGCGGCGCTACACCCGCGACGTTGTACCGGACAACAGCATGGCCGAAATCAATTCCATCGTGCCGGCACGGGTCCTACGGGCATGCCTGGACGTCCTCGTCCAACCCCGATTTTCGTGAAACGGGGATGTCCGCGTCAACACGCCTTTGGCAGGGGCTGGCCCCTCTATCGAAATAAAAAAGGGGCGGATAGGCGGGCCTTGAGTTTTTGGCTTTGGCCCCCATCAAGGTAGGTCCGGTGGCGTTATCACCGCCACCGGACACCCGCCGCCATTCGCGCTGCGGGTAACTTTATAGATCCGAAAGGAGATCTATGACGAAAGGTCAATACACCTTGAAGACCAAGGAAGAAGCGCACGAACTGAACGAGCTGTTCAAACGTTACGGCGCTGGCCTGACCGACGAGGAACTGCAGCGTATCGAGAAGTCCAAATACGCCAAAGTGCGCGTCCCGCTGAACGCTCCCAAGGACTAACCTTCGGAGCTGGAAGTCGAATTGGTACCCGAACTTCCTATAAGGGGAAGGTGCTCCAACACCTTCCCCTTATTTTTTGGGTGAGCACTTTGCTATGATCAGGGCGAAATATACAACATCGCGGCCAACCTCAATTTAGGCATTCTTGACTGTCTACTAAGACAACCTCGTGCATCGGTTCTTTTCAGACTGCCGCGGATGTTTAGGCGATCGTAACTTTCCGCGTATCCCAGCTGTGGTCCAGTTCGCTTAGGAAGCTGTGTTCGTACCGCTCGTCGACACTCCGTAGCAGCTATCGTCAGATACCAACTTCGAAAAAAAAGGGCCACCCTTATGGGGTGGCCCGTCCTCCTTGAGGGACGAAGTCAGCTTACCAACTGCTTCGCAAGGGCGACTTCAATGCTGTCGCCTCCCTGGTTGAGAATGTCGAGACCGGAATCAGGCATGTCGCCAGACGTGGACTGCGATACTGCAATCTTCTGTGCCATGAGTTGAAGGCAGCGCATTTGTGCCGACCCCTGATAGCCAAGAAAATCAACGTCAACGTCGCGCGTTTGCCCGATCCGCCAACTACGCCTTGCGGCCTGCTGCAACGTGTAGACGTTGTAGCCGGTCTGCATAAACAAGATGGTCGGAAACTCCAGCATATCCAGACCAGTCTTCACCAGCTCGGGATTGCAAACAAGCGCATCGATGCCGCGATCCACCTGCTCCATCACCCAGTCCTCCCGCTTTTCGGCGCACACGCTGGAACGAAGCACGGCACTGCGCAAGCCAGCCTGGTCAAGCAAAGCCTTTAGCCTGGCCGAAGTGTCGCGCGTGCCGGTATACGTGGTGTAGACCAGCGTGCGCCGACCATGCGCGGCCTCCCGCCTTACACGTTCCAGTAGCGCGCCTTCTTTGGGCGTCATCTCCTGGTTTCCGTATAGAGCCGGCAAGCTCAACAGCACCGACTTGGTATGCGGGTGCCGCACAGTCTCCGGCCGAAAACAACATTCCGGCCATGCCAGAAGGGCGTTTAGAACAACCCCCATGAGAGACTTATCGCCGGCGCGAAGCGCGCGACGAAGTTCCTCAACCAAAGTACGCTCAAGGTACTGATAGGCGGACTCCATGTCCGGTGACATAGCGACCTCCACCATGCTCTCGCGATAAGGTGGAAGGACATCTTGCCCCAGTTGCGACAGTTTCAAGAACGCCGTGTAGGGGACCACATATCGCATGATTCCCTTCGGACCAAAACCCGGTCCTTTCACGGTTGAAACTGTCTTCTTGTCCCCCTTCGCCGTCCGATGGGATCCTGAATTGGATTCCTTATGGATGTCGATCAGGACGCCGTGCTCGCGCATGAAGGCCATTGTGGCCGAGGCCATTGAGCCCTTGGAATTGAAGTTGAACCCGTCCTCAATCATCATCCGCGGATGCAGGCGATAAAGAAGGTGGTAGAGATCGTCGGCATAGCCACCCATCAACGTGCCAGTCAGTGCGAGAGCCTTTGAGCACTTGCGTGCCAACACCCCCATTGCCTGGCCTTGAGCTGAGCCTTCGTTCTTGTACTCATGGCCTTCGTCTGCGATAAGCAACCCGAAGTACCCCTGGGGCAGATAGCGTTTGATGAACTCAGTGGGCTGAAACCCCCCTTGTCCAAAAGATACCTCCGTATAGGCAAGTGCCCGTTCCATGCGTTTAGCCTGGCGGTCCGAGAACACCAAGTCACCTTCTTCATCCATCAGATTGATGAACTCGTAGACGTTGTCCTGCAGCATGTCACCAAGCATGTCCTCGCCAAAGCGAGTCAGGAGATTGTCCGCAGTGCGGGGACCCACCGTTGGCATTTGAACGAGCGCCTTCTTGACCATATCGCGATAGGTCGTCGGGGTTGCGCGCTTTGGGATCAAGGTCCAAAGCCGCTCGCCACAATTGCACGCTCCACGACGTTCGTTTAAGGCCGAAGTCGCGAGCGCAGGGGTAAGCGGCACGCCATCTTCATTGCACACAAACTGACCGCAGCGCGGGCAGCAAGCGGCGCTTCTGCAAACCCGTCCCAATTCGGAATCGAACAGTACCGGCCGTGTTGCAAACGCAGGACGCCAATCGAACCCCATACGCATCCGGACACGCCCCAAGATGAAGAACTGAGGCGAAGTCGGCCGGTCGCGCATTGTCCGCAATTGAAGGAGCTTTCGAAGGGTGTCCGGACCGTTGAGGATCCAAACTTGCGCACCGGGCACAGTTGCCCGGATTTCCCGTCGCCATTTGTAAACCAAATGAGGCGGTGCGAGCACGAGCGTTCTAGGGAGACCAGCGTGATGGAGAAGTGTGGCTACGAGAATGCCCATAAGGGTTTTTCCCGTCCCCATCTCCGCATTGATAATTCCAGCAGGCGAATGCTGGGTCAACAAGGTGGTGATCGCGTGAACGACACGACGCTGTGCAGGAAAAGGTGTCCTCAACAAGGAGTCGATGATGACATCCCAGTCGGCACGCTCAAGGTCATCAAAGATGGGAGGATTTTGTTTGCGTACAGCTTGCAGCAGGCCAGACCCGAACTTGCTAATAAAGTCCGATAGCGGAATCCGACGAGTTTGATCCGGTTCAGCCTCGTTCAAGGCGGCGGCTTCTTCATGAAAGGTTGCATTCATCGTGGTGCTCCAAAAAAGAGAGACACCAAGCCCGGCCGGGATGGTGTCCCGGAAGGGTAGGGAAAGCGGTATTTACGCCTCGACGACGAGCTTCAATTGGCCGTTGCGGACGTACGACGAAATGCGCGCCGAGAAGTCGATAGGTATGCGCACAAAGATCGGGTGAATTCTCCCGGCCGGCCGGCACATCTCGTCAGTAAGATCGACGAGCAGCTCTGTGCTCAGCTCGCCCAAGATAAATTCACGCCAGTGGTCCATTAGAGGCACTTCGGAGACCTGTTTAACCAGGTTCCATACGCGATCATCCGCCGCGTCGGCCTCCGATGTGTCGACGCAGTCTTGTAGAACCCAACCACTGCGCGTTGCCCGTGATGGCTTCAATAGGGATGGGTCATAGATCCAGCAGTGTAGAAGTCCGCCAAAAAGGGTCTGTTTCGGCAGTCTGCCAGTGTGCTTATCCAACCTTTTGACGTCGCCGATCGAAATGACGGTTTCCACTGATGATGAAGCCGTAACCAGTGTCAATTGCCGTAGCCCGCCCTCCTGTGTACCGAGCTGCAGCGATGCGAAAAGTTGTTGTACGGAACCATCTCGGCCGTAGAAGGAAAGGAAGGCGAGATCGCCATTGGGAAACCGGACGCAAGCGTCCACGAACAAGTCTTGCAGTTCGCGAATGCGGAAAATCATAGAAGCGCTCCTGTAAACATAAGCCGGTCGCGCCGGCCAGAAGAACTAGACCGCTGTAAGGTGCGGCAGCAGGTCGCGGATGTGTTGAATGGATCGAGCGGAAAGGCGTACCTCGAACAACCGGTCAAGGTCTACGATTTGCTCCTCCAGCGACGGGGCTGCGTCGCACACAATGCGGCAGAAGTCCAAGAGGCTTCGCGCACGAGTTTGTAGTTCCAGCTCGTGGACGGTGGCGTCAGGAAGCGGAAACGGCGCGCCGTCCAACTGCTCAACGTACCGTTCCATAGCTTCGCCATCGTCGTGGAAGTCGTCGTGGAGGAGCCTGTGGGAACTGCGTGTCTCCCATAGAGAACCGGAGTTGAACGCCGATTCCGCCAATTGGAGGGCAGTACCAACGTTCGATGCTTCCACGCCGATCTTGATGCTATGTATATGAGGAATTTCGAAAGTGACGATGAATTTGGAAAGCGTTGTCATTGGGCGAATCCAAGCGACAGCGGGAGCCCCCTGCGGGGTTACCCGCAGGGGTTAGAAGGACACTCCAGGTCAGAGAGACCACGGTCAGGGCGTGAACCCATGGAGCCAAACCGAAAGGATGCCGGTTACGCCGGCGGCGGCCCGAGAACGTCGGGCTACGTAAAACGCTGTCATAAGCGCACCGAATATGCGCTTTTGGCAGCACCCTCGCCAAGGCGAGGGGCTGGACAGACGTGGCGCTTGCCACAGTCATCAAGTCATTCAACGGATATTGACGAGTTGGCCCAAATCCGGACCCGGTGTGAAGTTGATTCCAACGATCGTGGGAACGAACTTGTCGCGCATCACTATCGTGGTTCGCACATCGCCGTTACTGGCCTCCTCAAGCTGCACCTCTTGGTCCTTGACCTTGATGGTGTCGCCGCGGATCAATAGCTTTGTGCCGTCGTCTCCTTCAACAACACCGCTTATCTGGCCGGCCGCCAGCGCGAGCGCCAAATGCCAGTCAGAGAGGTTGCATAGAGGTCGCCTGTGTGCGACTTGGCCAGTATTGAAGATACGGCCAAACTGCGGCCACAAGGTCGCAGTTTCAACACGTTTAAGCTCGTCATGCAGCTGCTCTGGGTCGATCTTCGTGGAGAAAAAAGCAAGCTCGCCGGAAACGTTTGGGATCAGGTAGGGCGCAGTTCTCCATTCCTTGGGAAGCTCTGGCGGCAGCTCGCCCTGACCAATCGTGCTGAGCCGCTTAACCACTTCCGGATCTGGTGCCTCAGAACGCCTTTTGACTCCTAGCACGACAAGCTGGCGAAATTCCTGCTCTGGCGCAAGGAAGGCTTGTATGCCCTCGAAGTTACGGGAGATCATCGTCGCGAACTGCTTGTCCATGACGTAGTGCGGGACTATCAAGACCAGCACACCGCCAAACGCTAGCGCCGGAACGGAGGCCTGATAGAAGACTTTCTCTAGGCGGTCATAATGCCTATCACCGGTGTGGCCCTTGTCGGCCACCACGGCGCCGTAGGGAGGATTCAGAAATAGAAGTCCCATCGAGCGAGCAGATACGAATGCGTCGTGTATATCCGCGTGCAGTGCGGTGCGCAAAAGATTCTTCGCGTGCCAGGCACGACCTTTGTCGAATTCGACGCCATACGTCTCCGTAGTTGGCGACCCATGAAGCGTGTCTACAGTCGACGCTATCCAGTGAAGTGCTGCGCCTTCTCCGCAGCAGGGGTCATATAGTCTGGCGCCGGCATCGGGCTCCAAAAGTTCAAGTGCTGATGAAACCCGCGTAAGTGTTTCTTCGTCCGTTGGGAAATAGCCGTTTCGAACGAAGTTCTGAGCTAGCCTGGGGAAGATAAGTGCCATAGTGAGCTACTAGGAAGAGTTGATAGGGCAGGCCGGCAGATGCCGGCCCAGGATGTAGGGCAAAAGTTCCTACTTGGAATGCCACGTTTGAGAGGCCGCACGGAAGCTGTAGTCGAGCCGCTTACCGAGCCAGTCCCGTTGAGACCGAAATAGCGCGCGGTCGACAGAAGGATCAAGCTTCACTGGCTGACGGGCTTTGATTAGCTCGCTGAGCTCTGCGCCGAAGATTTCCTGCAGCTCGCTGTTTTCAATATCGCCAATCGAGGCCACGGGCTCGTCGGCTGCGATCGCTTCAATAGTGGCCGGCGCTGGCAGAGATACAGACACCGGCGCAGGCATGGTGTCTGCTTCTGATTGAGCCGTGACAGGCCGGGACGTACGTTCCTCGTCGGCTGGATCAGGCTCGCTAGCTTGAGTCGGCATTTCGGCGTCGTCGGGTTCATCGCTTTCAAGCATGACTTCGGCCAGCGCTGCCCGTATCTCAATCGTGATCTTTCCGTACCACGTGTAGGAGTGCGGATAGATTTTTGAGATCAAGAATTCACCTGGATAGGTGCCGGATTGGAACTGCTCCAGGATCTTGTCTTTGATCTTGAACTCACCGATCGCTGTTTGCAGCTCGCCGACGTTGAAGTCGCCATTGCCGCCTCGAATCGTCTTGACCTCCAGCGTGCCGGAAATCTTAATCATGGTGTTGCTCCAGAAATAAAAGCGGCCCCCGGAGGGGCCAAGATGAAAATGAGGGGCTGCGGGCTAAAAGCCCGCACGGGGGATTGAAAACTATGCGTCAGGATCTAAGAGGTTCGAAGGTCCTGGTGCGGCTGGGCGAATTGCTGTTCACTTTACGAAGAAGCTGGATGATCAAGATGTCGTTCAAGCTTCGCCCTAATTTCCTTTGCTACGCCCCGCCATGAATGCGGGTGAAACAGCGGATTCTCGGGCCACTCTTCGAGCGCTTCGTCGCTGAGCTGTGACACGGTTGTTGCGTGCTTGAGCAAGGCGTCGACGACGAACATCTGGGCAAGCGGTCCGAAAGAGGAATACTCCATCAGGTCCGCGACGCATTCGACGTTCGTCATTCGTTCGCTGGGGGAAGGGTGGGTCATAACAAGGCCTTCAAGAATATGAGGCCCCCGATCGGGAAGCCCCGATGGGTGAGAGAACGGCAAGCCCTACTTAGAGCTTTCGGTGAAGGAGCCGTCCGCCTGGTGCGTGACGACACGGTTTCCGACGTTGTTGAGACTGTCGTGCAACGTCTCGATGAACATGCTTTCCGGCACGACTATCCCAAAATTATTCAGGACGGTGCGGTAATAATCGAGATTTTTGCCGAAGGCGTTCGATTCGAGAAGATTGGAGTAGAGATAGAAATCCGCTTCATCTGCCTGGGTGGCATCAAGAAGCTCGACCGGCCTGAGAATGACCATGAAGAAGTAGCTCAATTGGCGGTCCCAACCGAGATTCACGGTAACGGGATGATCTTTGTGAACGGTGTCAAAGTAATGGTTGCTCATTGCAGACCTCGAAATAGAACCCTATCGCCCCACGGGCGTGGGCCCGGATTGGGAAGAGGCAGGGCGCCGAGTGGACGCCGCTGCCTGGGCTTAAATCGGGACGACGCGTGTCGCGCCGGCACCGCTCAGAACATTTACCCGTTGACCGGGCTTTAACGGAACGTCCGCCTCTTGGGCGACCGCCTGCATCTGGCCGCTATCGAGCCTCACTATGACTTCGATACCCGCGGCTTGAGATACCTTGCGCTCGACGGAATTACCTGCAATTCCGCCAATCAACGCGCCCAGGGCCGCTGCGACATAGGACCCCTTATGGTTTCCAATGAAGCTGCCTGCCAAGCCACCGAGTGTGGAGCCCGCAGCCACGCCTGCACCAGAGTTGTAGCTGGCCTGTATGGTGATAGGTCGTGCCGAAAGGACCGTCCCCGATTGGACCTGCTGCACCTGCTGGGCTTGCTGGTAGCTGTACACGCCACCTGATGCGCTTTGATTCGCACATCCGGCGAGTAGGCCGGCCATCACTACCGTAGTAACGGCGGCCGCGCGGCGTGTTTTTTGCGAGATGATCACTATGCCGTCTACGCGAGCGCGGACAGCAACAGTGAGCCTTGAGCCGAGCGCAAAGGCGCCCCAGATAAGTGAGCCAACGCAAATGCCAAAAGCGATGGAAAGGGCTGCAACGCTGAGGGTTGAACTCATGTCGGTTCTCCAAAATGAAAATGGGGAACCGCCGCCCCAGTCGGGGAGGAAAGTTCCCCGATGGGCTGAAAAAGACACTCCTGGTCGCTAGACCTGCGGTCACCGAATGGTGGAGCCAAACCGCGCACTGCAAAAGATGTCAGATGAGCTCTGACGGGCGTACTGGGCGGAATCCTACACACAACATGCACGGTTTGGCAAGAGCGCTACAGAGCTTTTTAGCTCCCGCGGAGCGTTCTATCATGTGCCCGTTGTGCTGCGCGGTGGCCCGCGATCTGGTCGCAACATAGGATAGAAATTGAACCTCGAACTGTCATCCCCGAAACGCATGAAGCGAAAGGCTTCAGCGGCAGTCTTCCTTGTCGCAGCTATCGGTATATCTGGTTGCGCTGGGAAAGTCCAAAGTCTCCAAGTGGCGCCTGATGGCTTAGACTTTGACTACACGGTAGACACTGGCGCGGCGCTTGGGGTTGTACGTGCCTTCGGGGATCAGGGCAAGACAGTTGTGGTGCTTGATCGGCCGTTGCCAGGCGATATCCGGTCTGTACCCATCTATCTGCAAGGAGGCGTACAGGGGTCGGCAGATGTGCAGGGGAACTACATTATTCTGGCGGGCAAGCCCGATCGGTTTACCGTGCTGCTGCCAGCAGGGAAGGTCGACGTCGTCCGATCTACTGCGCCTGCACAACCGCCGCGGGAATCCGGTGGCGAGTTAGAGGATAGCCCTCAAGCGGAGGCAGCAACGCATCCGGACGACGGGGAGGAAATCGAATCCAACCTGGACTGGGGCGCGGTCGATGGCCAGCGTGCCGGTGCCGCTACATATCGCGGGGGGCAGGTGCCCGCGAGGCCAGCCGGCCCTAGCGATGGACGGCAAGGCCCCCTACCCCAAAGCATTGAATAACTTGAAAAGGAATTTGCGATGAACATTCTCTCTCCCTGGATCAATAAACTGGCAGTGGGTTCGAAAGCAATGCACGCGCGCCTTGGTGACGTGACAGTGCTTGCCGTGTGCGGTGAGGAGCGGGAAGATCGAGAGGTTGAGTCAGTGTTCCTGGACGCGGACGGCAACACGCTAATGGTTATCGAAGTTGTATCCGCAGCAGAGCTGAGCGAGATAGACCCTTGCCGGGACCTGGCGCCCCGTCGCACTGCGACCGCGACGATATTGCCATTCAAGGCCGCAAGTCCACAGTAAAGGACTCGTGGGGGTCTGGAATTTCCCCACCGCGGGGCGCAAATCTCGTTGATTTCTCGGCCTCGCAAACGTAAGATATCGGCTAGAAAGCGCTCCGACTGCTTATGTCGGAATCTTTTGTAGCAAAGCGGTTTGGCTCCACCATTCGGTGACCGCAGGTCTAGCGACCAGGAGTGTCTTTTTCAGCCCATCGGGGAACTTTCCTCCCCGACTGGGGCGGCGGTTCCCCTTTTCTTTAGGAGATCCGTCATGGCTCAAGCAAACACCCCCAAGTACTTCGACGCCCACCTTCGTGGCCTCGGCTATGTCCGTCGCGTCCGCGAAGTTAAGCCCAAGAAAGGCGCGCCATTCCTGTCGTGCAGCATCAGCATCTTTCACGGTGAAGCGCAGGAAGGCAATGCGGATTCACTCACCTGGCTGAATTGCGACGTCAAGATTGTCGGCAAAGAGGCCATCAAGGTCATGACCGAAAAGCTTCAAGAAGCTGCGAACGACTCCAACCGAAAGGTCTTGGCGTCCGTGACCATCGGCGATCCGTACATCGATACCTATAAGATCACGACCGGCACTCGTGCAGGTCAAACAGGAGTAGTCCTTAAGGGCCGCTTGCTGAAGATCCACATGGCGAAAGTCGATGGCGTGTTGGTCTATCAGTACGTTGAACCCGAAGCTTCGGCTGAAGGTGTTCGAACTGGCACGGACGGCAACTAAGTCCAAGCCAAACCCCGAAACTCCACTTACGTGGAGTTTTCTTCAATGGACGCCGCCAGCGCCTATTGAAGAGAACTTCGCAGGTTGTTCAGTGCGCGCCGCACTCAAAATGGCGCATCCCGAGTATCTGGTTAGGCTGCTGAACAGGCCAGATGAAAAAAGCAGTGTCCTTCACCCTCATTCGATTCGGCGAATTGGCGTTCCTCGATCGAGACTGAGCTACCCGTCGCGGCCCTGAACCGGCCGCGGCTTTCTCTACGATTCTCCGCTCTGCTAAGGCAGGGCACTTATAGCCCGAGTAGGCTTGCCAGAGGCGATCTCGTCGCTTCTGGCAAGCCTACAATTGAGCTTACTCGGGCGCCAACCCCCACCCTACATCCCAGGCCTGCAGCGGCCCATAACGCCTGCAACCTTAGCGCAAGAGCGCATCAACCCCCGCACGGCACTGCCTGGCGGGGGTTTTTTGTTGGAGACGTGCGGTCAGAGGACGTACACCACCGCACCTTCCGGGATAGCACCAGGCAGCACAGCTACTGCCGCTCCTGCCGATGGCGAGTAGAGGTGGCCGCTTCGGGCTATGCCCACCAGGTAGGGCAGCCCCGTCTCCTCTTCTGGGAACATCAGATACAGGTCGGGCTGGGCATCGCCGGGAACGAAGAAGACGTATGCCCTGCCGGCGTCGATGTGATTGGCAGTCCCGGCCTGCGGCTTGAACCAGGTCGGTAGATCAAGCGAGCTGTTGGGCGCAGGCCCGGAAAAGGCGGGGTTTACACGGGAAAACTGCGCGACTGCATTCGCATAGATCCGCAAGCTTCCGCCGGCGGAGCTCGCCTCCTGGTGAAGCAGCACATCAACCATGGTTTGGTCGGAACTTGACGCCCAAGCCGCTAAGAGCGTCAGCAGGGCGAATAGGGGAAGCATAAGCAGGCCCATAGAGTCGACGTCCTGTTAGAAAGCTAGCGCGACAGAGGCGATCATGAAATACCGCAGCATGTGTATCCCTGCCCGACGTTGCCGGCATACAGGCTCTTGCCCATGACCGTATAAAAATTCTGATTGCTGCCGGAGCTCGTCACGCTCGTGACGATCATGCCGGCCGGGCACCATGAATTATCTGCAGGGAGGTTGTCGCTTGCACGGCCGGCGAAGTAATACTCGCAACGCAGCTGCCCACCGCCGGACTTGCGCCAAACGCCTGACTGGCACGCCAAGGGCTCTCCGATTCCTGTGCGGGCCACTAGACCATTTGCTTCGCAAGCCCAACCCTCGTTGGCAACGCCGCCGACGTATAGATACTCGTAGGCGTTGAGCCGGCCATGCGAAAAGGTTTGTCCCATTGAACGCACGGCGCCGCCTCGAATCTCGCCATTGGTGACCACGTGGTTGTCGTGCAAGACGCGAAGCCAACCGTCATTGCCGGCGGTGTACCAGCCCGTGCTGCTTGCACCGTCGCTGCTCTGGACGATAAGGGCTCCCTTGGTGCTGACATTGCCGGAGGCCTCGACCGTCTGTGTTCGAACAGTGCGGACGTTGTTGAGATCGTTGCCGTTTACGTCGATGCTTGTGTTCATCCGGTTGACTTCCGGCCGGCCGGCGACGGCATTCCGGTAGAGATAGTCGGTTACCTGTCCGGCACTATTGAAGAACAACGCGGTGGCCAAGTTTCCGCCCGGCAATGAAAGCCCAAAGCTGGCGACCGGCACCTGCCAACTGCCCATCGACCCCTGAGCGATCGCGGGCTGCCTTGTGAGTACGAAGCCGCCGCCTTCCAGCATGGCGGCAGTTCGGCGCAGGTCCGTCTCTGACACATCCGCCCCGCCTCCGCTAACGAGCAGCGCTTCAAGGATGGCCTGCCCGCCTTGAGTGGCCCGACGAACGGCGAGCGTGTAAGCCTGGCCATAGGGGTTGAGAAGAGGCACGGCTGCGGGCAAGTTTCCGGCGTTCCGTATTGTGTCCAGCGAGACAGTAACGGGTCCGCCCGCGGTAGAGGTCAAAAGCGCAGCGTAGTTGTTCTTGACATAAGCGGCGGCGGCATTACCGACTTGCTTTTGATGGAAAGCAGCCTGCCGGCTTGTAATCGTTGCGACGTAATCGGCTTGATACCAGTTCCACAGTCCCATGACCGCTGCGAACAGAAGGGTCACGAGCAAGGCCTCAAGCACCGTGAAGCCAGCTTGCTTGCGTCTGGTCGCGCCTACTCGATAGTGTCGTTTCATGTTCGATTCCCAAATATCGCTGCCGCCTTCTGGGCCGCAATTTCCGTGTTCAGCCCGGCGAAATCGCCTTTCCGGATCTTCGCGCGTATTGCGGTGTCTTCTTTGCCATCCAAAACCAGCCAGTTGATCTGTAGGCGCTTCGCAATACCCGTAGCTGTCTTTACGGTTTCAAGTTGTTGATGGATCACTGCAGCGATGTTGTCGGCCAGCATTGCATTGAAGGATTCGACAGAAGCGCCGGATCCGGCGCATAGCGACTGCAGCTTGGTGAACGTTAGCTCGGGGCTGTCGGCGTGGAGCGTTGTCAGCACAGGCCATCCATTGCCGCTCACGCGAACGACCTCAATGGCTGATGGCGGGTCCCGTGTCTCGCCCAAGTAGAAGATGTTGGCGCGAGATCGAAGGCCCCGCATTAGCTGTTCCTGATAGCCACCGTGCTCGCGCGCCACCTCGATCTGGATGGCACGTCCCTTTCCGTGAATTCCGTTCAGCGCCGTCTCTGGCGGGTCGGCTAGAGCAATGCCAAGGCCACCGTGCCGTTCAAGGCGGTCAATAAAGATTGCGTCGGCCGTGGAAGTCTTCCCGTGCCGCATGCCCCCCGACACCACAACTAGGCCGCTCAGTTTTGGCCGAGTTAGGTGATTGAATAGCCGCTCTGCCATGCCGAGCGACTTCAATGGCCTTGTCTTTACGTCTGCCCTGGCAAGGATGAAGATGTCTTGAGAATCGACGTCAAAGAGCTGCGTCACTCGGAATTTCTCTTCAGCCAAGGTGGCGGTAAATTCGGATTTTGTCAGCGTGCGAAGCGCCTGCCTGCATTGCTGTCGCAGCAAGATGACGTCGGCCTGCAGATGGCCCGGCACCTTATCGGTGAGGGACTGGCTACCCTCCAGCTCACGAAGCTCCGCGTAATCAGGGCCGATGATCATGTCGACGAATCGCAGGTCAAGCAGGCTTGTAGCCTGCTCCAAGGTAACGGGCATCGTCTCCATCAGCGCGCAGTCAGTACGAGGTCGACGTTGCCGGTGGTCGGGCAATTCGTCATGCTGACGAACTGAGCCGTACGGGACAGATTGGCACGCAGCGGGATGCAGTTGCTGCTCGGGACCGCCCGATAAGTGATGACGAATTGCGTCGCGGTGCCCACAACGGTGACTTCTCCGTTCCAGCTGTGATAGAGGGTGCCGGTGGTCGCGCCAATCATATTGCTAGGAATCGCGCCGGCGGCCTGCAATGCGGCGGTGGTCACATTTCCATAGCCGTTCATGTCCCGCAGAAGCTTGGCACCCTTTACCAGCTGCGCGATGTTCTGAGCTTCTTGGTTGTTCTCGGTATCCTTGTTGAGGACGTAGTAGGCCCCGAAGATCGCCGCAGCCACCACAACCGCCAAGAGCATCCAGGCCAAGAAATTATCAACGGAAGCTCCTGCCTGGCGGGCGAGCGGTGTACCCGCATGAGGCAGGGCGTGTTGGTCGGTCACCTTCACATCGCGCTCCGGCGCGGGCTCGCATTCAGCCAAGTGGTGGTTGATGGAGGAAGGGTTAACGTAGGTCGTCATGTAATGCTCCAAGGATGAAACAGTTGATGCTCTGCGCAATTCGCGCGCGGTTAGAAAGCTCGATCGCCCATTGCGGCGGTTTGCAGTCCGAATAGGCCAAAAAAGATGAGAGCTGCAAGGGCGGTCACGCTGATCAGGCCCACATAGAAAAAGGCCTTCCCAGAGGCTTCAAGGCGCTCTGCAGCAGTCTCTGCGGAGTTGGTCGCAAATTCAGACAGGGCAAAAGCGAAGCCCTCGCGAGACGCGATCGTGGTGATGTATGCGATGGATTCTTCGTCGGGGAACTTGTGGCCAGCAAGCTCCAAGGCGACGCCCAGGTTCTTGCCCATGCTCAGTCCATACATGGTGTCCTGCAAGCGCTGTTGCAGCCACGGATTGGCATGCTTGTGAATATGGACCATGGTCTGCAGGAGATCAGCGCCGGCATTGAGCAGAATTGCGAGATTGGAGAAGAAGACCGCACCCTGCATCGTCTTGTATGTCGACCACGGCGGCAGGCACTCAAACGCCGGACGTAGACGCCCCGTCCAGTTTGGCAACGACCACCGGATTGCGTAGCCCACGCTGACAAGGCCTAGCAGAATGAAGATGCCGTAATGCCGGACAATCTCGCTCATCCAATAGACGACGGCAGTCTGTCCGGTCCATGTTGCTGGATCGGAGCCTCTGGCGTATATCGGAACAACCTTAAAGGACACAAATGTGAGTAGGACTATCGCCATCACGACGATCACCGACGGATAGGAAACAGCGCTGACGATGGCTGATCGAACTCGCGCTTGACGCTTGATGTGCTTGATCGCGTCGTCGCAACCCGTGGCAATGTCGCCGGCCTTCTGGGCAGAAGCCAGCATAGAGATCTCGGTCGGCGGGAGCCATCCTTCGAACGCCTCTGCAAATCGGTCCCCGCTCATGCCACTGGACAGTCTTACCAGAACCTCGTGCGCAAAAACGGCGATTACCGCCTTGGGGCGTCGCCCGTTTCGGCTGTGCGCCTTTTGAATGTCGACCAACGCGTCGTAGACCGGCACCTTGGACCGCGCCATGGAATACAGGGTGCGGTAAATGAGCATTCGCCGGCGGGAGCTAAGCTTTGCCATGGCGAGACCTCCATTGGCTAAACAGCGATCCGCTCTTACGTCCATGCAAGCGATCTGGTCGTTGCGGTCGCGCAGCTTCGTTGAGCCAGTCGTCACTATCCAGTGGCCGCACCATCAGCTCACCGAGGTCGGGGTCCACTCGGCCCGCCTCAATCAGGCGAATTAAGTGGGCGCACTGGGTGATCCCGCCCATCTTTTGGACCCAGTACTTTTGGGCGGCGAAGGTTCCCTGTTTGCGATAGACCGACATCAGGGCTGGGTTAGGAGAGACGACCTCGGCGCAGACTGTGCGTCCGACTAGGCCGCGGCGGCAACTAGGGCAACCAGGCCCTCGTACACGAACGCCTGAGACGTCGCAGAAGCGCCGTACACGGTCTCGGAGCCCCACCTCAAGCCGATCCTCTACGTCGAAAAATGGAGCGCTGCAGTGCTGGCACAGGATAGGCACCAGCGCTTGATTGATGATGCCGATGAACAGGGTCGGGTCGGTTAGCAGGTTTCTCGGGACCCCCGAGTCTTCCAGGCGGTCGAAAGAGCTCATTGCGTCTTTCACGTGGAGCGTGGCCAGTGTTGGGTGGCCTGTGAGCGCTGCGCGAATTGCCGAGCGTACGGACGCCTTGCCACGAATTTCACCAATCAGGATCGAGTCTGGGTCTGATCGAAGCATGTGATCGATCGCGTCGACCCAGGCGGCTTCAATCTCTTCTTCACTGGTACCGGCCGGGATTATTGGCTCTTGGACAGCGACATAGACGACATCGTTGCCATCGCGCTTGGTAACCACGCGAATGGGTTGTTCGACGGGGTCCTCGGCCGTGGCGATGATAAGCTCGCCCTCGGCATGTAGAAGAGCCTGCTTGAGATAGTGGTTGAGTGTGGTGGATTTTCCGGAGCCGGTCGTGCCGGTCACCAGCACAATCCCGGACGTCTTGCGCGAAAACTGGCGTATTTGCGTGCATTGTTCCGGCAGATACCCAAGTTCCTCCATCGACTTCGGGGTGTCACCCGTGTCGGGATAGAGACGGATGACGAGCTTCCTCCCGCGGGCTGCTGGGCCGGTCGCGACTCGGCATACGAATAAGCCCGACTGGCGAGCGTAGCGTTCCATCAAGCGGGCATTCTGCTTTCGTGATGGCTCGTAGTTGTCGGGCTTTTCACACATCGACGTGTAGAGCGTCGATACCAGATCTTCGGCGACGGCTCGATCGAGCGTGAACCGAGCTTCCGGAATGCCGTTGATTCGGTATTTCACATAGGTTTTATCCACGTCCGGCAAGAAGTGGATGTCGCTTGCACCGAGGCGCGCCGCCTCGGAGATCATTCGATTTATTTGTTCTTGCTGCGCTGTCTTTGTACTTCCTGGGCCTTCGGTGATCGATAGCGAAGCGCCATCCTTGGCGGTCTGCTGCAGTCGTTTGATTTCGGAGTGGCTAACCAGCCGCGGGGAAAACGTCACACGGTTAAGGCGCAGGCGCGACATATAGGACATTACGCGCATGTCATCGCTGTGCTCCTCGTCGACGTAGAGCACACCGTCATCGGCCAATACGACGCGGTCGATGACGTACTCGGGAGCCTGCCACGCGCCGCCCACCGCGCTCAAGTTCTGAACGCGACGGAGCGGCTCGGCCGCTGAGGGGAGCTCCAGGTCCTCGATGCCAGGGGCATTTGGGGCGTGGATCGTGGTGTCCATGGTCGCTTACCTTCCGGGTTGGAATGGCATGGCAGTGCCAGGGAACGGAGAGTTAAGCCGAACCGGGCCGTCGGATACCGCTTGCGGAGCTTCTGCGGAAAAGCCCAAGCGGAGATCTTGACCGTTGCGGGACAAAACGACGCGGTCGACAGAAACGGCCTTCACGCGGTATCCCCCGGGCACGTCTTCGCCGAGCCGTGCAGTCGCCTGGGCGCCGCCGGCATACACGAGAACGGCGTAAAGCTGGCTGCCAACGCCTTGGACAGAGCGGACAGCGGGAACACCAGTCGCGCTGCGGTCTTCGACCCGCGAGGTCTTTTCGTAGGCCAGCTTTGCTTCGTTCATGCCGGTGAGCGCTTCGTACGTAAGCCGGCGGAGTTGAATGTCGGCAAGTTCCGCAAGCGTGCCCGCCGGCGGCGGGCTGTGATCGGTCGTTCGCGCGACTTGCGCGCCGGCGTGTGGGGCCGAAGCAAAAAGCAAAGTCAGGGCCGCGCAAAGCGCGGCTACGGTCCTACTTTCCATAGATCTCACCTTTCATCGAGTAGGAGAGCTTTCTCTCCTTGATGGTCGTAGACTGTTCCAGCAGGCGCACGCCTCGTGTGTCGAACCCCCTGAAAATGGAGTCTGCGGGCCAGTCGGAAGTTATTTCGAAGGTTGCGGTCGCCCAGTCCGGTGGTTGTGTGGTCCCTTGGCTACCTAGTTCTCCCGGACTGGGCGGAGCCTTTGGCGAGACCGTGATCGGAATAATCTGCTTTTGGAGATGCGACACCAGGCTGTCGACTCTGAAGCCGATGTCCGCCATCTCGTCGTCTCCGCCGGCCGGTGCTTTGGATATGACTCGTACGGTCGCCTGGTTGGCGTCTGTTTGGATAGAAACGGTGGCGCCTGGCGGGAAAGCGGAGGCTGCGGCCGCTCGGAAATCCAGGACAGTCGCGCGTGGTAGTCGCACGTACGCTGCCTCGAAGCCACTGGGCGTGCAGTTGAGACCTTTGAGTTCCCACGCGCTGACATAAAGTGGAGCTGATCGCGCGGCGTGCTCGCAATGTGCAATCATGGCCGGCACGGACGGCGTGGTCGTCCATGGATGCACCAGAGCTGCCGGCAGGACATTTTGGCCGCTATCCAGTTTGACGCGCGCCAGCTCTGCCAGGCGCAGCTGTTCTAGGCGTTCTTGCCGTTCACGCTCATGCTCACTCCACACGTAAAAGGCGATGGCGGATGAAATTAGCGCCAGCACCGCAGCTGCAACAAGCACCCATTCCCGCCGGCTTAGGCCAAAGCGAAGAGGCTTCAGCTTGTGTTCCCTTGCTGCAGCTTTCTCAAGAGCCGCCAATGTGACGGACGCATCCCCCCCAAATTCGAGCTCTGGGGGTGCGTAGACCGTAACTTCCTTGCCCTTGGATGAGAGAAGGGCGTAGAGGGCTCGCACCGCCTCTTGAGCTTGCTCGAGGGTTTGAAAAACAACGTCGGAATCCGGTACTACGCCGCCGTCCTTAAACGCGACAATCGCGAACCGGCCATCTCCTACGGCGAAGGCTGCAATAAGGGGGTCCAGAGTGGACTGCCCTTCTTTGCGTAGGAGCAGGTCGGCCACGATCGAAGCCAGGCTGAACATGCCTTTCTGAACGCCCGCTTGTTTGCGGACGAAGCCGGCCTGAATGATCGTGGGGAGTCGCCGGATAGCGACGATGTCCATGCCGTCCCGCTTTCCGATCTCCCGAGCCTCCTTCATCACCTTTTGAGGCTGCGATAGCGTCTGCCAGTAAAGCCCGGACACGAGCGACTTCGAGCCAGCAGAAATGACCGTCACGCTGCCAGCGTGTGCTTGGGTTTGAGCCATAGTAGCCACCTCAGCTAGACCTCGCGCCGTACTGGCCAGAGGTATCCGTCATTTCTTGAATCTCGGAATCGTCCTCTAGCACAATCGGGGTGATCAGAATGACGACCACTTCACGCCTGTTGTTGGTGGAGCCGCCGCCGCCGGTAAGCCAATTCGACGCGCTGAACATGCCGCTGCGATTGCCCCGATCGACGTTCTGCTCGAAGCCGGAGAGAATCAGCGTCTGGCCAGATCTCAGTCGCACGCGCTGCGAAAAGATTCGGCTATCAACCTCCGGAACCTCGATTGAGTTATCGCCACTGGTGACGGTTCGCAAGCGCGGGTCTGTGGAGAGGTTCATCGTGAACTGCAGGAGCATTTGATCGCTGTCGATCATGAACGGCAGCAGGTCCATCGAGAATCCCGTCGTGACGGTGCCGGGCGTCAGGGCCGAAGTTGATCCGACCTGCGCGGTTGCGGTGTTAGACACGGCGGCTAGGTAGCTCGTCTGCTTGGCAACCTGGACGGGCACGGGTTGATAGTTGAGTGTGGTGACAGAGGGCTGTGTCACGATTGACACGCGGCCTTGGCTCGACAGCGCGCGGAGAATGGCCTTTGAACCGGCGAACTGGCCAGCGGTGCCGGTTGCGGTGTCCAAGATCCCTATCGATGCAGACCCAGCACTCGATGCAGCAGTAAATGCATTCGCGACTGTGATCCCATAATTGCCATTCAACGATTTATAGACCGCTGTCAGGTCCAAGCCCTGGTCGTCGGTCTCCGTCCGCTGTACGACCGCGACGGTGATGTTGAATAGCGCCTGACGCGTGATATTGCGATTCTCGGTCTTGAGATATGCAGCGATCCGGCTGAGCACGTCCGGTGTGTCTGTGACGGCGACGGTCCCCGTGCTGACAGACAGACTGGACTGCCCTAATCCGGGCGTCAGCATGCTCTTTATCATGCGATCGACGTCTTCGGCCAAGTTCGACTCAATCGAGACCATAGTGGTCTGCGTCGAGCCCCCTGAGACCGTGCTTCCGCCCGACCCGGAGGACGAAGTGGCGCCGGACGCGCCTTGGCCGCCAGCGCCCGATGACGAGAGCTGGGTGCCGGACTGGACGACCGACTGCATATTGGTTTTCGACTGGATCGCGTATATGCGGAAGACCTTGGTGTCTAAGTAGTGGATCTGCACGGCGCCGTCGCGGAAGCTCCAACTCAGCCCGAGGCGCGCGGTTACCGCGTCAAGGAGGCCAGGCAAAGGCTTGCCGTCCCAACGAATCCCTGAAATCGTCGTGTCACGAGCAGACATGGAGAGGGGCGCGGAGGCGGATCCGCCGGCGCCCAGCGCGCCTACACCCCCTGGCGGCATGGGTCCGCTTGCGCCGCTTGGTGGTGTCATATCGGGCGTCCGCGATCCCGCGCGGCTCCCGCCGCTCAGCGCTGCGATAGCGTCTGCCGTGATTCGGACGGGAACGCCGCATAGAGCCGTTACCGTCTGCCCGAATTCAAAGACGCTGATCGGCGCGGCTGGAACAAAGGTGATTGGACATTGAAGCGGTGCTGGATACGCCGCGGTCGATGGCCGTAGGATCGGGGTTTTGGACACCCAAGGACGATCGATTACCTCGACAGCGCGATCGCGCACTTTGCGCATACTGGCCGCGGATGCGGCGTGTTCGCCATAGGAATCATCAACGCGTGCCTCTGTGTCTTTTATCCGCTGCAGGGCGCAGCCTGAGAGTGTCGTCGCTACAGCCACAGCCAGTACGATTGCCCTTTTCATTACTTCTTCTCCCAGACTTCCAATACCTTGTTGTCTCGATATGCGAGACCTCGAAACTTCCTTTTCGCGACGTCGTACGCTGACAAGAGATCGTTTGCCGCATCCCAGAACTCGCCACGAAACGTGGCCGGAGCTTCAATGGCGTAGTCGAAGTCAGGTTGCCATTTCACGGACTGCCAGCCAGCCGTCTGCGCCCATTCGTCGAGCGTTTGCTGGACGGTCTTTCCGACATCGGCATGCCACTCCTGGACGGGTGCTGGCCCGACCGCATTGCCGGTGATGGGAGCGTCGGTGCTGGATACGTCGACGGTAGCCACGACCGGGCCACTGCCCTTGGTGTCTACAGGCACCGTCTCGGCAGGGTGGGAACGACCGGTCGCAACGTCCGGCGCAGACGCTCCGATCGCGACTCCCATGAATGCCGCGAGACTCGACCCGTCAGGCACAGACGGGATCAGAGGCTGTGCGGCTGACTGGATGGGCGGGGCCGTCACGACGATCGGCTTGTAGGACGGATCCGGGCCTGCCGCTGCATCAGCGGCCGTGCGGCGAAATGCCAACTGTTCCCTGGTGGCGGGCGTCGACGCGCTACCGGTCTGCCTAGAAGGCGTCGCCATGCCGGTATAGCTACCCTCCGGGGGTAGGCCAGCCCGCCAAGCAAGTGCCTCCCGTCGCCCCAGCCTGAAGGCGAGGCGGGCTTCCATATGAGGAATGACGATATAGGGGGACTGGGCTTCCCATGCCAGCAAGATACGACCGCCTGGCGCATCGGCAAATATGGCGGGAATTTCGGTGCCTGGCGCGAATTGCAGATAAACCCTTTGGCCGTTGTCGAAGACCTGAACAGGAGAAATGCCACTGTCTCCCGATTGCTTCCAGTTGAATTCATAGAATGCGGGCCTCGCAACGGCAAACTCAGGCTGCGCGGCGACGGAGATCGGCGCGAGCAGCGCGAGGCAGGCGCCCGCGAATAGGGAGGAAAGGCGATGCTCCATTTAGTAGCTCCTGACGATGTTCGGGTCGAGCACGAGGTCTCGCGCGACGACGATGTTGATCTTGTCGGCCGGTTCGAGCGTGAGCGTTCGCTTGATCGATTGATTCCGCTGCAGGATTTGCCTGACCGTATCGCTGAGGGCCTGGCCAGCAGTGCCCGTCAGCGTCGACGTGGAGCTGCCGTTGTTTGATCCACTGCCGCCGACGTTGATTGTCACGTTCTGGCTGTTGTCATAGCGGCCCGCCAATGCCGCCACAGCAGCCACGCCAAATGCACTGCCAAACCGCTCCCAGAAGTGGTCGTCGACTTTCGCGGCAATGCCGGCAGCTCCTGTGCGATCAGATATGTCCCAACCGCCCAGGGCCACTCTGGCGCCGCTCGGAAAGTCCATTCTGTTGACCGACATAAGCATGCGGCTTTGGCCTTCGGCTATATCCGTGCTTACCTCCCCGGTAAGGGCTGTACCCTTTTCAATCAGAAGGTGCGTGCCATGAACGCTGTCGTAGATATCCGATGTCACCAATGCTCGGAAAGTGCCTGGGGCGTCAGTGTTTAACGACTGTTGAATCACTGCTGGAATGATCCAGCCTTCTCGGATGTAGTACGGGGATGGGGCAGCGGACGCGAAAAGGGGGGATTTGATGCCGGCAGAGTTACCGACCTGTCCTCCAGGGGCGGCCTGCGGCCCGACACCTTGCCCGACCGTGTTGGCCGACTGGCCTCCTGGCGGGACCGGAGGCACATTCGGTCGCGCGAATCCGCTGGTATCAATGCCGGCCGCGGCGGCGATCGCCGTGACGTCGCGAAGGGCGGATTCGGGTGTAGCCATTGCGCGCGGTGATGGGCCGGAAGCGCCCGCCACAGGTTCATCCTGCTCTTGGGATTCCCAGAAGCCAATTTCGATACCAGAGAGATCCTCTTGCTGTGCCAGTCTCGTATTGCCGCGGTGCTCTTCGATCCGTTTGGCATCGGCTTCTGTACGTGTGGGCTGAGATGGCGCCGCAGGCTCTGCCGGCTGACTCGGATCCTTCGCGGGCGCATGGACTGTCTCTTCCTCGTTGCGAGCCAGGCGGTCCCGAAGCTGGTCTGCAATCAGTCGTTGGACCGCAAACGGGTTACCAGCTTCCTTCGCTGCGCGATCTTGCTCTTCTTTTTTGGCGCGAGCTTCCGCGGCAGACTCGGGTGCCACCCCGGCGATTCGTCGAATCACGACAAAGCCGAGAACGACCGCAATGAACGTGATCAGCACGATCTTGACCAGTCCACGGGACACAGCTGTGCGACGCTGCGGAGACGCCCCGGCAGGAGAATTTGTGACGGCGCTCATTGGTACGACGCATTGTTGAGGTTTTTGACACCCGACACGCCGCAACCGAACAGGCCGCAGGCCTTACCTCGGCGGTTGAATACACGGACTTCGTCCTTACGCAGCTTGAGGAGCGCGCCGTCGGGAAACAGGCGCTGAACGACAAAGTAGTTGCGGCGTACCGTAAAGTTGACGAGCTCAGCAGTTCCATCGGCACCCAGCGCGAAGATGGCGGGAATCTCCTGTACATCGGAAGGAAGCTGGATCCAGGTGAACTTGCCGTCATCGAACACCATGGCCGGCTTGAAAGGTGCAACCCCGTCAATGCGATAGTCAAAGTTCGCCTTGGAGATGTCGACAATATCGGCCGGCCGTGCGTCGTGGTCTGACCGGCCACTAGGAGCGGGGCGGCGGGCGGCAGGCCCGGGAGCCTCCCACTCTGAGGCGGCCATCGGCCCATTCTGCATGCTCGGCATGGCGCTATTGCCGCCGAACGTGTCCAGGCCGGCCGAGGCCAGATCTTGGTCGGCGTCTCCGGTCCAATTCACGCGCTTGTAATACGAACCTTTCGAGGCAGAGACGAACGTGACCTGGTAGGTGCGCAGGTTCGTGATAATCGTGGCGGTATTGAGCAGGTTGTCGCCTTTCGACATCACAAACAAGTCGCGCTTCGTGCGCGCCGGCTTGAATGTCCAGCGGCTCGCGCTAGTGTCCGACGCGTAATAGCCCTTGAGGGTCTCCCCTGGCGCGAACTCCAGGTGGACCATCGTGAATGGGCGCATCAGCACGGGATAGTCGTAGTCGCGGTCAAAATTGAACGTGACCAGTCTCGCGTCTAGGGGCATAGGGACGGCCGCGTTGGGACCAGCATTGGCCCGTTTTTGAGCAAGTGCCACCTCTGCTCTGACGTCGCTCTCTTGTGCTGCGATGGTGCCCGAGCACAGCAGGCAGACGACAGCGGTAAGAATGCAAGTGACTCTGCGCATTACTGTGCTCCCAGAGGCCGGACGCTGCTGGGGCCGAAGTAATCGGTGAGCGTCCACCACTCGACCTTGACGCCCAGTGGATTGGATCGTTGCTCTTCGATGCCCTGTTTGTCTGTGGATAGCAAAAACCGGACGGTCAAGAGCTTGGTCTTGGGGTCGCCAAACTCCTTCCCGTTGACGCGCTCCTGAAGCGTCAGGAGCATGTAGGCTTGTTTGCCGTCTACGCTGTACGTAGTGGAATTCTCGGTGACCTCGCGTGTAAGGCCCTGCTGGTCTGCGATGCGAGCCCCAATGGGATCTACCTTGGCGAAGTAGTTCGTGACCTGGTCTGTGGCTGCGCCGATGGTCCAGCTGGTCGCCTTGGGAATGTCTACGTCGATTGAGTCGGACGGATTGGGCTTAATCGTCAGCAGCCAGGTCGCCCATTGGCGCAAAAAGAACGTCTTGTTAGCCGTTTCCGGGGTAAAGCGCTCTGCCACGCGATCAGAGATCCAGACGGCACCTGACCGCGCATCCCACTCGACAAAGTAGGGCGTCTGCTGCTTAAGCGGAACCAGTTGGAATAACGCAATTCCCTCAACGGTCGCAACGAGGAAAAATCCAAACGCGACGATTGCTGATCGATCGGCTTGTTGTAGGGGACGCTGAAAAACCGCGTAGTACAGGCGATGGGCGCGCTCGGTCAAGGGCAGCACATGTGCATCGAATTCTGGTGTGGCGGGTGCTTGACCAGCGGGGCCTGTAGTGTCCGCAGGGCGAAGATCGGGACGGCGGCGGCTCATGAAGCGGCTCATGAAATTGAGGGGCATGATTAGGCTCTGCGATGTTGGATGAGTGATGGCGCCGTGCGGTGAGCAAGTCCAATGCACTTATCTCTTGAAGAAAGTCCGTAGGAAGGGATAAACTGGGCCTGAAAGTTCGATCCGTGGCCTCGATTTATCTTGGCCAAACCAGCGGGCAGGGCGCCCATGCGGAGGCCCTCCATACCAGAATGATCCGAATTGCCGTTTGGTAGACTCGGATCCGTCGAACAAGAAACGTATGGGGTACTTTCCATGTCCAGAGCAAAACTCGTATTGCTGCTCACAGTCGTCGCGATCGCCGGCGGCGCGACGGTATTTGCGCTACAGAAGCCGCAAGAGCGCGCTGCAACTATGTCGATTGAGCAATCCAGCGTGGCGAAGCGCGAGTCTTTCAAGCAGATGACACCGCTTTGCCTGGCGGGCATGGACTGCCCTGCAAACGCAGCTGCTGGAGAGAAAAAATGAGCGGACTTGTTGGCTTCGTTGTTCTCGGGCTCTTGGCGCGCGCCTTCCTGAAGGGGTTCGCCTCGGCCGGCCGCGAGGAAGGCGGCGGCGAGACTTACGCGACCCGCTTCGACAAAGAATGGGAAGAAGACTGGGACCGCGAAGCGCGGGAAGGCTGATCGCATTACCGCTTGCCTCCGCTACGCAGGATTTTCGCGGCCACACCTCGGCCTACCATTCCGCGCCCGAAGCTCTGTGCGTTAGAGCTGCCGCCCGACACGAGCCCTTGAGCAAGACCTGGAACTTGCCACATCATGAAGGCTGCGATAAAGCCAAGAAGCGCGATAGCGATCATCGCGATCTCATTCGAAGCGAAATAGAGATCAGCTTCTTTTCGACTGTCGATCTTGTCGTAGAAACCGACCAAAGTCGGGACGATCCCTTTCGTTACCAGAACAGCGACGAACCACGCGACTAACTGCTGCAGCGACGCGGCGATCATGAAACGCAGCCAGCCATCGAACAAAAATGAGACGGCCGGAATGATGGAGAGGCCCACGAGCAATGGACCAAGGGCCAGGCCGAGCTGCAACATGACATACGACATTTGCAGGACGACGATGAATGCGATCGACATCAGCACCATCGCGATGATGGCAAGTACTTGGCACAGGAAGATCACCAAGATAATCGGCAGGTTCTTTAGGATCTCGAAGAAGCCAATCTGATCCTTGCTGACACATTCTGAAGGACGGGAGTCGACGATCCAGTCCAGAGGGTTCAGCGACCATCCACCGTGGATCTTGCAATAGAGCGACTTTTCAGATTCCTTCCGCTTGCCGTCGGCAATTAGCGAAATGGTATCCATCGTCAGCTTCAGTATTTCGACGGGATTCGCCGAGCCCTTTGTAATCTTGGTCGCGGCCTCTTGAGTGGCCGTAACGAACATATCGCGCGGCACCCCGTTCATGCTCTGGACGATTACCATGACAACCCCCATCCTCAAGATCAGGTTGAACAGGCTCACCAGAAACTTGACGGTGTCGCTGGCTAAAAAATAGTCGCGTAACAGGAACCACACGGCTGTGCCGGACGCTCCAACGGACAGGATGATCAGGCCTTCTTCTTTGAAGATATCGGCCATGGCAAAGCCTGCCGTGTTGACCGCCGAGAACGCTTGATTGAATAGGCTTGCGACGTCCACATCAGCCTCCGAATTGCCAGCCGAGCGTTCGCACGCCGGCGTCGAGCGCGTAAAGCGCCGTCAACGCAATCACGACGGCAATAAAGCCGGCGAGCGCATTGGGTGATGTGCAGTCGATCTGCACGATGGCGAGGGCCACCGAAAGGCGCAGGGATTTCGCTGCGGCACGTAGCGGTTTGTGCTCAAGTCTCCCGCGCGCGGCTATTTCAACGCGATACCTACGCCGCTCCCTGCACACGATTCTGAGCTCGTGACGACTACGGCAAAGGACCAAGAGCACCCGCCGGAGAGGCTTTCCAGTCATGTCTATAGACCGAATTCGAGTGCCGGCATCTTTCCGATGGCGGAGCGCTTGCTGGCAGCTTCCTTCGCGACCGCGTCGTAACGCAGTTGGGCACCTTCCACGGATAGCTTGTTGAGGTCTTCTTTCGTTGCTCGGTCTTGTAGATCGAGGACGACCTGACGCTGCATAAGGCTGCGCATTTCAAGAAGCTCCCCGGCCAAGACACTCGACTGCTGGTTCAGCAGCTGCAGGCCTTGGACGTTTCCCTCAATGCCCGGTATCTGTCGGGACAACTGCCGGAGATTCGCGGCACGAGACGCGAAGGCCTCCATCGTTGCAAAGTCCTGGTCTAGCTGTTTGCGGTAGACCCCGCCTTTAGTTTGTGCGAGGTGAACATAGGCCGTCCCCCAGCGCTCAGGCGTCATGTCTAGCGACTTCATCTCAGCGCTGGCGCTGTCGTACATGCGCTGAAGCTGCGACCCCGCCTGGTACAGGTCGGAGACACTCGAAACGAGATCGCGCATGGACAGGCCTTGGCCCCCATAAGCCTGATCCGCCAGGTTCAGCACGTTGCCGCCCAGGCGCTGTAGGTTCGTGATGTTCTGTTGCACCATCATCGTCTGTTGAGTCAGCTGCTGGGTCTGGTTCATAACGCTCAGCAGTTGTTGCGCGAAGTTGGCGCCGTCAAAGGTCGGAATCCCCGATGCCCTCGGCGCCGCGGTGATGCAACTTAGGGCGACCGCCGTGGCAGCGCGGATGAACGTCCTTCGGGTTGGTGATTGCATGCTCGGCTCCTCAATAATGAACACGGTTGTAGATTGCACCGTCGATGATTACGTCGATCGCGCGTGGCCCCTTGTATGGCAACCACACGACGCTGCTGTACACGTTTACGGTCGTCGGTACGCCGCCGCCTGCGTCGCCACCGAGACCGCAGTTATCGCAGACGTCCAACTGACCCACATACCCGCTCACGCACGCACGTGCACCGGCCGAGCCACCGTCGTCGCTGCTCGACTCCGATGGGGCGTAGCTTCCCTGAAGGAGGTACTTAGGCCGCAAGGGCCTTGTCTCGTCAGTCGCCGCACCTTGAGCGACGAATTGGCCGCGGCGAGCCGGCGTATAGCCTGTTGGGCAAAGGTCATAGGGCTCCCGCGATTTTTTGGCGTAATTGTTGTTTCCCGCGATGGCGCATGTCGGAAACGGGCCCGGGGGAACCGCGTTCAAGACGCGCCATAGGCGATTGAGATAGCCATTGCATTGGCTGGGAGGCTTCATCCCTGCAAGGCACAGCAACACACCGCATCCCCATTCAGATCCGCCAGGCTCGTACTCCGATGTGTCTGGAAGGTGGGGCAGGGCCCCTGCCGCGTGCGTGGCCAATGAGGCCAGCAGCAACGTAGCTGCGACTCCGACAACGAACTTACGGATTTGGGACACGTGACACCTCCTGGAAATATGCCTCACGCCAGTCCGGACGGCCGGATGCTCGGTGATGGTCAAACAGGGCCTGCGCATCAAGCTCGCTTCTGAGCACAGCCAAAGATCGCGGGTCCAGGCGGAGAGCTACCTTGCGCATGAACCCATCCTTCTGCGTGAGGAAGTAGTCTTGTTTCGGCGTACCTTCCGCCAATTGGTCTATTTGCTGAGGATTCAGGCCGAGTTCGGTGAAGGCCTTGCGCAGCGAAGGTGACGTCTTGGCTGCCGGGTACGGCAGAACGATTCGGTTCGGGACGTTGTCGCGGATAGAGGCGTAGATTGGGGAGTTGATGTAGCGCTCAGGCGATTGAGCGTCCATCCATACGCAGCCGAGGAGCTTGCGTAACGTGTCGATCCATTCCGCCAGTTTTCGTGCAAATATCGGCTCCTCCAGGTACCCCCACACCTCGGGCAACCCGATGAAGGTGGGCGCAACAAGGCCTGAGTTTCTGCGACTCTCGATCCTGTCCTGAATGCGATAGAAGCAATACAGAAGATAGGGAACGAGGACGTCTGGCTGAGACAGGAGCTTTCCCATTTCAATGCCCAACGCAGCGGCTGCCCGGCCAGTGGCGATCTCGTCAAAGATATCGAGTTCGTTATCGAACCAGCGTGCGTTTAAGCTATCTCCAACCCATTCCGAAAGTGCATTGCGGAATGAACCGACGGGGAGTTGGACGTAGACCGCGTGGAGCTTCCAGTCTTTGCGCCGCAGCTTTATGGTTCCAAGGAGGGCCTTTTCCAGCTCTTCGCGATCGGCGCTGGTTGCCGAGTAGCCGCGTCGTTCGGACAGCGTGCAGATCCAGTCTTTAACGAACTTAAGGTGTCGTACTTCGCCGATCAACGACAGTGGATTGACCGTCAGCCGGTCTGCGCTGGTGTCCTCAGGATCGCAGTAGACGCCGCCCTGCATCATGATTGGAATGCGGCTCGAAAATGTGCGGTCGAAGATGAATACGTCCGATCCGGTGTACTTGCGGAACAAAGTCCAGCCTAAGTTCACAATCGTTGTCTTGCCTAGGCCGGTCTCGCCGCAGACGAGCGTGTGCCCGATGTCATGGTAGAAGCCAGTCCAGAAATACGGGGTGCCGTAATCTGTGGGAAGCCCTGCAAGAGCCGGGGATGGGCGCTTCATCGTGGTGCTCAAGTGCCGATTCTCTTTCGACCCTTGCGACACGGTGCGCAGCGGTACTGCACGCGCCACAACTTCAGATCGAAGCGGTGCCCAGCGCGCGATGTCTCGCCAGGCGCCGGGGATGGACGCAGACCATGTGGATAGGGTGCCAAGCGTCTCGACGAGGGGCAAGAACTTCGCACTTATCAATGCGTCTCCGACTTTTCCCGCTGTAGCTCTGGCCTGTTTCATGGCCTCGTCCCAATCCTCGACGCGCTCGCCCTGGAACGGCGCGGAAAACGAGGTCACGCTGAGGGTGTACTGGCCGTAAGCGATCTTTCCCCGGTTCACGTCTTTCTTCAGGTCTTCCGTTTCGTCGGCTGCTTCAACGCGACCTCTGTCCTCGCGCGGCGAGTAATTTGGATCGCCGGAGTTCGCTGCTACAGAAGCCAAAGCCCGCAAGTCCAAAGCGCTGGTGCGGTGGTATGACCCCATCTTCTCGATCATTCGAGTGCTGGCGCTGGCATCTTGGATTCGATAGACGTGGCTGATTGTCACTTCGCCGGGAACCTTAAGAAGGTCGTCCAGCGCATGAGGACGGAGACGCGAAGGATAAAACTGGTGCGCGGCTGGCACGCCCGTGACCACACCAATGCGCTTGTAGCTCTCGGCTTTGAACAGGACGTAGTCCTCAGCGGGTATAACTTCCCCATTAGCCATCGATTCATCGAGGAAATCGACCATGGCCACCTCCGCACGACGTGGCGCCGCTGGAGCTGCGCACGACGCCAAGAAGGCGCCCAATGTGTCGCCGATGAGCCTTGTCAGCGTCAGCCCTGGCAGGCTGGCTCGCATCCGGGATAGGTGGTTTTCAAACTCCTTGACTGCAGCACTGAGCTCCACCGACGTATAGGCGAAGTCGGCTTGGTCGGACCATATGCCACGAAGCGCGTGAACGATCGCTTGGACAGGGCCAGCCTTTTCATGGGCCATCGCGTGGAAGAACCTGCCCGCGATGCGATCCAAGCCGGCGGAAGCGCTTAACGCGATGGCGACATAGTGCCGGTTTATGAAGTTGGATTTAGTCTTGAACGCGTTGCTGCGCTCGTCTTCGACGATCTGAGAGTACGGATCCGGCATGACCGCGGCGGTGTACGGATCACACTTTCGACGATGCGTGATGAACCAGAATGTCAACGGGTAGCGGCTGGCGACCTGAAATGCGTGTTCAGCTTGCTGCATGAGACCAAGCAGTTGCGCAGATGATTGACTATCGGTGTCTGGACCCGTGTACTCGAAGCAGGCCATCAACGAGGAATCCTTGTTGACGACGATTTGGTCGTTGTATCGGAACATCCACGGCAACAGTTCAGCCGTGGGCGCAAGGCCGCTTGCCCGGGCTGCTTCCAGTTCGCCCAACGTGCCGGCGTCGAGGCGGTAGCCCTCTTTCTCTGTCAATAGCATGGGAAATCTCTGCCGAAGCCGAAGGGGCGCTTGTTCCGCTTTTGGGTCCCAATAGCGCGAGGTGCGTAGTGGTCGTGCTGAGTCTTGTACGCCTGGTACACGTCGATCTTGTCGGGATCCTTGCTCATCACGTACCGCAGGCCGAAATAAATAGGTATGCCTATGAGTGCCAACCAGAAGCTACGGCTTATGACTGCAAAGAGCGGCACGAGCAATAGGAACGCGCCAGCAGCTCGACGGTCGAGGCCGATGATGCGGCGCTTCTCGATGAGGGCTTTGTCGATCTCGACTTCGAGCTCGTCGACCAGGTCGCGTTCGTCCATCGCCTTAGGCCCCGATGGTGCACATCAGGTTTCGCCCGGATATCAGTGCCACGACAGTCGCAATACCGAATATCGAAGCTATGCCTCCGGCAAGGCGCAGAGCGAAGACCTTAACTTTCGACTGACCATCGTCGAGCAACCACAGCAGAATTGCGCCTACGCAGGCGACTAGGACCACAACAGAAATCAGCTCGTTGTTGACCACGGCTTGGAAGCCGCTGCACAGTCGGCCGCCAAAAATGCTCTGCGCAGATGCAGGTGCTGGCATGAGCAAGGAAACTACTGCATAGCTCATTAGCAGTAGTCGATCTGCAGGCTTGGCGAGGGAGCGACCACGGGCCCATACTTGGAGCTGGTTCAGGCGGGGACTATTCATAGTGTTGGTCCTGGAGTTGGATTTTCGAAAACAACAGTCGGGTTTGGTACGAGCCGTTCGCGTCCACTCCCAAGATCTCTCTGATCTCGCGCGGGCCCCTGGATGGCCCGACGCGCTGGGCGTGGACAACGAATCTGAATGTGGATGCGATCTGGCGGCGGAGGTCGTGCAAGGGCCAGTTCTGGGTCTCTGGGGCCATCCGCAACATTGATTCCAGCCGCGGCAGTGCCATCGCGCTGGAGTCAGCATGTAGAGATACCTGGCTTCCCGGATGCCCGGTATTCAATGCATCCAATAGGTCGAAGGCTTCGGCACCGCGTACTTCGCCGAGAACAATGCGGTCAGGCCGACAACGAAGGCTGAGCCTCACGAGGTCGCGGACGCTGATTCCCAGCGCTTGGTTTGCCTCAAGCGCGACATGGTTGGGAACGTTCAAGCGTAGTTCGGCCGTATCCTCGACCGTAATGACCCGATCCGAGCAAGGAACGAGGTCCAGCAATGCGTTGAGTAGTGTCGTCTTGCCTGCTGACGTGGACCCGCTTAGAACAATGTTGTGACGCCGCTCCACAACCCACTGAAAGAAGTCCCGGATTGTTGAGCCACCACGTCGCATTGCGGCTTTTAGCGAATTGAGCTCACGCTGCTCGCTGGCGGCTTCTGAAGGATCCACCGCGACGACGTCGAAAGCGCCGTTTTCCACGTAGCTGTCCAGCGAAATCCGCCGGGCAGCAAAGCGGCGGACGCAGAGCATGGATCCGCGAAGTGCTGTGGGTTTACGCGCCGCCGCGATTCGGAGACCTGGCAGGCGCGCATCGAGCAGCGGGGCGTTGGGTTTTCCGTTCTTGCTGGCAATCAACGTGATCGCTCGATCGACCTGTTCTTCGCTCAACGTGGCGTCGACCCGGCGCATGACGCCCCGCTCCTCCACCCATATGTCGTCAGCAGCGTTGACCATTACTTCATTGATATCTTCGGAAGCGAGGTAGGGTTCAATCGCGCTCAAATGCTGGCGGAGGATGTCTTCGGCATAGGAGGTGGAAATATCCATCAACGGCGCCCCTCGGAATCTTGTGCCTGGGACTGCGGCTGATGTTGGGCCGACGTGGCGGCGAGCGTCGGGCCAGCCGCGGCAGCCTGCTGTGTTGCTGGCATCCGGCCTACTTGCAGGCCCCTTTCGCCTCGGGGCACAAAAGGAACGTGGACAGGGATCAAGGTTCCCGCGCGAATCGCACTGAGCTTTGCCTGGATCTTGTTCGCGTACGCCACACGCTTGTTGGGGCTTGCGGCGTTGTAGGCGCCTACGGCATCCCAGGTGACGCCTAGACGTTCAAAATTCTCGGCAAGGATCCACGCGCCTACGTACGCGGATACGCAGGGGTTGAAGAGGTCCTGTTTGGACACGCCAAACCGCTGCAACCGTTCGAGGTGCATGCTGTTTATCTGAGTCAGGCCGTAGTCGCATGAAGCGTTTGAATTGGCGCAATTGACAGCGTCTGCTTTGCCCGAAGATTCCTGCATAACAATGGCTTGCAAGAGTTGGACGTCTATTCGGTGGTAGGCGGCTGCTGCTGCGATGCAGTCAGCGTGCGCCGGCGAGGGAAGGAAGGCCCACATCGCTATGGCTGCGGCGAATCGATACCTGGTTGGGAACTGCACGGCGCACCTTGAAGGAAAAAGCCCCGCCGGGCACCGAGCCCGGCGGGTAAGCCAGCGGATCGGCAACGAGGGAAGCCGACGTGAGCACTTTCGCCGCGCGTCGGACATTTGGCACCTAGTGAATTAAAAAGCGTCGAAACGTTACTTTGCGACTGCGCTTGTCAGCCACTAAACGGTGTGATATCGGCTGGTGTCTATAGAGCGGCGTGAGGCGTATGTTTCCAACGCCGTGCCACTGGACGGAAACGTTTGGAAGCAAAGTGCTTCGAAGTAGTCGTTTCTTGCTGCGTGACAAACGAAACCAAATGCTTCGAAGGGGAAGGGGCCTAACCAAAGGCCGGGCACTTAAATATGTGCCCTCAAAAGGCGCAAACGCTTAAGGGTTAAGGGCGGAACCCAAGGGGGAAGGGCAACCGCAAGGGCCAAAAAGGTCGACAAAGGTTTTTGGGCGCCTCGATCTTGGGGCGGTGAAGATCACCGAGGCTCTCCTTTTGTCAACATGTCGCAAGAGGTTACGTGTTGGAGAGGCCTGGTTTTCGCATTGACCCGTAAGCACGCTGGCGGCGAGGCTTGTCGCATTTTCCTCGCTGCCCACGCCCCATGACATACCTTCGGCATTCCACCTTTCGCCCGATTCGGCCGCCTGGGGCAATGCCGTTGCCGGACAAGGCCAAAGCGGAGATGCACCGCGAGCTAGGGCGTGTCTGCAACGGGGCTCAGCTCGCAGTTGCCCTTATTTGGCTTGGTCGATTTGATGGCTGGCAGACGGCCACTAGCGGCGAAGGTGGTGCGGAACTCTACGACGTTGCGTGCCAACAGCTGAAGCGCCTGCGTGGCCCGTTCAGCAGTCCTATTAGCTTCGTGGAATGGCTCGTCGACCTGCCGTGTACTCGTTGGCGTGCAGCCACAATCGACTCTACCAGCCAATGGGACCCCCTCGCCGAGCGCTTTACAGACTTTCAAGCCGCTTCGGGCAAGCTTGTGGTGGTTTACGCCTCGGACGTGGGCGCAGACGCATGGCGCAGTTATGTTAGAGGCTACCTGGCAGCGGCGTTGGTGCAGCTTGAGAGTACGAATCATGCTGGCAATCGAGTCTGACGTTGTATTGCTCGCCTGTGCGGGCGCAGCCGCCGGCGCGCTGTATTGGTTGCGGAGGCCGATGACGGGCACGTCAAGCCAATCGCAGGTGGGGCCGGGCCCAGTCCAACAATCGGCTCCGAGCGCGCGGCACCTGGAAGTGTTGCCGGCACAACGCCTCTTTGACGTCACAGGGACCTGGCCTCTCGTAGAGTTGATTCGCCAGCGCATGGGATTCACTCCCGAGAATTTCGAGCGTGACGTGCGTCCGCTGCTAGCGGCATTTGCGGAATTCGTTCAGCTACTTCCAGCGTCTGAGTCGCATCATCACGCGCAACCAGGTGGGCTCCTGGTGCATCTGCTTGAGGTCGCTGCGCACGCGCTGCACTTCCGGGATGCCTACAAACTCCCACTGGGTGTGGCGCCGGAAGAGCAAACGCGGCTGGCTGCGCGGTACACGTATGCCGTGCTCGTCGCGGGCCTGCTGCACGACATTGGGAAGCCTGTTACCGACGTGGTGGTGCAGCTCCAAGGCGCATCTGGAGAATCAAAGCCTTGGGTGCCTTTGGGCGGAACAATGCAAGAGCAAGGGGCTGACTGGTACACCGTCGATTTCCCGGCTCAAAGAGAGTACCGGAAGCACGAACGGTTGGGGTTGCCCTTGTTGCGCACCCTTGTTCCAGGTAAAGCGCTTGCTTGGATTGGCGAACATAGTCCCCTTATGGACGAGCTCTTCGACTACTTGGGCGGAGAACAGAGAAAGGGAGTGATCGCCGAGCTCGTGGGTCGAGCCGACAGGGAATCGGTAGCGAGCAACTTAGCCACTGGTCCGAGAACGCGCTTTGCATCGGCGCGCGCCGTTCCTCTCATCGAACGGTTGATGGGCGGGCTGCGCCGCGTTCTGGCAGAAGGGTCTGTTTCGATCAATCGGGCTGGGGCAGTCGGATTTTGTGATGGTGAGTCGCTATGGTGCGTTTCCGGGTCAATTGCCAAGCTTGTCAGAGACCATCTGGCGCAGACCGAGCAGCGTAGGCCTGGCGCAGCGGGCATTCCAGACGATAACTCGCGGCTATTCGACACCTGGCAGGAATATGGCGCAGCGATATCAAATGAAGCTGGTGCAGCCATCTGGACCGTAAAAATCGCGATTGGGACGTGGTCCCAACGCCTTACCGTCCTTCGATTTCCCTTGTCGATACTGTTCCAGGACCCAGCCCAATATCCGGCGGCCCTGCCGCCTGGTGCAGTCTCTGTAGTTGATGTAAAAGCCCCGCGCGGCGCGGCAGGCGGAAACGCCGACGACCACTGTCCGCCCGCCTCGCCTGTGGCGCCATCGGCGCCGGCAGAGCAGATGCCGCCTGCGCACGAAGAGCCGATCATAGAAGCTACCGATGTTGGTGCAGGCGATGACACGCCTGTTGCTGGCACGAGCCCCGGCGTTGAAGACCTTCCCGAGATGGATGATCTCGATCCAGATGTTGTTGGCGTGGTGCAGGACAGCAATTCGTTACCTGCCTCGATCGAATTAGAAGCGGATGATCAGTATCTCGACGATATCGATAGCGCGATTCCGGAGCTGGTCCAATCCCCAGAGGTTGAAGCACCCGAATTGATGAGTGCGCCAGTTGCCCCACGTGTGAGGGCTGCGCCAGCTCCGGCGGCGCTGCCTGCCATGCCGGCTCGCAAGGCGAACGTAGAGCGCTTCATGGCCTGGATTCAATCCGGTGTCAGTTCTGGATCAATTGCATACAACGAGGCCAACGCCGCAGTGCATTTCTGTGAAGAAGGCATGCTTCTGGTGTCGCCAAAGATCTTCAAGGACTACGCGGACAACTTCGAGGCGCGGATCGACATGCCCACGTCTACAGATGGCGCGCCATCCAAGGAGCCGTGGCGGGTTCTGCAACAGCAGTTTCAAAAGTCGGAGTACCCGCAGAAGAGCGGAAGCGGCTCTTTTCTCCACCGATACAACGTCAGTGGTCCAGGCGGCAAACAGTTGACGGGGATCTTGATCCCCGGACCGGAACGCTTCTTTCAGCCCGTCCCTGCGGCCAACCAGTTATTGAAATCGGCGTCCGCCGGTGCGAGCGCCTGATCTATGTCCCACCCTTACGAGAACCTCTTTCGGCGCCCATATGAAGTAGTTTCGTCGATGGCCGCACTTGCATCGGTCGGTGCGCTTTGGACCTATCAAGGGTTGTTTTTGGTTACCCCTGCGACAGGGGGAGTTTTAAGTGTAGGACTGCTCTCGCTGGCCGCCATTCGAGCTCGGCAAGCGAGACGCCTCATCCGATTCCAACGCAACCTCCGGAGTCTACCCACCTATTCGCTTGCCGCTGACGAGATCCCGTGCTCGTCAACAGAGTTGTTCCTTGGTAAAGGCTTCTATTGGACGCAAGAACACACGCAGCGTCTGTACACCGCCCGCCTTCCACAATACAAGCACTTGACGGCCCGCAATGAGCTGTATCAGTGGGCCCGTCGGATGGAGCGACAGCACTCTGGTTGGATCGCAAATCAGCTCAAGAGGGACGCGTGGTGGAACTCGGTCAAGCCGCTGCCGCCAGTGGGCGGAGACCCCGTTATTCATGGCGTCGAGCCCGACGAGCGCGATATATGGTCCAGCCTTGGGGAGCGTGTCGGGCATACGCTTGTACTGGGAACTACGCGCGTCGGCAAGACTCGCCTTTGCGAATTGCTGGTGACGCAGGACATTCGCCGCGGCGACGTTGTAATTGTTTTTGATCCCAAGGGAGACGTTGAGCTGCTGCTCCGAATGTATGCGGAAGCATGCCGCGCGGGCCGCGAGAAGGACTTCCACTTTTTCCACCTCGGATATCCGGATGCCTCGTCCAGATATTCACCAATTGCGACTTTCTCGCGTATTACGGAAGTCGCAACGCGGCTCGCCGGTCAGCTACCGTCCGAGGGACAAGCCGCTGCGTTCAGAGAGTTCGTTTGGCGCTACATCAACGTGATGGCGCGCGCGATGGTGGCGCTGGGGATGAAGCCCAGTTATGAGGTCATCTATCAAAACGCGGTAAACATCGACGACCTGTGCTTGAAGTATTTCGAATACTGGCTCGACCGCGATCACATGGGCTGGCGTGACGAGATGTCGGAGCCGGACAAGCAACTCCAGGCACAAGCGCAAAAGACAGGTCGAGCGATGTATCCGCTCCAGATCCTCAAGCTAATCCGGGACAAGGGCTGGCATGACCAGATCGCGGACGGTCTCGCGAGCGTTCTCACAAACGACCGATCGTATTTTGAGAAGCTGGTGTCGTCTCTCTATCCACTGCTGGAAAAGCTAACCACTGGACCAGTATCCAAGCTCCTGTCTCCAGATTATTCGGATCCCTCAGATCCGCGCACTGTATTCGACTGGCAGAAGATCATCGACACAGGCGGAATCGTCTATGTGGGACTGGACGCGCTCAGCGATTTCGAAGTCGCCGGCGCAGTCGGAAATTCAATGTTTGCCGACCTTACCTCTACTGCCGGGCGTCTATACAAATTCGGCTCCGGTTATGGACAGGCAATTCCCGGTAAAAAGCGAAACGTGTGTATCCATGCGGACGAGTTCAATGAGCTTGTCGGGGACGAGTTCATTCCGATGGTAAACAAGGCCGGCGGCGCGGGCTATCAGGTCACGGCGTACACCCAGACAGGCTCGGATGTGGAATCCAGGATCGGGTCGAAAGCGAAGGCGGATCAGATCTTCGGCAATTTCAACACGCTCGTGATGCTCCGAGTGAAGAACCTGCCCACAGCTGAAATTCTCACAGACCAACTCCCGAAGGTACAGATCTACACGCGCCAGTTGGACTCTGCGACTGGGGATGGAACAGATGATGGAGTAACCGATTTCACATCCCGAACGCAGGACAAGTATTCGCCGCGGGAGGTGCCGTTAGTAGACCCGTCAGACCTGGTGCAGTTGCCAAAGGGGCAGGCCTTCGCCCTTATTGAGGGCGGTCAGCTCGTAAAGCTGCGGCTACCTTTGGCAAGTAAGGATTCTGATCACCTCATGCCTGCCGGCTTAGCCGACGTCGTTAAGAGCATGCGTTCGACCTATAAGGCGTATTCGGACGCAGTTGATGCCGGCCTGTCCGTCGACATGCACGACTTCGACAGCACGGTTTCAGCCTCTGAGCGTGCGGGCGAGGTCTCGTCCAATGTGACCGTGGAGGGTAGTGGCCGTGGCTTCTAAGGACAGAGCTTCCGGCGAGGATGCGGTGCGTGCCTTCTTTTGGCCTATTCACGCCGTTCTGCATCTATCAGTTTGGCTAATCGTGGTGATGTTCCTGTCCATCGTGGTGTCTCTCACAGTCGCGGTGGCCTTGCAGACCGACAAAGCCCCATCCAGGTACATGAGCGACCTGGTCGACTACTACCTGGAGCAAGCTCCAAATAAGAAGGCCGCCAATGACGCTGCCGGAATTTCTCGGGCATTGGTATTCGGTTGGCCTGGTGTGGCCGCTGCCCTGTCCGACGAGGCGAAGCCGGGTCCTAGCCTCCTTGGCGGGGCGATGCAAAGGTCCACACAGGGGCAGGGCCGCGAGCTGATACTGGTGACCATGCACGCCGTTGAGCTGCTGGGTGTCCGACTGCTATTGCTGTTTAGCGCGTTGCCGGCGCTCGGGTTGTTATTGACGATTGCACTAACGGACGGCCTGGTCGCGCGGTACGTCCGGCGAGAGTGCGGGGGGCATGAATCCGCAACCCGACACACGCGCGCCAAACGTCTGCTGAATCGGGGCATCGTGCCAATGGTAGCCGTGGTATGGCTCATCGTGCCAGCCCGGATGTCTCTGGCGCTGTTCTTCTTACCCGTTGCAGTGGGTGGCGCGGTCCTCGTGTGGGTCATGGCCAAGTACTTCAAGAAATACTTATAACAACGAACTGAACGCCGTCCTAGGACGGTCAGGATGAACGAATGAAAGAGATCATGCGCTTTGCAGTTGGGGACGTCTTTCTGTGTGTTGAGGAACAACCCAGTGCGGAGCACGTAGTGCTGCGCGTTCGCGAAAGGAAGGGCAATGGCCGCCCTGGTCGTACATTGGGTGCGGAGACACAGCGGCGCTCAGAGCTGTTCGCGATCGGGATGGGGCTGCACGCCGTCGCGAGTACGCTGATTCCTGAGCAGTCGTTCGATCAAAGCAAAACTATGGGAGCTTCACGAAGAAAGATGAATCGGATTCCCCTGCGTGAGCAAGAACGACAAGCCTTGAATCGAATTCTGGCTGGGGACCCGACGGAGCCTCAACGCAGCATCCAGATTGTCAATGCGATGTATCGCAAGCTGCAACGCCGAATGCACGTCGTTCAGCGGTGCGTGCAACTAATGGAGGTGCTGAGCGACCAGGATGCGCATCAGATTGACCTGCTGCTTGCGCTCGCGGCAACGGGGCGTCCGTTGCCGTTTTCGATCCACGTCGGTCTGGAGCCGTCCGGGGAGTTAGAAGGAGCGCGCAACGGTGTCACGCATTGACAGTACGCATCGGCTGTTGAAGCCACGCGTCTTCCAGTCGTCGCATGGCGTCATGGACCTGGTTCGGAGCCAGATGCGCGTATCGCTCCGTCATTTCGATAGACGAGTGACCGAGAAGGTCGCGCACGACCAGCAATGGTACGCCGGCCATCACCAGCCACGACGCGCATGTGTGGCGAAGATCGTGGATCCGGAAGTCTTCGATATTTGCCTTGGTGCAGACGGTGCGAAAGCCCTTCTGAACGGTGCTCAAAGGCTTGGTGTGGTCTCGGGGAGAGGGAAAGACCCAGGGCGATGTGGGGCAGTGTTCCGCGCGCCATGCGGCCATGGTGTCCAGCGCCTCAAGCGCCGGTGCGTTAAGCGGGATGATGCGGTGCTTTTTTGTTTTCGTGTCTTCGCTTTCGAGCGTTATAAGACCCTCTTCAGTGCGCACGCGCTGCAGACGCAGCCTGAGCAGTTCATTCCGGCGGCAGCCGGTGTGCAAAGCCAATTGGATAAACGAGGGAAGGTGCGGCCGCACCGCCATCGCTTGAGCTACAGAGATCAGGCGCTGCGCTTCGGCCCGTGTGATCCATCGTGTTCTGCCTTCGGGCACCGGCAATGCCATGCCGACAAGGGCATTTGGCAAGTTGAGCTCGTGCAGGAAGTTGTACCAATTGATCGCCGCGCTCATGTCGTCCAGCTCGCGGTTGATCGTAGCAGGGCTGACGCCAGCTGTTTTCCGAAGGGTGATGTACCGATTGACGGTGGCACGTCTCAAACTGCATACCGTACGCCCCTTGAAGAAGCGGTCGAGCTGCAATTGGCTGTACCGAAATCGCTCCGTATCTTTGCCGGACGCCTGGTACACCTGCATCACAGCATCGTAGGTCGGATTCTCGTCGACCACGCCTTCGTCGTGGATGTTCTGCGCTGGGTCCTTCACGCCATCGATCGGCGGACGCGCTGGGGCCAGTTGGCCGGGAACGTGGTGGGCTGATGCGAGAGTATGGTCCATGTCAGTGGCCGGCCGTTACGCGCGGAAAGCGCTCGGGGAGGAGGTCACGAACGACCGACATTCGCAAATATCTGGCAAATGATGATAACATATTGACATGAATCGATATTTTCGCATAACCGCGACGTCCTTTGCCCGTAAGCGCTCAGAGTGCTTGCGGGATTTCGTCCTGGAATCGGGCCAGGGCGGAGCCAAAGACGTATCGATTCAAAAGCTTGGCGATTTTGCTCGGGCCTCGAAGACCACTGCGTTCGGGACGCAGGAGTCGGAGGTTCGAATCCTCTCGCCCCGACCACTTCATGTGGTCGAGAATTCAAGAAGGTGTTTCCCGACACCTTCTGGCTGAAAGCCGGTATCGCGCAAGCGCTGCCGGCTTTTTTGCATTCGCGCGGATTGTTTTTACAGGAAGTGCAATGCAAGAGGCGCGCTGCAAGAAGTGCATTGCAGGAAGCGCATTGGCAAGAAGCGCATTGCAAGAAGCGCCGCGTATCGCACAACCACCTGTTGTCTGCCATGTTGTCCACGGCCCGGCCATTTATTACCGGGCGATGAAAACCCAGGCATGTCTCGTGCTGATAATGGTGCGTGCAGATCCAGTTTGGTGCATCTTTTTTATATTGCCTGACGCAATTACTAAATAAGCTACCGATCTGGATAATGATTTTTCAGTTTGGTTAAACCAGACCAAGAAAAACGTCTTTTCATATTTGATTACATGAAGCGACCGTCTCATGTTGCGGTTTGTGTAATGAATGTAATTTTTCTAGGGATTTCCCGGGTTTATTACGGGTTGTCCTGATTTATTTCCGCAGCAATAAAAATATTTAGCAAAAAGTTTGCTGCGCGACCCCTCTACGATGCCCAGGCTCGCCAACCGGATAGTTAACCGGGTACCGAGCCAAATTTATTTTTAGCAATACGTCCGCCCCTATACGGCAAGGGTATTTCGATTTCATGTCGAAGTGCTCGCTTCGGGGCGTCGATTTCTAGTGTCTGCGACACGACGAAAACAGTGAGGTCCCCCGTGGTAAAGAGAATCGCAGTGTGTGGCCTTGGATATGTCGGCCTGCCCGTGGCAGTGGCATTTTCCAGGCGCTTTGATGTCATCGGCTTTGACGTGGACAAGCGGAGAATCGCACGGCTGAAAGAGGGTGATGACTGGACTGGCGAGATCGAACGCGACGTATTGCTTGCCTCCCCCATGCAGTTCACCGACCAGTTGTCCGAACTGGACGGCTGCGACTTTTTCGTGGTGGCTGTCCCGACGCCCGTCGACGAGAAAAACAATCCCGACTTTTCCCTGCTGGTTCGGGCGTGCCAGGCCATCGGCCCCGTGCTGCGCCCCGGCTGCATCGTGGTCTTCGAGTCGACCGTCCACCCCGGCGCCACCGAGGAAATCTGCGGCCCGGAACTTGAGAAGGCATCCGGCCTGCGCGCCGGCGTCGACTTCAAGCTGGGCTACAGCCCCGAGCGCATCAACCCGGGCGACCGGGAGCATCCGCTGGAGAAGATCGTCAAGATCGTGTCCGGCCAGGACGAGCAATCGCTGGAAGTGATTGCCGGCGTGTACGAGCAGATCATCGACGCGGGCGTGCATCGCGCCTCCTCGATCAAGGTGGCCGAAGCGGCCAAGGTGCTCGAGAACACGCAGCGCGACATCAACATCGCGCTCATGAACGAGATGTCCAAGATCTGCGATCTGGTCGGCATCCGCACCTCGGAGGTCCTGGCGGCCGCCGGCACCAAGTGGAACTTTCTGAAGTTCACGCCCGGACTGGTGGGCGGCCACTGCATTGGCGTCGACCCGTACTACCTCACGTCCAAGGCCCAGGAACTGGGCTATCACCCCGAAGTCATCCTGTCCGGCCGCCGCATCAACGACGGCATGGCCGCGCACGTCGCCTCGCGACTGGTGCAGCAGCTTGCACGCAACGGCCGCCTGAATGCGACCACCCGCGTCGGCATCCTGGGCATGACCTTCAAGGAAAACGTGCCCGACATCCGCAACTCGAAGATCGTCGATCTGTACCACGCGCTGGGCCAGTACGGCATCACGCCGGTCGCGTGCGATCCGATGGTCGATCCGGAGCAGATGGAGCACGAGTACGGGATCAAGCTCGTCGACCGCGGCGACTTCCGCGACATGGACGTCCTGATCCTGGCGGTGCCGCACCGCGAAACCATGGAAACCATCTGGGAAGACCTGCCGCAGCTCGTCAAGAACGGCGGCATGGTCTGCGACTTGAAGTCGGTGCTGGATGCCAAGCGCCTCCCGGCCGACCTTTTGTACTGGACTCTCTAGTTCAGGCTCGTAATCCATCAATACAGGAGAGACCCTGAATGACCGCATTTACCATCGCTCCCATCGGAACCTGCCGCATCCACACGCCCTTGCGTGATGCCGTGGGCCGCTACCCGATCAAACTTCAGCTCGGCCGCAACTACGGATTCGTGCACACGGCCGCCGAAGCCCTCCAGCAGGCGCGCTTCATGTTCAGCCAGAGCGACATCCCGGCTGACGTGCAGCGCCTGATCTTCCGTCCGTCCAATGGCGAGCAGGCTCGCCGCGGCACGCACAAGCCGGCTGACCTGTACATGGTCGAGCTGTCCTCGCGCAAGCTGCTGACGATCGACGGCCATCCCATCCAATCGAATTACCTGGTTCGCTACTTCAGCGAGTTCTTTGCCGACCGCACCCGCACCCGCGCGTTCTGGTCGATGGCCGTGGCCGACCGCCTGGCCGAGCGCCGCGCGCAGCTGGATCAGGATCCGGTCTTCAAGAGCTTGAACGCTGAAGACCGCGACCTGCTCGCCCGCGTCGTCAAGCGCGACCAGACGGACGAGGAGATCGAGCAGGAGATGCGCCAACTCGTCGAGCTGCTGGGCCGCGACAAGGTCGTGTTCGTCACCCACGTCAACGCCCACACGCCGGACAACGTGCCGATCGAACAGCGTCAGCAGCTGATCGCCGCCATCGCCGCGGCCGCGCAACGCATCGGCGTGCCGTGCTATGACCCGACCCCGCTGATGAACAAGCTGGGCCAGGCCGATGCCATGGAAGACGGCGGGCTGGACCTGACCCACTACACGCCTGCCTTCGCCGAGCGCCTGTACACCGACTGGTACAAGAACTTCATCCGTCCGCGCATGAGCTCCTCGACCCCGCAGGTCTCGGTGCCCAAGCTGGGCGCCGAAGAAAGCGTCGAACGCATCGAGAAGCTGTGGGACTCGGGCGAGCTGCGCGAAGCCTCGCGCCGCGTGCGCGATGTGCTGCGCCGCTACCCCAGCCTGCCGGATCACGTCGTGCTCTTCGCACGCATCCAGGAAGAACTGGGCGACTACGAGGGGTCGTTGGCCCTTCTGGGCAGCGCCGATGCGCTGTCTTCGGGCAGCAAGGCCGAGCAGATCCTGATGCGCAACCAGTTCAAGCTGGGCCGCTACGACGTGGCGTACTCGCTGGCCGCAGGCCTGCTGGGTGACGAGATCGAAACGCCGGAAATCGTCCGCATCGCGGCGGTGTCCGCCGGCCACCTGGGCTATGTGGACGAAAGCCTGGGCAACTGGAAGCAGCTGTTCCGCATCTCCGAACCGACCGACACGATGGCGGTGGAAGCGGCCGACACGGTGCTGTCCCTGCTGCAGACGGGTGGCGACATGGAAGCGGCGATCCGCTGGGTGCACGAAGTGCGCGCGGCGATCCCGAACTACGGCCGCGGCTTTGCCGTGCTGTGGCGCGACCGCCTGCTGGCAGGCGACCGCGACGCGCTGCGCGACCTGGCCGGCGAACAGCCCAAGCTGGAAGAGGGCGACGCGCTGGAGCTGGTCAAGGAAGCCTCGTGGCGCGGTTGCATCATGGCCGCGGCAACGCTGGCAGCTTCTTGCGGCCTGGCCAAGAGCGAGAACGAAGACATCAGCGCATGGCTGCAATCGCAGTCCGCGACGTGGGCCGAGGAAGGCAACCGCGCGCTGGAGGAAGGACGCCTGCGCGACGCCGCCGAACGCATCTGCGCGCACCGCTTGCTCAACCCCGACGCGCTCGCCGGCGCCCGTGCACAACGCGCCTTCGAACGCGCCATGCGCCTGGGCGTGCGTGCCGCGCTGGTGGCGGGCAACCACAAGGAAGTGATCGACCTCACCAACCTGGCCATCGACACCAACGTGGACTTCCCCGAACTGCACGCCATGCGTGGCCGCGCGGCTGATGCGCTGGGCGACAAGAAGACGGCGATGCGCCACCTGGAAGTGGCCGCGGCCGGCGATGCCGCTCCGTTCAGCGCCAAGCTGCACTTTGCCCGCGTCGCCTTCAATGGCGGCTGGTTCGGTGAAGCGATCGACGCGTACAAGGATGTGCTGGGTCATTCGGGCGCCGATCAAAGCGCCAAGGACGAAGCCGAACGCCAACTCGGCCGGCTCGGCCCGCGCGCCATCCGTGGCGCTCGCGAGATCCTGTCGAACGGCGATCATCAGGGCGCCTGGAAGCTGCTGGACCGCGTCGCGCAGTCGTGGCCCGGCATGCCGGAAGTGGACCACGAAAAGCGCCGCATCCTGGCTTATCTGTACGCCGAAGCGCGCGCCCTGGAACCGTCCAGCACGACCGAGCGCCTGGCGCTGGGCGAACGCATCGTGTCGCTGGTGCCGGATGATCCCATCGGCCTGCGCCTGGCCGCGGTCGGCGCCATGCGTCTGCACCGCTTCGAACAGGCCCTGCCGTACTGGAAGCAGTTGCAGGAACGTTCCGAGAACCCGGCGCAGTACGACCACTACATCGAGCGCTGCCTTGTCTGGATCGAGAAGATCAACCGGAGAAAGGCAGCATGAATCCCCCTCTGATAACCGAGCGAGTGGACGCCAAGTCCGATCTTCAGCAAGTTCAAGCGCAGTTGGAGGAAATCGTTGCGGCATCGGGGCGGGTTCAAGTCGCTCAGGACAACCTGGCGCGGGCCAAGCAGCTTGCCCGCGATCACATGGAAGACTCGAAGGTCCGCTTTCTCCTGCTCCGCCTGCAGGAGTCGGCGGGCCTGAACGAGGGCATGGCCGAGCAGTGGGCCACGCTGCTCGAGGAGTGCCCGGATGACCTGCAGATCGTGCGCTACTGCGCGACGCGGCTGGTGAAGGAACGGCACCTGGACGAAGCCATGGCGCTGGTCGACCGTCACCTGCCGGCCGAGACGACGAATCCGGACCGCCTGTTTGCGCGGGCGAAGCTGCTGAGCGACATCCGCGCGCACGAGCAGTCGGACGCGCTGTTCCGGCGTCTGATCTCGCAGCACACGGATCGCAACATGCGCGTGGAGTTCGCCAAGCGCCTGCGCAAGCGCGGCCTCCTGGCCGACGCGTGGGACGCGATCGCGCCCGTGGCCAAGCACCTGACGCCCGGCAGCAAGGCGGCCGAACTGGCCGAGGGGCTGGCCAGCGACTACGCGTTCTATCAGCGCTTCGAATCCGAAGAGTCGCTGGCGGGCAAGGACGTGCGCATCGTGTCGATGAAGCACGCGATCCTGCACTTTCGCAACCGCAAGATTGCGGAAAGCACGCCGGACAAGCCCGTGTCGGTGGCGCTGGTCACCGGCAGCCTGGGACCGGGCGGCGCCGAGCGCCAGCTGACCCGTCTGGCGGGTGAGCTGACCCGCCTGGCCGCGTCCCCGGAACTGCAGCCGCCCGACATCCTGATGCGGCCCAAGAAGGTCGAGGTGCTGGTCAAGCAGCACACCGAGCCGTCCGGGTCGCCCAAGAAACAGGACGACTTCTTCCTGCCGGTGCTCATCAAGGCGCAGATTCCGGTCACGGAGATCAACCGCCTGCCGGCCATCTCGGTGGCGCACCAGTCCGTGCCCGAAGGCAACCTGGGCCGCCTGCTGGAACAGCTGCCTCCGCCGGTTCACTACGGCGTGACGCGCCTGGCGCCGGTGCTGCGCGCCAACCGTTTCGACGTGGTCAGCCTGTGGCAGGACGGCACGTGCCTCTTTGGCGCCCTGGCGGCGCTGTTGGCCGGCACGCCGACGATCCACCTGGTGTTCCGCGGCCTGCCGCCGAACATCCGCAAGGACCGGTTCCGCGAAGAGTATCCCGAGCTGTTTCAGGCGCTGGCCCTCGTGCCGGGCGTGGTGTTCGTGAGCAACAGCCGCAAGGCCGCGGAAGCGTACGCCGAGTGGCTGGACCTGCCGCTGGAACGCTTCCACATCCTGTACAACGGCGTGCCGGATCTGGCGACCGATGCCTCGGACGCCGACAAGGCCAAGTGGGAAGCCTTCCACGAGCGCACCAAGGACGCCACCGAGACGATCGGCGGCGTGTTCCGCCTGGAGCCGGACAAGCGTCCGCAGCTCTTCATCAAGTTGGCGGCGCTTTACCTGAAGGAACGGCCCCAGGCGCGCTTTTTCCTCGTGGGCGACGGACGTCTGCGCGAGAACATCGAGGCGCTGGCGCTGGAGCACGACGTGCTGGAGCGCCTGTTGCTGGTGGGGCTGTCGAATCACGTGGGCTTCTGGTATTCGAAGATGGACGCCAGCGTGCTGCTGTCGCGCTACGAAGGCCTGCCGAACGTGCTGATCGAGGCTCAGTTGCTGGGCGTGCCGGTGATTTCCACGCCGGCCGGCGGCGCGGAAGAGTGCTTTGTCGAGGACGAGACGGGCCACCTGCTCAGCTGCGTGGATCATCCCGACATGCACGAGGCCTGCGAGAAGGTCCTGAACATGGTGGACCAGGTGCGCAGCAATGCGGACATGCGGGCAAATAGCCGCCAGCGGGCGCAGAAGCTGTTCTCGCTGGACGCGATGCTCACGAAGTTCATGAGCATCTGCATGCCCGCCATGACCGAGTCCGAGAACGACGAGCGCATTGACGTTGCGCCCAAGCGCCTGATGCAGGCGTGACGGTAGTTGCTCTTTTTAAAAGTGCTGAAGTTGAAGGAACCTATGCTAATGAACGTCCCGGCCCTGGGCGCGCGGCGCCATGCGACGCTTGCCATGCTGCTGCTTGCAGCGCTGACACTCACGGGTTGCCAGCTCCCACGGTCCGGCCCGATGCTTAGCGAAATGACAGGGGCTCACGATGACAAGGACGTCATCGTGATGCCCGTGTCGCGCGAACTCGCGCGAAAGAGCCGGGTGCCCGATGTGGCGGACTTTCCGGTGCGCTACCGCGATCTGACGCAGGCGGGTTTCGACAAGCTGGTGCCGGGTGACGGCATCAACGTGAAAGTGTGGGAACGCGGCGGTCTCGGCGTGTTCGCCGCGGACCCGTCCGGCGTCAGTGATCTGGGTAACCAGGACATCGACAGTGCCGGCAACGTTACGTTTCCCATCATCGGAAAGTTCCGCGCCGAGGGCCTGACGCTCGGCCAGTTGCATGACGCCATCGTGGCGCGCCTGAGCAAGCTCGTGGTCGGCGCAGACGTCAGCGTCACGCGCGCGGCCGACGCGCGCGGGCAGATGGTGACGGTGCAGGGCAACCTGACCAAGCCCGGCATGTATCCCATCACGCAGACCGCCCAGCGCCTGAGCAGCGCGCTGGCGCAGGCCGCGCCCGTGCAGACCAACCCCGAACAGCTCATCATCAGCCTGCGCCGCGACAGCCAGGTGGCCTCGGTGCGGCTGGCCGACATCTACCGCAACCAGAACAACGACATCCTGCTGCGTTCGGGCGATGTGATCACCGCCTACGACGCCAAGGAATTCCTGACCGTGCTCGGCGCGGCCGGCCAGCAGGGCCGCGTGGAAATCAGCAAGCGCAATTACAGCGTGCTGGACGCGCTAGCGGACTCGCGCGGCCTGGACGACAAGCTGGCCGATCCGCGTTCGGTGTTCCTGTTCACGCCCGCGCAAGCGGGGGCCGAAGGCAAGCCGGACTTGCTGCCCGTCGTGTATCAGTTCGACCTCACGCGGCCGGAGCAGGTGGCGCTGGCCCGCGAGTTCACGGTGCATGAAGGACAGGCCATCTACATCTCGGACGCGCCGTTCACGCAGGTGCAGAAGGTGCTGTCGGCCTTCCGCGTCACGATGAGCGCCGGCTTCAGCGCCACGCGAGCCATCGACAGCGATTCGGGCGGCGGTTCGACCGGCGTTGCCCAATAACGCGTCCATGAGCAACGAGGATCGGATAAAGGGCTGGCGCTCGCGCCGGAAGGACAACAGCTACACGGTGGGGTCTGGCGTCGCCAACTGGCGGCTGGATCCGGCCGCGCTGTTCGAAGCCAAGGCTCCGCCGGGCGTGCTGTTCAAGCCGCTGCTGGCCCGCCTGCAGGGCGAGCCGCACGACTCCGTCGCGGCGCGACGGGCGGTGTACGAGGCCGTGCAGGCGGAGCTGGACGCCGAGATCGTGCGCAGCCAGGTCGACGAGACCCTGGCGGACTTCTCCCGGCGGCGCCTGCGCATCATCGTGCGCCTGCTGGAGCAGGACATCCGCGCGGGTGTCGAGGTGTTTGCGCCGGGCTACATGCCGGCCAAGCTGGTGGCCGAGGATGAGCGGCTGGCCGTCGCGCATGCCCGCCGCGTGGAACGTCGCAAGCAGGACGAGGCGCGTGAAGCGCGCCGCCATGCGTCACGCAATGACATCGCGCTGGAGATCGAGGTTGCGCAGAGCGAAGCGGGTGATCTCGCGATCCTGCGCAACCGGCTGCGCTCCCTGCATAAGGGGCATTCGGAGGACACCGCCGGCCATCGGCCGATCGGCCGCACGCTGATGGCGATGTTCATCTACCAGTTGCGCGTGATGCACGGCGAAAGCCGCATCGCGCTGGTGTGGGCGCTGGTCGGCCCTGTCGTGCTGCTGACCCTGATTTCGTCGCTGTACATCCTGATGGGCACGCACTACATCCTGGGGATGGACGTGCAGACGTTCTCGCTGTTGGGCGCGACGACCTGGATCATGTTCCGTCAGATCGCGTTCCGCAGCAGTACGGCGTATGTCTCGGCACGCGGCCTGCTGAATTTCCAGGGCGTCACGCCGCTGATGTGCGCGCTGGTGCAGGCCATGATCTACGTATCGGTGTATGTGGTGGTGTTTGGGGTGCTGATCACCGCGGGCCACGCGATCGGGCTCATCACGCTGCCCAAGAGCTGGGCCGGCTTCATTCTTTTTGTGGTCCTGATGGGCGTGGCGGGCGCGGCGATGGGGGTGTTGTTCGGGTCGATTGCGACCTACTGGCACTTCTTCCTGCGGCTGGCGCCGATCATCGAGCGCTTCCTGCAGATCTTCGCTGCGGTGTTCTTCGTGTCGGAGCAGTTTCCCGAGCAATTGCGGCCGTGGATGCTGTGGTCGCCACTGGCGCACGGCATGCAGTTGCTGCGCTCGGCGTACTTCCATGCGTACGAGTCGCACGATGCCAGCCTGGGTTACTTCCTGACCTCGCTGGTGTTCATGATGGTGATCGCGCTGGTGGCAGAGCGCCTGGCCCGTCCCAACGTTCAGCCAATGTGAGGGTGAAAGATGATCCATCTCAATGGCGTAACCGACGAACCCTATTCCTTCGGCAGCAGGCAGCCGCTGCTGGCCAACGCCACGCTCGACATCCCGGCGGGGCGCTATGCGCTGCTGTCGCCCGCGCCGGAGATGCACCGCCAGCTCGTGGACGTGCTGTGCTGTCTGCGTCCGCCGCGGCAGGGCTTCGTCAAGCACGACGGCAATGTGTCGTGGGCGATCGGCCGGCAGGGTTTCATCCGCGGCAAGGCCAGCGGGCTGTCCATGATCGATTTCGTCAGCGAAATGTACGAGATCGATCCCGACGCCACGTATGAACTGGTCGCGGACCTGATCAGCGATCCGAAGATGCTGGCCAAGCCCATGGAGCATTGGCCGCTTTATGTGCGGCAGGAGTTTTCGTTCGCGCTGGCGCTGGCGCCCGCGTTCGATGTCTACGTGATCGAAGGGAGCATCCCCTTCGAGCCCTGCCGTTTCACCCGGCTCTGGCTGGCGCTTTTCGAAGAGCGCCTGGTCGGCCGGACACTCATTTTTTCCAGTTATCGCCAGAATCAGTTGGCGGATTATTGCTTCAAAGGCTTGATCTATGAACGAAGCGCGCTCAGCATCGACGACGACCTCGACCAGTGCCTCCGCAGGTATCCCCCGCGACGATCACGGAGCGACTCCGGCACAGGCGACGACGTCCTCGGAGGCGGCTTCGACGAAGGCCAACTCGGGTTCTGACGGCGGATCCGAGATCGAACGCCGCCGCCGCGAACGGCAGTCGGCGCTGCGCGAGCGCCGCCGCCATCGCTGGATCAACGCGGTGATCGTGCTGGTGCCGGTGGTGCTGGCGGTGATCTACCTGTTGATCGTCGCCACGCCGCGCTATGAGGCGGAGTCGCGGTTCTTCGTGCAGTCGGCCTCCGGCCAGCAGGGCGGCGGCGGCGCGGCGGCCAGTCTGCTCACGACGGGCAACTCGGGCGGCATGCTCGGCGGATTCGTCGATGGCTGGGCAGTTGCAGACTTTCTGAAGTCGCGCGACAGCATGCAGCAGCTGGACAAGAAGGTCGGCCTGCGCCGCTATTTGATGAACGATGGGCTGGACCCGTTCAACCGCCTGGCCGAGGATTCCAGCGAAGACGATTTGTACCGCGCCTATCAGGCGTCGGTGCACGTGTCGTTCAACGCGCTGGAGCAGATCGACGTGCTGCGCGTCAGCGCGTTCTCGTCGGAAGACGCGGCCACGCTGTCCCGGGAGCTGATCGGCCTGGCCGAGCAGTTCGTCAGTTCGATGAACGAGAAGGGCGTGGCGGACAAGCTGAAGGTGAGCGAAGAGTCGGTCAAGTTTGCCGAGGAAAAGGCGCTGGCGGCGCGCGATGCGCTGACCACGTGGCGCACCAAGCACGGCAACATCGACCCCAGCGCGACGGTGTCGATGCTGCTGAACCTGTCCAGCCAGCTTGAAGGAGAGCTGAGCACCGCGCAGATCAATCTGGACAAGATCCGCGCGCTGGATAACAAGGACCATTTCATGCTCAAGCCCGCGCAGATGCAGGTGGCGGCCCTGAAAAAGCGGCTTGCATCCGTGCGCCAGCGCCTGAGCGGCGACGGCAATACGGAAGCCAAGCAACTGAAGGAATACGAGGCGCTGCGCAATGCCCAGGTGTTTGCGGATTCCAACCTGACGCTGGCGCAGCAGTCGTACCAGCAGGCGATGACGGACGCGCTGCGCCTGCAGCGGTATCTGTCGATCATCGCGCAGCCGGTGCCGACGGATCGGCCCAGCAGCCCGCGCACCGGCATCCTGCTGTTGCAGGCGCTGGCACTGGGATTTGTGCTCATGTTCATCGCACGCGTCGCGATGGCTTTGTTGAGGGGGCTGCGTCATGGTTGATACGGTCATTGAAAGCCGCCGGCCGGACGCCGGCACCGAACCGCAGGACGCCACGGCGCGCCTGCGCGAGGTCATCGGACAGATCCGCGCGTCGGCAGACCCGGCGAGCGGCATGGCCGCGCTGGAACCGGCGCTGCGCCCGGCCAAGGACGGCTGGCGCGAGGTCCGGCGGCTGCTGGTCTCGCCCGACGTGAAAGCGGGCAAGCTGGCCTCTGCCATCGCGGCGCTGGAAACGCTTGTCGCGGTGTATCCCACGCGGGTTGACGACAGGCGCCTGCTCGCCAGTCTGCTCGGCCGCCTGGAGCAGTGGGACAGGGCGATCGCCGAAGCCGATGCCGCCGCCGGCATCGAGCCCGGCAATGCGTCGCTGCATGCCGCGCGCATCCAGATGCGTGTGCAGGCGGGACGCGTGCCCGAGGCGGCGGAAGTCGCCCGCACGACCCTCCCGCTGGCGCAGAGCGCGCCCGAAGACGCTTATGCGTGGATGATGGCCTTCGTGCGCAATGGGGACGTCGCCGAAGCCTCTGGCATCGCGGCGTCGCTGGATCCGGACAAGCTGCCCAATGAACGCGTGGCGACGATGGCGGTACGCGCATTGCTGGCCGACGGCCGCACTGCGGCTGCAATCCGTCTGGGCGACGGCGCGCTGCGCGCGGGCCAGGATTGCGCGGCGCTGCGATCGTCGCTGGGGCTGGCGCATCTGCGGCGCGGCACCGAAGACGATCGCAAGACCCATGCGCTGACGCACTTCGAGGCCGGCCTGCAGGCCGCGCCCGACGACGTGCGGCTGCTGACGCTGCACGGCGAAACCCTGCTGCGCGCCGGACGCTACAAGGATTCCGTGGCGCCGTTGGCGCGCGCCATCGAACTGGCGCCGGATCTCGAGCAGACGCGAGGCCTGTATGCCCGCGCGCTGCGCTACACCTTGCAGTACGACGCGGCGGCCGAACAGATGATGTTCCTTCTGAAGAAGTCGCCGGACAACTTGCTGTGGCAGCGGTCCGCCATTGGCGCGCTGTCGCAGGCCGGGCGCAAGGACGAGGCCGAGGCGCTGTTCGAGCAATACGTCGCCAAGCGTGGCGCGCGGCTGCCGGAGACCTTCCAGGAAGCGTTGGCGCGCATGGAAGAACAGCTCGACACCGCGCCGATTCCGCAGGCGCGGCTGGACTGGGCCTGGTCGATGCGCGGCGACACCAGCATCGATCGCGCCACGTGGGAACGCCGCGCGCGCTGGGGCCACATGATCGACCATCTCCTGTTCGACTGGCTCGAATGCCGCGAGGAGCGCGTCGAAGAGGCGATGGCCATGCTGGGTGAGCTGGATACCGGCGAGCGCTTCTTCGCGCCGCTGCTTGCCGCCGGCCGCGGCGTCGTGGTCGCCACTGCGCACGTCGGGCCGATGTATGCGGGCCTGATGGCGCTGGAACTGGTCGGCATTCCGTCGCGCTGGCTGGCGTCGGCGCCCAGCATCGCCCGCAGCAGTTACGCCGAGGCGCTGATCTCGACGGCCGACCAGACCGAGGCGCAGGTCGCCAAGGCCTGCATGCGCGCGATCAACTCGGGCTTTGTGCTGTGCCTGGCCATCGACGGCGCGGCGAATCCCGCCGCGCCGCGCACGACTTTCGAAGGCCAGGACGTCACGTATTCCGGATTCGCGGCGCATCTGGCGCACCGGATGGGTGTGCCGTCGGTGTTCTACGCGCCGCGCTGGGAAAACGGGCAGGTGGCCTACACGCTGGAAATGCTGCCGGCCGCCAATCCCGGCGAGGACGCGGACGCATACGCGCAGCGCTGGCAGAAGGCGTACTTTGAACGGCTGCGCGAGCATCTTGCCGGCCCGCCGGAGAACCTGCGGTTGAGCGGCGGCATCTGGCGCCATGTGACGGCGGCGGATCCGTCCGCGTGAAATTTGAGGGAGCGGTTGCGATGCGACTACGAAACACAGTGATGGTGTGGCTGCTGACGCTGACCGGCTTGTATGGCGGGGCAGCGGCAGCAAGCGGGCAATGCGCGGCGCCCGATGAACACTGCCCGTTCGTAGCCAGCTTGCTGGCGCAGCGCGAAGGATATGGCGCCAAAGCCACGGGCGGTCTGGGCGGCAAATTCATCGAGGTAACTTCGGACCAGGACGCCGGACCCGGTACGCTGCGCGCCGCGCTGGCACAGGCCCGCAAGGGACCGGCATGGATACGCTTCGCGTCCGACATGACGATCGTCCTGAAAACCCAGTTGCGTGTTCCGTCCAACACGACCATTGACGGCCGCGGCAAGCGTGTCGCCCTGATCGACGACGGCCTGGGCGTGTACGGCGCGAAGAACGTCATCCTGACGCATCTGACTATCGACGGGCGGCTCACGCGGCTTACGCAGGCCGTGAATGTGGCCAACGACAGCCGCGACGTGTGGGTCGACCACATGGACCTGTCGCGGATGTCGGACCGCCTGCTGAACGTGAAGAACGGCTCGACCGACGTGACGATCTCGTGGACGAAGTTCCACAACTCGAACAAGGTCATGCTGCTGAACAACATCACGTCCAAGAATCTGTTCCAGAACTACGAGCGCGATTCGATTGCGCGCGTGACGCTGCATCACAACTATTTCTTCAACACCGTGCAGCGCAATCCGCGCGCACAGTTCGGCACCTTCCACCTGTTCAACAACCTGCTCGAAAACTGGGACTTCTACGGTATGAGTTTCAGCCTGGAGGCCAAGGCGCTGGTCGAAGGCAACATCTTCAACAACGACGCGCAGCGCAAGTGCGTGGAGCCCGAGTTCTACCCCACGGTGGAAGGCATCAACGTCAACTACTGCCGCTACATCCCGATTGCGCCGGCACGCAGCGCACTGGACAACGGCGACTCCGATCGCGGCGCCTATGAAAAGCGCAAGGCGGATCACGGCTACACCCGCGATTTCAAGGCCTTTCTGCGGTTGAAGGACAACCTGTATCTGGGCGATGCCAAGCCGGTGCTCAAGGACTATCGCCCCGAGTCGGCGCCGACGCCGCCTTACTGCTACGGCTACGAGAAAGCGACGCCCGAACTGGCCGAGAAGATTCGCAAATTTGCCGGTAATACGTCGGGCGATACGCCCCTGCCGGCAACGCGCACCGGCGCGGGCTGCCCGGGCTGAGAGTATGCCCGTCTCCGCGCTGATTTCGGAGTTTTCTGATTGTGCGCGTTTCTACAAGAAATCAGGATTTCTTGCGTGATTTCATCAGGTGAGGAACCATGTCCGACATCGTCGTATTCGTTCGTAACAAAGCACGCTTTGGCGACCAGATCGTGGCGTTTCCTGCGCTATATCAGGTCAAGAAACTGTGGCCGGACAAGCGTGTCCGCGTTGTCTCGCGGTTTGACGTGGAGGCCTTCTATACGCAGCTGCCATGGGTGGATCAGTTCGTCCGCGCAGAAGCATTCGGCGATCAGGTCAAGGCGCTGCCCCCACGCGCCAGCGCGTCGTTGACGCTGCATCATTCCAGCGAGCGCTTTGCGCTCATCAACCTGCTGCGCCGGCCCAAGTTGCGGCTGGGCTTCAGCAACCGCCGGCTCGGCGACTGCGTCTGGACGCACACCCATGCCAAGGACATCCGCGAATACATCGGCCTGGCAAACCTGCGGTTGCTGGCCACGCTGCAGGAACACGATCCCGAAGCGATTGCGCGCCAGTGCTTCGTCGAAATCGGCCGACCCTGTGCGGGCAAGGTGCAGCCGGCCGACATCGTCCTGATTCCGGGCGGCGGCGCCGGGCAGTTCAAGCGGTGGTCGCTGGATCATTATGTTGCGCTGGCCGACCTGCTGCAGGCGCGGCTGGGCGGGACCGCCAATTTCACGTTTGTCCTGGGTCCGGCCGAAGCGGCCGAGCGCCAGCGCCTGAAAGACATGAATCGGCCGGACTTCCGCCTGGAGTGCTCCCGCTCCGTGGCCGAGCTGGTCGCACTGATGCAGGACGCCCGACTGATCGTCTCCAACGACTGCGGCCCTTCGCATATCGCGCAGGGGCTTTGCGTGCCCTACGTGGGCGTGTTCAACGAATCGAATCCCGAATGGTTCTGGGCGCGCGATTACACCCGCGACGTCGTGCCTGAAGCAGGATCGAAAGCGATCAATTCGATTCATCCGGGGCGCGTGTTCGAGGCTTGCATGGCGGTGCTGGCCCGATAGCAGTCTCACGCGGCCCGCCAATGAAAAACAGCCACCCGATCCGGGTGGCTGTTGTCTTTCGGCGTTCAGGGTGAGCGGGTCACCCCGGATGACTTGTCATCACACCCCGATCGGACCGCCGTCGGCACGGCGGATCACCACCGTCGACGAACGCGGGCGGACGACGCCCGTGGTGGCGGTGGTCGCATCTTCAGTGTCGTAGGCCGGCCAGTTCACCGGGTGCTGGATGTTCAGGAAGATACTGGTGTAGTCCGGCGTGAAGGCAAAGCCCGTGACTTCGGCTTCGTTCGGGCCGACGAAGAAGCGGCGCAGGTCGGCCTGGTTGGTCGCGTTGATGGCGGGACCCGTGCCGGTGCTGTCGGCCAACGCGCCGGGGATCACGGCCAGCATCTGGTCATTGGTCGCCTTGGCCACGTTGTTGTTGCGGCCGCCGTCGATGCCGTTGTCGGTCTGAATCCACAGGATGCCGCGCGGGTCGATGCCGATGCCGTCCGGACTGGCCAGCTGGTTCAGCGTGGTCAGACCGGAGCGGTTGGTGTCGGCGTCGGCGCCGGCGTCGGAGCCAAACACGAAGATGTCCCACTTGAACTTGGTCGAGCCCGGCTCGTCGTGCCAGCGCACGATGTGACCGTTGACGTTGTTCAGGCGCGGATTGGCCGGGTTGGTGCCGCGGCTGGCGTTGCGGCTGGAGTTGTTCGTCAGCGTCAGGTAGATGTCGCCGTTGGTCGGGTGCGTGGCCGTCCATTCCGGGCGGTCCATCGGCGTGGCGCCGACGAAGTCCGCGGCGCCGCGGGTGTTGATGATGATGTTTTCGAGGCTGCCGAACTCATCGGCCAGCGTGCGGCCGCCGGCGCCCACGGTCGTGCCGGTGAGCGCGATCCATTGGCCCGTGCCATCGGCGTCAAAGCGCGCGACGTACAGCGTGCCCTTGTCCAGGTACTTCGCGCCCACCGCGAGACGGTCGGTGCGCTCGGCGTCCTTCGGATCCCACACGGCTTCCGACACGAAGCGATAGATGTATTCAAAGCGCGAATCGTCGCCGCTGTAGAAGGCGAGCGGCTTGCCGGCTTCGGGCAGGCCGTAGGCGCAGCCTTCGTGCGCGAAGCGGCCCAGCGCGGTGCGCTTGGTGGCAATGCTGTTCTCGTTGTAGGGATCGATTTCGACCAGGTAGCCGAAGCCGTTGACCTCGTTGCGGTAGTCCTGCGTGAAGTCGGCGCCGGTCTCGGTGATGTTGAAGCGCGCGAACTCGCCCTGGACTTCCAGCGGGTCGTTGGCGCCCGTTTCCCATTCGTAGCGGCCCTTGTCGTTCGGCACGCCGACGCGCTGCTGGTGCGCGGGGCGCGTGCCGGTGTTCACGAAGCAGGCGGCCCAGTTTTCTTCGGCCGTGATGTACGTGCCCCACGGGGTGTAGCCATTGCCGCAGTTGTTGTTGGTGCCGCGCACCATCGTGCCGTTGGGCGAGTACGGGGTCTTGACCCAGTCCGTGCCGCCGACGGGGCCGGCCAGTTTCATCGGCGTGGCCGACGTGAAGCGGCGGTTGTAGCGCGAGTTGTGAACGATGGTCCAGCGGCCGTTCTCAAGGCGCACGTGCAGGATTGCGACGCCGTGCGCGTTGATTTCCTTGCGGATTTCCTCGATGGGGCGCTTGCCGGCGACGGTCGTCGCGCCGTTCGGGTGCAGCGCCTTCTGGTCGATGTATTCGTGGTTGACCGCCAGCAGGCCCTCGGTGGAGCTGCCGTTGATCGGGAAGAAGTGCATGCCGTCGTGGTGCATGCCGGTGGAGTTCAGCAAGTCAGTCGAGCTGTTGTTGCCGTTGCGGTCCCACGGATTCGCGTTGTCGTTGAACGGCGTGCCCCACGGTGCGAACACATGGGCGATGTAGCCGGCAGGCACGACACAGGCGTCGGTCATGGAGGTGGGCAGCGACTCGAAGCCCAGCTTGACCGGGGCCGGCGCCGGGGGCGTCTCCGTGCCGGGCTGTTCCGGCGCGGGGTTCTGGCCACCGTTGCCGGCATCGTCGTCATCGTCGTCGCTGCCATTACAGCCGGCAAGACCGAGGCTGGTCATCGTCGCGAACGCAGCGGCGATACCGCCACGCATCACCATGCGGCGGGACATGTTCTTTTCGAGAATCTCGCTGAACGGGGTGCTCTTGCTGGGATTGCGGACGGTCTTGTCGGAGATGGACTTGCTCATTTGAACTCCTGGCTTTGGGTCTGATGCCCGATGGGGACGAGCAATACTAGAAGTCCGAAATGAAAGGTTAATGACAGATGGCTGAAACTTGTGGCGCCTGCGCCATCTCGTCAAAAACAAAAGGCTGACGCCGCGTGCGCGGGCGTCAGCCTGGGGAGGCAAGGGGTGCGCGCGTTTACCGGTTTTCGTCGTCCATCGTCAGCGCGCCTTCCTTCATGATGCCTTGCGCGATTTCTTCGGCGGACTTGCCCGCAAAGCCGTGCTCGCCTGCCGTGATGCGCAGGCTATCGCCGTCCAGCGGGCTCATCAGCGTGGCCGAGGACAGCAGAATGCCGTTTGCGCGAAACTGCACGCGCTGGCCCACGCGCTCGCGCGTGAAGTTTGCCAGTGTCTTGACGCTGTCAGGCTTGAGCTTGATGTCGACGACGCGCGCGTTCGTGTGCGGATCGGCGCCGGGCGTGACCTGCTCGACCTGCAGCGTGACGGACTCGGCGTGGGCGGCGAAGGGCAGGGCGGCGGCGAGCGCCGCGGCCAGTGCGCTGGCCAGAACAGGATGTCGCATTGATGGCATGGGGACGCTCCTTCTGATGGACGACGCTCCATCCTATACGGATCGCGGCAGACGGGGATGACCGTCTGATATATTCCTGACGAAATTTTGCCGGCGTGCGCCACGCTGGCGCCGGTGAGGAGTGACCATGATTGCACGCGCCACCTGTCTGTTGTCCATCGCCCTGCTGGCCGGTACTGCGCAGGCCGGCTCCGCGCCCGCATCGCTGTCGTGCATATCAGAGAGCGGCAAGGTGGCGTTGAAGGGCGACATTCCTTCGCCGTCTTCCGAAGAACTGGCGCTGACGCTGACCTATGCGACGGCCACGCTGTCGTTCACGTCGGATGAGGCGCCCGGTTATGTCGTCGCCAATTTTCCGCAGTCGGTGTTCACGCTGGTCGCGCCGACGGATGGACAGGCGCTGACGCTGTATGCGCTGCCGTCCACCGTGGCTGTGAAAAAGACGGCTGATGGCGACATGGCCGGCACGTTCCAGGCCCGGCTGCTGGGTCCGCGTCCCGGCGGCAAGGCGGCCAGCGGTTATCCGGCGCCGCTGCAAGCCACGTTGAACTGCGACTACCGGTATTCGCTGTAAACCGCGCGCCGGCGTCATCAACCCTTCCTCGTTTTGCGTGAAGCTGCCGGATTTGACGGTCGGGATGCCGCGCGCCCACAATCGGCCGAACGACCACCCGCAGGCGGATCTTCGCTTTCCGCCGCCACCACCCCGGAGAAACATCCCATGGCAGACGCTGACCCCGAAACCCAGACACCAACCCAGGCGGAAACCCAGGCGCTGTTCGACCAAGGTCTGGAACTGCGCCGTGAAGTGCTCGGCGCCGACTATGTGGATGGCTCGATCGCGCGCGCCAACGATTTCATGATGGCGTTCCAGCACATCACGACCGAATGGTGCTGGGGCTACACCTGGGGCCGCCACGGGCTCGAGAAGAAGACGCGCAGCATGCTCAACCTGGCCATGCTGACGGCCCTGAACCGGCCCGCCGAGATCAAGCTGCACGTCAAGGGTGCGCTGAACAACGGTGTGACGGTCGAGGAAATCAAGGAGATCCTGCTGCAGGCCACGGTCTATTGCGGCATTCCCGCGGGCCTGGACGCTTTCAAGGTGGCCAACCAGGTGCTGGAAGAGGAAGGCGCGTTCAAGGCGCAGCAGGGATGACTCGCCCCGGCACTGGGTCGGCGCGCCCTTGAAGCCGGGGGAAAACTGAAAGCGGCGGGAAGAGCGGCGGATTTCGTGCGGTTCTTTCCTGCTTGCCCGCATCGGGAGCGGGCTATGATGACTTGTAATCCGATGTGTTACAACTACAAAAATTTTGAAATAAACGGCACATGTTTCGCTGCGGGCTTGCGCGCACGGCGAGACTGCGTCTGACATCACGCGTTTGCGCCTTGGGCGCTGACGCATTTTCCGGCATAGTTTGTGACGGCAAGGCCCGGCCGGGTTCCGTCGCATAGCAGTATGGCTACACAAACGCAGTTTCCCGCTCCCATGCGCGTGATCGCTGCCTTCGACTTCGACGGCACGCTCACTCAGCGCGACACATTCATTCCCTTCCTGGCCCATCTGTCGAGGGTCGGCTTGCTGGCGGCGCTCGTGCGGACCGCGCCGGCGCTGACGGCGTTCGCGCTGCGTCTGCGCAGCAACGAAGACGCCAAGCAGTCGCTCTGCCGCGCCGCGCTGCGCGGGCGCTCGCGCACCGAGCTGGCCCGAATCGCCCGCGCGTGGGTGCACACCATTCCGCTGCGGCCCGCGCTCATCGAGCGGCTGCGCTGGCACCAGCAGCGCGGCGACCGCTGCGTGCTGGTCAGCGCCTCGCCCGACATCTACCTCGACGACGTGGCCCGCTACCTCGGGTTCGACGACCTCATCTGCACGCGCATGGCGGTCGATGCGCAGGGCCGTCTGACCGGCGACTTTGACGGACCCAACTGCTGGGGCCCTGAAAAGTTGCGGCGCCTGACCGAGCGCTACGGCGGTCCGGACCAATATGAACTGCACGCCTACGGCGACAGCCGCGGCGACCAGTGGCTCATCGACGCGGCCCAACATGCCTGGTACCGCGGGCAGGCGGTCAAGCCATGAGGGCGCTGATTTCCCTGCTGCGTCCGCAGCAATGGCTGAAAAACGGCTTCGTGCTGATCGGCCTGATCTTCAGCCACGGATGGACGAACCCCGCGCTGGTGTTTGCCGTGGGCGTGGGCTTTGTCGCGTTCTGCCTCGCGTCCAGCGCGGTCTATGTCCTGAACGACTATCACGACCGCGCCGCCGATGCGGCGCATCCCAAGAAGCGGCTGCGCGCCATTGCCAGCGGACGGGTCGGCCTGCCCGCCGCCCGCGCGCTGATCGTCGTGCTGTTTGGCTCGGCGCTCGGCCTGCCGCTCGTGTGCGGGCTCTGGCCCGTGGCGCTGGCCGTGGCCAGCTATCTGACCCTGAACATTGCCTACACCCTGAGCCTGAAGCACAAGGTGCTGGTCGATGTGTTCTGTATTGCTGCGGGCTTCATGATCCGCCTGGCTTGCGGCACCTTTGCGGTGGGCATCATCCCGTCGCGCTGGATGCTGCTGTGCAGTTTCATGCTGACCCTGTTCCTGGGTTTTGCCAAACGGCGTGCCGAGATCGCGTCGGCGCCTTGCGATGCCCCGGCATCGCAAGGCAGCACACGCACCGTGCTGCGCCACTATTCGCCGCAGCTGCTGGACATCCTGGTGGGCATCACCGCCAGCACGACGCTGCTGGCGTATGGCCTCTATACGGTGGACGACATCACCGCCGCGTTGCACGGCACGCAGCACCTGATCGTCACGCTGCCCATCGTCACCTTCGGCGTCTTCCGGTATATCTACTTGCTGTACAAGGGCGGATCGGGCGAAGAGCCGGGCCGCGATCTGCTCGCCGACAACCAGATCCGCCTTGCGGTGCTGGCCTGGGTGGCGGTGGTGGTTTTGCTGGTAAGGACGTAGACATGGCATATCTTTGGCTGATCCTCAGCGGGGCCTGCAGCGTGGTGGCCAGCGTGGCGCTCAAGGCGGCGGGGTCCGCCGCAGCGCACGGACCCACTCCGTCCCTGCTGACGCAGGCGCTGCCCTATGCGGGCGCCATCGGCGCGTACGGCCTGGGCTTTGGTTTCTACGCGCTGGCGCTGCGCCAGCTCGATCTGACGCTGGCGTATCCGCTGATGGTGGCCTGCGCGATTGCGGGCGTGTTCGTCTACGGCCTGCTGTCCGGCACGGAGACCATCACGGCCATGCGGATGGCGGGCGCGGCGTTCATCGCCGTCGGCGTCTTCCTGGTCTCGAAGTAGGCGCAGCCATGCAACGCCTGTTTCAAAGCGCGTGGTATCGCGGGTTCCTGCTGTGCTGCGCCTACGTCGTCGTGGCGGCCGCCGTGATGAACGGGTTCTACACCAAGTGGCGGCTCAACGACGGCCATGCGGCGCTCGGGCTGTCGCAGATGGTCGAGGGCACGGCCCACCGTCCGTATGTGTATCGGCAGTTCGTGCCCGCGCTGGCCAACGGCATCCAGGCGTTGCTGCCGCCGGCCACCGTGGCGCGCCTGTCCGAGCGTCTGGCCGAACCTCGGCGCGTGAACAGCCGTTCGGGTCTGGCGATGCGCTATCCGGCGTCCGAGGCCCTGCTGCCGGCAGTCACCTTGCGCTACCACCTCGTCTACTACCTGACGTTTGCCGCGCTGTTGGCTTCGCTGTTCGTCATGCGCCGCGTGGCGCAGCAGGCGGGGGCGGGTGCGGTGGCCGCGACGGCAGCGCCTGCGGTCCTGGCGATGATGGTGCCGTTCTTTTTGACCGAGGGCGGCTACTTCTACGATTTCGTCGAACTGCTGTTCATCATGAGCGCCGTGCTGCTGGCGCTGGGCGCCTCGCGCCAGACGCCGGTCCGGCTTTGCGCGCTGGTGGCGCTGGCAGGGCTGGCGACGTGGAACAAGGAAGCCTTCTTCTTTTTCACGCCCGCCCTGTACCCGCTCTTGCGGCGCAACCTGCCGCGCCTGTCGGCGGCGGGCGTCGTGACGGTGCTGCTGCTGGTGAGCGGTTGCGTCTATCTGGCGCTGCGCATGCGTTACGCGGGCAATCCTGGCTCCACCGTGGATTTCCAGCTGTGGGACAACCTGCGCTACTACGTTGACCCCCGCAACTGGCTGCTTACCGAGAACACCTATGGCGTTCTGCTGCCGCGCAGCTTCAGTCTCTTCAGCATCCTGGCCTTCGCGGGCATCGCCATCAATGGCTGGCCGCGGCTGCCAGATGCCCTGCGCGGGCACGCGAAGCTGGCGCTGGCCATCAACGTGCCGCTGTTCCTGCTGTTTTGTTCGCCCGGCGAAATGCGCAATCTGAGCATGCTGTATCCGGCGCTGCTGTGCCTCGTGGCGCTGGCGCTGGCAAAGTGGCTGGGGCCGCAGACCGCGTCCCAACCGGCCGTCTCCCTGGAAGTCCGATGATCCGTTTTTTCAATAGCGTGGGCTACCGCCGATTCCTGTTGGTGATGCTCTATGTCATGGTCGCCGCGGCGGCCTTCAATGGTTTCTATACCAAGTGGCGCCTGAACGACGGGCACGGCCCGCATTCGCTGGCGTCCATGGTCGACGGCACCGCGTACCGGCCTTACGTGTACCGCCAGTTCGCGCCGGCCATCGCCAATGGCATTCAAGACCTGATGCCGGCCGCGACCGTCGAGCGCCTGTCCGAGCGGCTGACCGACCCGCGCCGCGTGAACAGCCGGTCAGGACTGGCCATGCGTTTTCCCGCGTCGGAAGCGATGCAGGCGCCTGTGACGCTGCGCTATCACATCGTCTATTACCTGACCTTCCTGGCGCTGCTCGGCTCGCTGTTCGCCATGCGGTCGGTGTGCCTGCGGGCGGGCGCCAGCGACGCCGCCGCCACCGCGGCGCCGCTCGTCATTGCGTTGCTGCTGCCGTTCTTTCTGACCGAAGGCGGCTTCTTCTACGACTTCTTCGAAGTGCTGTTCATGGCATGCGCGATTCTGCTTGCCTGGCGCATCCCGGTCGAACGCCCCGTGCGCGCGGCCGGGCGGCTGGGCCTGCTTGCCGTCGTTGCCGCAATGGCCACCTGGAACAAGGAGGCGTTCTTCTTCTATGTCGTCACGCTGTATCCCATTCTTCGGCTCAGCCTGCCGCGCCTCAAGGCTGCAACCGTCGTGGCGGGGCTGGTGTTCGTCTGCGGCTGCGTGTATCTGGCGCTGCGCGTGCGCTACGCCGGCAATCCGGGCGGTGCGGTGAGTTTTCAGCCGGGCGCGAATTTCTTCTACTTCTTGGACCCCGGCAACTGGTTCCGCACCGAAAGCACCTACGGCGTCGCGCTGCCCAAAGGGCTGAGCGCCGTGATGGTGTTGATGATCGCGGGCGTGGCCGTCACCGGCTGGCGCCTGCTGCCCGCGCCGTTCCGGTTGCACGTGCTGATGGCGCTGGCGGTCAATGTGCCGCTCTTTCTGCTGTTCGCCGCCGAGGGCGAGGCGCGCAACTTGAGCATGCTGTATCCGTCGCTGCTGGTGCTGATGGCAATGGCCTTGACGGCCTGGACGAACACCGCCGCGCCGACCGCGGCGGGCGTTGATCGCGCGCAAGCGTAATCGGCGGTGCGCGGGTTTACCCCATACCCGCTCATCGGCAAAATTTGTATGATGACCCGATAACTTCTATTCAAGAGACATCGTCGTCATGCCTGCTTCGCCGCGTCTGCTGTTCGTTGCCCGTCCCTGCCGCCCGGGGACATTCCATGACTGAAGAAGCCCGCATCCGCGAAGAAATCTGCACCATCGGCGCAAGCCTCTATGCGCGTGGCTATACCGTCGGCGCGGCCGGAAACATCAGCGCCCGGCTGGACGACGGATGGCTCATCACACCCACCGACGCCTGCCTGGGCCGGCTGGATCCCGCCGAGTTGGCCAAGGTCGATCTGGACGGCAACTGGGTCGCCGGCGGCAAGCCGTCCAAGACCTTGCTGCTGCATCAGGGCATCTACCGCGCCAGCCCGGATTCCCGCGGCATCGTGCATACGCACTCCACCCATCTGGTCGCGCTGACGCTCGCGGGCGTGTGGCGTCCGGACGAGGTATTGCCGCCGATCACGCCCTACCAGGTCATGAAGGTGGGTCGCATACCGTTGATCGGCTATCGCCGTCCGGGCGACCCGCAGGCGGCAGCCGAAGTCGCCGCCGTGGCGGGGCAGGTGCGCGGCGCCTTGTTCGAGCGGCTGGGCCCGGTGGTCTGGGAAAAGTCGGTGTCCCACGCGTCGTTTGCGCTCGAGGAACTGGAAGAAACCGCCCGCCTGTGGCTGATGACTCAGCCGCGTCCTGAGCCGCTGACGGACGAGGCCATCGAGACCCTGCGCGCCACGTTCGGCGCCCGCTACTGATCCGCTTTTTCGTACAAAGCCTGCCGGCCGCGACAGTGCGGATCAAGGCGGCGCATTCTTGATGGAGACTGGTAATGCCCCCGATGGAACTGGCGTCCCACGCCGCGCCTGCGGCTTCGTCGCCGCCCGAGTCCCGCGAAACCGCTCGCGCGTATGCCAAGGTGTTCTGGCGGCTGGTGCCGTTCCTGATGCTTTGCTATGTCATCGCCTACCTGGACCGCGTCAACGTCGGCTTCGCCAAGCTGCAGATGTCGCAGGACCTGGGCTTCAGTGAAACCGTCTTTGGCCTGGGCGCCGGCGTTTTCTTCATTGGCTACTTCCTGTTCGAAGTGCCCAGCAATCTGCTGATGCACCGGCTGGGGGCGCGCATCTGGATCGCGCGCATCATGATCACCTGGGGCATTCTGTCGGGCATGTTCATGTTCGTCGAAACCCCGACAGGTTTCTACATCCTGCGCTTCCTGTTGGGGCTGGCCGAAGCCGGGTTCTATCCCGGCGTGATCCTGTACCTGACCTACTGGTACCCGGCCCACCGCCGCGCAAAGATCATCGCGCTGTTCATGTCGGCCATTCCCGTGGCGGGCATCTTCGGCAATCCGCTGTCCGGCTGGATCATGGAGGCCTTTCATGGCATGCACGGCTTGCAGGGCTGGCAATGGATGTTCCTGATCGAGGCCGTGCCGGCGCTGGTGATCGGCGTGGTCACGGTGATGTATCTGGACAATGGCATCGCCAGCGCCAAATGGCTGAGCGACGACGAAAAGAAGCTGCTGACGCGCGAGATCGAACAGGACCAGAAGGAGACAGGCACGCAGAAGCATTCGCTGCGCGCGGTGTTCGCCGACAAGCGCGTGTGGTGGATGTGCCTGATCTACTTTGCCTTCGTCGCCGGCCAGTATGGCTTGACGTTCTGGATGCCCACGCTGATCAAGTCCACGGGCGTGACGGGGGCGTTCAACATCGGCCTGCTCAGCGCCATCCCCTTCCTGTGCGCCATCGTCGTGATGAACCTGCTGGGCCATTCCGCGGACCGCCGGCGCGAGCGCCGCTGGCACCTGATCGTGCCGGCGCTGGCGGGCGCCGTAGGCTTCTCGGCGGCGGCTTCTTTCGCCGACAACACCGTGGTGTCGCTGGTGTTCCTGTCCATGGCGGCCGCGGGCGTGCTGACCTGCGCACCGCTGTTCTGGTCGCTGCCGACAGCGTTCCTGTCCGGCACGGCCGCCGCCGCCGGCATCGCCATCGTCAACTCCGTGGGCAACCTGGCCGGCTTTGCCAGCCCCTACATGATCGGCTACCTGAAGGACCTGACCAGTTCCACTGCGTCCGGCATGTACGTGCTGGCGGGCGTGCTCGTCATTGGCGCCATCGCGGTCTGGTTCACGCCGGCCAAGCTGGTCAACCGCTAGCGCGGCGTCCGCAATCACCTCAGCATCAAAGGAACCGACATGCCGCGCCTGGCCGCAAACCTCAGCATGATGTACACGGAACATCCCTTCCTGGAGCGCTTCGCCGCCGCGGCGCATGACGGGTTCACGGGGGTGGAATTCCTGTTTCCCTACGAATTCACGGCGGCCGAGATCCGATCGAGCCTGGATGCGCACGGCCTGACGCAGGCCCTGTTCAATGCGCCGCCGGGTGACTGGGCGGCGGGTGAGCGCGGCATCGCATCGCTGCCTGGACGCGAAGACGAGTTCAAGCGCGGACTGGACCAGGCGCTGGAATACGCCGCGGTGCTGGGCAACCGCCATCTGCACGTGATGGCAGGCCTGATCCGTCCCGGCCAGGACCACGCGGCGCACCGGGATGTCTACGTCAGGAACCTGGCGCTTGCCGCGCGCACGGCCGCCACTGCTGGCGTGACCGTGGTGATCGAACCCATCAACACGCGCGATATTCCCGGCTTTTTCCTGAACCGGCAGGACGACGCGCAGGCCATTCGTCATGACGTGGGCGCGGACAACCTGAAGGTGCAGTTCGACATCTACCACTGCCAGATCGTCGAAGGCGATATCGCCGTGAAGCTCGAACGCGATATGCCCGGCATTGGCCACATCCAGATTGCGGGCGTGCCAGACCGTCACGAACCCGATCTGGGTGAACTGAACTACCCGTACCTGTTCCAGCGTATCGACGCGTTGGGCTATCAAGGCTGGATCGGCTGCGAATACCGCCCGCGCGCCGGAACGTCCGAAGGCCTGGGCTGGGCCCAACCCTATCTCACCCATCGTTGAGCATCCCATCATGAAGATACTGATCACCGGCGGCGCCGGATTCCTGGGCCAGCGGCTGGCGCGCAAACTGCTCGAGCGCGGCACGCTGGCGCTGGAAGGCGGCAAGCCCCAGACCATCACGCAAATCGATCTGCTGGACGTCGTGAAGACGGACGCGCTGCAGGACCCGCGCGTGCGCTCGCTGGAGGGCGACATTGCCGACCCGGCGGTGCTGCGGCAAGCCATCGATACCGAGACGCGCGCCATTTTTCATCTGGCCGCCATTGTCAGCGGACAGGCGGAGGCAGACTTCGACCTGGGCATGCGCATCAATCTGGACGCCTCGCGCGCGTTGCTGGAAGCCTGCCGTGCGCTGGGCCACAAGCCTCGCGTCATTTTCACCAGTTCCGTGGCGGTGTATGGCGGCAACCTGCCCGACACGGTGCGCGACGACACCGCGCTCAATCCGCAATCGTCCTACGGCACGCAGAAGGCCATCGCCGAACTGCTGCTGGCCGACTACACGCGGCGCGGGTTCGTCGATGGCCGTGTGCTGCGCCTGCCGACCATCAGCGTGCGTCCCGGCCGCCCGAACGCCGCGGCGTCGTCGTTCGCCAGCGGCATCATCCGCGAACCCCTGAACGGCGAACCAGCCGTGTGCCCGGTTGGCGCGGATACGCGGCTGTGGCTGCTGTCGCCGCGTGGCGCGATCGCTGCCTTGATCGCGGGCTGCGAGCTGGATGCCGACGCGATGGCGGACCGGACGCCGATCAACCTGCCTGGCGTGTCAGTCACGGCGGCCGAGATGGCGCAGGCCTTGCGCGAGGTCGCGGGCGACGAGGTTGCCGACCGCATCAGTTGGCAGGCGGACGCGCGTGTCGAGCGCATCGTCGGCAGTTGGCCGGGGCGTTGGGACACGTCGCGCGCCACCCGCCTGGGCCTGACGGGCGATGGCAGTTTTGCCGACATCGTCCGCGCCTACATGGCCGACGACCTGAAGCGTTGAGTCGCCGCCTTTCCCTTTTGCATCCCGCTTCCGGACAACGAACGACATGAGCAATTCCACACAAACACCGCGCCGGGTTGGCGTCATCGGCCTGGGCGCGATGGGCGCGGGCATTGCCCAGAGCCTGCGCCGCGCCGGGCACGCGGTCCACGTGTACGACATTCGCGCCGACGCCGCGGCGGCCTTCGCGGCGCAGGGCGGCGTGGCCTGCGCCAGCCTGGCGGACATGGCGCAGGCCTGCGAGATCGTGGTCAGCGTGGTCGTCAACGCGCAGCAGACCGAGTCGGTGCTGTTCGGCGACGGCGGCCTTGCCGCCGCGCTGCGGCCCGGATCGGTATTCGTCATGTGCTCTACCGTGGATCCCAACTGGTCCGTGGCGTTGGAAGGGCGCCTGGCCGAGCAGGGCATCCTGTATCTGGACGCGCCCATCTCCGGCGGCGCGGCCAAGGCGGCTGCCGGCCAGATGACCATGATGACCGCCGGCAGCGCGGCCGCGTACGAGGCTTGCGGGTCAGTGCTGGAATCGATGGCGGGAAAGGTCTATCGGCTGGGCGACCGCGCGGGCGCGGGAAGCAAGGTCAAGATCATCAACCAGTTGCTGGCCGGCGTGCACATCGCGGCCGCTGCTGAGGCCATGGCCCTGGGCCTGCGCGAAGGCGTGGACGCCGATGCGTTGTACGAGGTCATCACGCACAGCGCGGGCAACAGCTGGATGTTCGAGAACCGCATGCCCCACGTGCTGGCGGGCGACTACACGCCGTTGTCCGCAGTGGACATCTTCGTGAAGGACCTGGGGCTGGTGCTGGATACCGCAAGACATACCCGGTTCCCGCTGCCGCTCGCGTCCACCGCGCACCAGATGTTCATGCAGGCGTCGTCGGCCGGCCATGGCCGGGAAGACGACAGCGCGGTGATCAAGATTTTCCCGGGCATTTCCCTACCGGAGGCCAAATGACGATCAAGCTGGGCTGCATCGCCGACGATTTCACGGGCGCCACCGATCTGGCGAACAATCTGGTCCGCGCGGGCATGCGCACGGTGCAGACCATCGGTACGCCGGGCGAGCCGCTGCGGGACGACGCGGACGCTGTGGTGGTCGCGTTGAAGACCCGCACGCTGCCGCCCGACGAGGCCATCGCGCAATCGCTCGCAGCGCTGCAGTGGCTGCGTGCGCAAGGGGCCGAACAGATCTACTTCAAGTACTGCTCCACGTTCGACAGCACACCACAGGGCAATATCGGCCCGGTCACGGATGCGCTGATGACGAACCTGGATACCGTTTTCACCATCGCGACGCCGGCGTTTCCCGACAACAAGCGCACCGTGTTCAAGGGTTATCTGTTCGCGGGCGACGTGCTGCTCAACGAATCCGGCATGCAGCACCATCCGCTGACGCCGATGACCGACCCCAACCTCGTGCGGGTGCTGGCCGCGCAAACGTCGCGCCGCGTGGGCTTGATCGATTACAGCGTGGTCGCTCGCGGCACCGCCGCCATTCGTGAACGCATCCAGGAACTGATGTCGCAGGGCATCGAGATCGCCATCGTCGACGCCGTTACCAACGACGACCTGCTGGCGCTGGGCCCGGCGCTGCAAGGCATGCCGTTGGTGACGGCGGGCTCCGGCGTGGCCATTGGCCTGCCGGGCAACTGGGGGCTGGCGGCTACGGGTTCTGCCGGCGTGGTGCGCGCACAAGGCTTGCAGGCCGTCGTGGCGGGCAGTTGCTCCGCCGCGACGAACGCGCAGGTGGCGGCCTTCATTGAAAGCGGCCGGCCCGCGCTGGCGCTGGATCCCATGAAGCTGGCCGCCGGCGAGGACGTGGCGGGGCAGGCGCTGGCCTGGGCCGAGCCGCGCATGCAGGACGGCCCGGTGCTCATCTATTCCACGGCGCAGCCGGATGCCGTAAGGCAAACCCAGGGCGCGCTGGGCGCGAGCCAGGCGGGCGCCATGATCGAAGCAGCAATCGCGCGCATCGCAGCCGGATTGGTGGAGCGTGGCGTACGGCAATTGATCGTGGCCGGCGGCGAGACCTCGGGCGCGGTGGTGCAGGCGCTGGGCCTGGAGCAGATCACGATCGGCGACCAGATCGATCCGGGCGTGCCGTGGTGCGCCGGCTATGCGCCGGTTGCGCAGGCCGACATCAGCATCGCGCTGAAGTCCGGCAACTTCGGCAGCCGGGATTTTTTCACGAAGGCGTTTCGCTAGCGGCCTGTGCAGGCCGGGGCGGTGCAGTCCGCGGCGGTGTGGTCCGGTATAGCGCTTCAGTCCGGCTCAGCGGTGCGCCTGGCTCAACCGCTTGGCGGCATTGACCATGTGAATGCGGGCGGCTTCCCGGGCGCCGTCCACATCCTTGCGCCGGATGGCTTCGACGATGGCGATGTGTTCCTGCAATACGTCGCGCATCAGATTTGCATGGCGCGCCTCGTTGCCGCGGGTGACGCGTGTGGCGGCTTCCAGGAACTGGCTGACGAACGCAAGGGTGGTCAGAAAGTACGGGTTGCCGGTGGCGCGCGCAATGCTGCGGTGAAAGGCCACATCTTCCTTCACGCCATCTCCGCCGTTGTCCACGGCCTGCGAGATCGCAGCCAGCGCCGCGTCGATCTCCACCATGTCCTGCTTCTTGCGGCTGGCGGCGGCTTGCGCCGCCACTTCGGTTTCCAGGGCGCGGCGCAGATCCACGATATGCAGCACGGCCTCCAGCGACGAGAGCTCGGCCGCATCGATCCGCAGCGCCCGGTTGCCGCTGTGCCCCGTGACGAAGACGCCGCTGCCTTGCCGCGCTTCAACCACGCCATCCTGGCGCAGCCGCGACACGGCTTCGCGGATCACCGTGCGGCTGACGCCAAACTGTTCGGCCAGCGCGGATTCCGTGGGCAGCTTTTCACCGGGCAGCACGCGTCCTTCGTCGATCTCGGCGAGCAGACGTTTGGCGACCGTGTCGGTCAGGGTGGGAACAGCGGGAAGTCGGGGAAACGCCATGGACGGGAGTGGGGGGAGAAACAAAAAGGCCCGTCTCGACGTCATCGGCGGGGCCATCGGCAATAGTAACCCGGTCTATCGGCGGGTTCGCCTAGGTGCCGTCGGCATACGAGGACGCAGCCTGCGCATCCCGCAGGCAATCCATGAAGCATTGCGCCGCTGGCGTTGGGGGCGAGTCGGCACGCGTCAGGACCGACACGCGCGCCGCGGGCAGCGGATGATCCAGACGGACCATGCGTAGCCCGCGCGGCAGCAATTGATGATCGAAAAGATTGCGAACGAAGATGCCCAGCGCGTCGCTCTCGGCGATGATCGCCAGCGCCACGGCGATGGACTGGCAGGGAATCACGTCGCGCGGGGGCGGCAACCCATGCGCATCGAACGCCAGCCGCAGCAGGTTCGCGGGGGCTTGAATATTGCCCGGCAGCAGCCATAGCGCATCGTGCAGCTCGGCCAGCGTGCGCGCACCGCGCAGCGGATGGCCCGCGCGTGCGCCCACCGCCAGCGGCAGCGTGAACAGCGTGGTCCGCGCAAATCCGTCGTCGATATCGCCGTCGTATTCCGTCTGCACCAGGAAGTCGTAGCGGCCGGATTCCAGCTGCTCGTGGCTGTAGGGCGGCGCGACCTCGTTGAAGGCCACCGAAACGCGCGGCATGCGTGCGCGAAACGCGGCCAGCGCGGCGGGCAGGACCGTCAGCGCCGCGGAACTGATGGCCAGGTTCAGCGTGCCGCCCTCGCCGTCGCGCATCTGGCCGATCTCCTCTTGCGCCTTGCGGGCTTCCTGCAGGATCAGCACGGCGCGCTTGTATAACGCTTCCCCGTAAGTGGTCAGTTCCACGCCCTTGACGCTGCGGCGCACCAGCTCCGCGCCCACGCTCTGCTCCAGCTCCCGCAGGCTGCGGGTGGCGGCAGGTTGGGTGACAAAGAGCGCCCGCGCCGCGGCACGGATGCTGCGATGCTCGGCAATCAGCACAAAGGCGCGGAGTTGGCGCAGGTTCATGGGCAAGTCGTTCCGGATTGGGCGGGCAGGGCTATAAGCAAAAGTGCTCATCGCGACAAAAATACTGTCTTTTGCTTATCGTGCGCCATCCGTATATTCACGGCGGTGGGGCGCGCAAAGCGATCCGGACGCACGGACCGGCGGCCCCGCACCGGACATCAAGGGGAAAACAATGTCTATTGCCATCGCCGCAGGCGGCCCGGGGTTGTACACGCCGTCGATGCGCCGCCGCGTCATTGCCGGCACCACCATCGGCAACGCGCTCGAGTTCTTCGACTTCACCGTCTTCACGTTCCTGATGCTGGTCATCGGGCCGCTCTTCTTTCCCGCGGCATCCGGCTACGGCCAGTTGCTGCTGACCACCGCTACCTTCGGCGTGGGCTTTCTGATGCGGCCCGTGGGCGGCATGCTGATCGGCTCGTACGCGGACCGGCACGGCCGCCGCGCGGCCATGACGCTGACGCTTTGGCTGATGGGCCTGGGCTGTGCGCTCATCGCCGTGGCGCCGACCCACGCGCAGATGGGCGTGCTGGGACCCGTGCTGATGGTGCTGGCACGGCTGATCCAGGGCTTCGCGGCGGGCGGCGAGGTCGGCGCCTCGACCACGCTGCTGGTGGAACACGCGCCGGCCGGCAAACGCGGCTTCTATTCGAGCTGGCAGTTCGGCAGCCAGTCGCTCGGCGTGATGCTGGGCGCGCTGACCGTGGCGATCCTGACGGCGGCGCTGACTAAGGAAGAAATGCAGGCCTGGGGCTGGCGGGTGCCGTTCGTGATCGGCATTCTGACGGTGCCGGTGGGCGCCTACATCCGCCGCAATCTAGAGGAAACGCTAGAACCCGCGCCTGCCGCCGGCGCCAGAACCACCGCCGCCGGCCACCAGCCGCTGCGGCGCGTCTTTGCCGACCACAAGCTCACGATCGTCAAGGGCATCCTGCTCGTGATCGGCGGCATGGTGTGCGCGCAGATCATCGGCTTCTACATGCCGGCTTACGCCACCAAGGAACTCGGCCTGCCTGCCACGTCCACGCTGTTTGCCAGCGTCGTGCTGGGCGCGATCGGTTTCGCGCTGGCGCCGTTCGTCGGCATGCTGGCGGACCGCGTGGGGCGCAAGCGGGTGATCTTCTGGTCGCGAGCCGTCACGGTCTGCGTGCTGCTGCCGTGCTTCCAGTGGCTGGTGTCGGCGCCCAGCACCGGGCGGCTGATGACGGTCATCGCCTTGCTGGCCGTGCTGCTGGCGCTGCAGACCGCGCCCGTCATCACGATGCTGCCCGAACTGTTCCCGAAGGCCGTGCGCACCACGGGCATGTCCGTGGTGTACGGTCTGGGCATCTCGGTCTGCGGCGGCTTCGCGCAATTCTTCGTGACCTGGCTGCTGCACGTGACCGGCAACCCGATGGCGCCCGCGTGGTACCTGATGGTCACCGTGACGCTTTCCACCGTGGTGCTGTTCTGGATTCAGGACCGCACCGGCCATGACATCGACAGCCAGGAGCCCTGACATGCAATCCGTTGAACGCTACTTTTCCAGCAGCTACGCCCAGGCGCGCGAACGCTTCCTGTCGGCCGCCGCGCCGTTGGCCACGCAGGTGGCGTCGTACGGTATCGCGGCCGTGGGCAGCCAGGGCGAGCCGCTGGCCACCGACGTGGCGCTGATCGGCGATGCCGACGCGCAGCGGCTCCTGATCGTGACGTCGGCCACGCACGGCGTGGAGGGCTTCTGCGGTTCGGGTTGCCAGCTTGCGCTGCTGGATGACGCGCCGATGCTGGAACGCGCGCGGCAGGCGGGCGTGGCGCTGCTGCTGGTTCACGCCGTGAACCCGTACGGCTTTTCGTGGATCGCTCGCACCGACGAGGGCAACGTCGACCTGAACCGCAATGCCCAGCCCTTCGACGGCCGCGCGCTCCCGGCCAATCCAGGCTATGGCGAGATCCACGATCTGCTGTTGCCTCAGGAATGGCCGCCCACGGAGCAGAACCGCCAGGCCATCGCCCGCCATATCGAAACGCACGGCCTGGCCGCCACGACGCAGGCGGTGTCGCGCGGCCAGTACACGCATCCGGATGGCTTGTTCTATGGCGGCGCGGGGCATTCGCCGTCGCTGCTGACCCTGCGCGACATCCTGCTCACCCACGCCAGCCGCCACGCGCACATTGGCTGGATCGACGTGCACACGGGCCTGGGGCCGCGCGGCCACGGCGAGAAGATCTACGCCGGCCGGCGCGACGACACGGAAGTGGCGCGCGCCCGGCAGTGGTGGGGCAGCGATATCGCCGTGCCGTATCAAGGCAGTTCGGCCTCGGTGGACATCACGGGCCATCTCGCGGGTCTCATCTACGATGCCTGCCCCGCGTCGGAACCCACCCTGATGGCGCTGGAGTTCGGCACCAAGCCTTGGGATGAGGTGGTGCACGCGCTGCGCGGACGCAATTGGTTGCGCGCGCATCCCGACGCCAGCGATGCCTTGCAACAGGACATCCTGCAGGCCACACGCGACGCGTTTTACTGCGGCCAGGAAGATTGGCAAGGCATGGTGCTGGGCCAGAGCCGCGTGGCGGTGCTGCAAGCGGTGTGCGGCCTGCAGGCTGCCGGGTAGCAGCGCGCCGGGTGACGGGTAGCACCTGCGGCGGCGTTGCGCCGCAGTGGGTTGCACTGTCATCGGAGCTACCGCAGGGATAACCCGCGAGTTTTGGCGCGACGTGGGTTATCCCTACTTGAGCGGTGCAGCAACCCGTCGATATGCTTTGGTTAACCGTAGAGACCGCAGAGTCTTCGGAGGAGTTTCAAACCAAGCCGGCAGTTGCTGAAAGGAACCGGATTTGCATAGTGCGCCTCCTTTGGACTCAGCCGTCGCAGCCTCGCGGGAAAAGCCATTGCGCGTGATCCCGTGGGCCACGTGGCTGCACCGCGTTTTCGTGGTTCTCATGTATGCGTTCATGCTCAGTCCCATCGTGCTGGTGGTCTGGCTGAGCTTCTTCAAGGACGCCATCCTCTATTTCCCGCCATCGGGCTACACGCTCTCCTGGTACGTCAAGGCCTGGGAAAACCCCGCGTTCGCCAACGGCTTCATCTTCAGCCTGCAGGTGTCGTTAGTCGCCGCGTTCATCGGCGTGACGATGGGCGTGCTGGCGGCGGTCGCCATTGCGCGCTACCGCTTCAGTGGCAGCAAGGGCGTCAACACGCTGCTGCTGTCGCCGCTGCTGATCCCCGGCATCGTCGCGGGCGTTGCCGTCTATCTCTTTTACCTGCGCGCTGAAAACGTGCTGGATCAGGACCTCGTCGGCACCTTCGGCGGCCTGGTCATTGCGCACGTGTGCCTCACCATCCCGTGGACCGTGCGGCTTGTGACGGCGGGCATGGCCGGGCTGGACGGCTCCATCGAGGAAGCCGCGCGCAACCTGGGCGCAAGCGCGCCCAAGGCCTTCATGCGGGTGACACTGCCGATGCTGCGGCCGTCCATCGTCGCCGCGGCGCTGTTTAGTTTTGTCGTGTCATTCGAGAACCTGGAGCTGTCCCTGTCGCTGGTCGGCCCGGGGCGCACGACGCTGCCGATCGCGATCATGCAGTACCTCGAATTCAACCTGGACCCGACCATCGCGTCGGTGGCCTCGGTGCAAATCCTGCTGTTGGGCATCATCATGCTTGTGACCGACCGCTATGTGAAACTCAGTCAGGTGGTGTAAGAAATGGCGAAGGTCTCAATCGAAAACATCCGCAAGCAGTTCGGCGCGGCGGTCGCGGTGTCGGATTTTTCCCTGGAGATTGCCGAAGGCGAACTCGTCACCTTTCTGGGTCCCAGCGGCTGCGGCAAGACGACCACGCTGCGCATGATTGCCGGCTTCATCACGCCGACGTCGGGACGCATCCGCATCGGCGAAACCGACGTCACGCGGCTGCCGGTGCACAAGCGCGACACCGGCATGGTGTTCCAGCGCTACGCGCTGTTTCCGCACATGACGGTGGCCGAGAACGTGGCGTTCGGCCTGGAAATGCACAAGGTGCCCAAAGTCGATCGCGATGCAAAGATCCGTCGCGTGCTGGACATGGTGCGCATGACGGAATTGCGCGACCGCTATCCGCGCCAGTTGTCCGGCGGCCAGCAGCAACGCGTGGCCATTGCGCGGGCGCTGGCGATCGAACCCAAGGTGTTCTTGCTGGACGAACCGTTGTCGAATCTGGACGCCAAGCTGCGCCTGGAAGTGCGCGAGGAGATCCGCGCGTTGCAACGGCGCCTGGGCCTGACCACCGTGTTCGTGACCCACGATCAGGAAGAAGCGCTGGCAATTGCCGACCGCATGGCCATCATGCACGACGGCATCGTGCAGCAGGTGGGCGCGCCCGACACGTTGTACGAGCGGCCGGCCAATCTGTTCGTCGCGGACTTCCTGGGCAAGATGAATGTCTTTACGGGACGCGGCCACGCCAACGACCAGTTCGAAACCAAGGCCGGCCAGCGCATCGCCGCGCCGGGCGGCGGCAATGCCACGCATGTGGGCGTGCGGCCGGAACGTGTTCGCCTGCAAGCGCAGCCGTCGGGCGGCAATGCGTTGCCCGGCGTCATCGAATCGTCGTTGTACCTGGGATCGGTGCTGGAGGTGCGGGTGCAGCTTGATGGCGGCGACCGCCTGATCAGCCAGATCGTCAATGCCGGCACGCGCGCCGCTCCGCCTGCCGCCGGCGAGCGCGTGTATGCGTGCTTCGAACCCGACGACTGCGTCGCCTTCACGCAATAGGAGGCGCGATGACGACCGCAACGCAGGACGGACGCCCCAGCCGCTGGCTGGGCCCGGGGCTGGCCTTTCCGGCCTCGCTGGTGGTGCTGGTGATCATCATGATCCCCATCCTTCAGCTGGCGCGCTACAGCTTCAATCATTTCGACCCGGTCGAGATGATGCAGACCGCGTTCACGTTCGAGAACTACGCCAAGTTCTTTGGCGACCCGTACTACCGCGACATCTTCTTCACCACGCTGGGCATCGCGGCGCTGTGCACGGTGCTGGCGCTGGTGCTGGGTTTTCCGGTGGCGTACTTCCTGGCGCGCACGCAAAGCCGCTACAAGAGCCTGTTCGTGATCCTGCTGGTGTTTCCGCTGATGGTGGGCAACGTGGTGCGCGCGGCCGGCTGGATGGTGGCGCTGGGCAACGCGGGCGTCGTCAACGCCGTGTTGCAGGGGCTGGGCATCATCGATAAGCCGCTGACGCTGATGTACACGCCAACGGCGGTGGTGATCGGCACCACGGCGGTGGTCATGCCGTACCTGATCCTGACGCTGCAAAGCGTGCTGGAAGGCATGGACCTGTCGGTGGAAGAGGCCGCGCGCAATGTGGGCGCCAGCTTCTTCACCACCTTCCGCCGCATCGTGCTGCCGATCGCCGCGCCAGGCGTGGCCGCGGGCACGATGCTGGTGTTCATCCTGTGCATGAATGCGTACGCCACGCCGGTGCTGCTGGGCGGTTCCGGGCTGACCATGATGGCGCCGGCGCTATACGACCAGATCACCAAGGCCTCGAACTGGCCGTTCGGCGCGGCGCTCGCAGTCATATTGGTGTGCGGCACGCTTGTCATTGCCCTCTTTTCGAACTGGCTGATTCACCGCCGCTATATCAAGACGATGGCGTCCTGACCTGGATACCCCGATAAGGAAATTCTCATGTCTGCTGTGCTGTTCAAGAATGCGAACCTGCTCGATCCCCTGCAGTCCGACCTGCTGGAGGGGCACCACGTGCTGGTCGAGGATGGCGTCATCAAGGAAGTGTCGGACAAGCCGATCAGCGCTTCCTCGGCGCGCGTGATCGACGCCGCGGGCCGCACGCTGATGCCGGGTCTGATCGACCTGCACGTGCACGTGCTGGCCACGCAGTTGAACCTGAGTACGCAGGGCGTCCTGCCGGACGCGCTGGTGATGATGCGCGCGGTGCCCATCATGGCCGCCATGCTGCGCCGGGGCTTCACCACCGTGCGCGACGCGGGCGGCGCGGGCTGGGGCCTGAAGTGCGCGGTCAACGAAGGCACGGTCAAGGGACCGCGCCTGTTCATCTCGGGCCGCGCCATCAGCCAGACGGGCGGCCACGGCGATCCGCGTCCGCGCTCCGATCACCTGCGTCCCATGAGCTTTTGCGGCTGCTGCTTCCGTGCGGGCGATATCGGTCGTGTGGCGGACGGCATCGACGACGTGCGCAAGGCGGTGCGCCAGGAACTGCAGATGGGTGCGGACCAGATCAAGATGATGGCTTCGGGCGGCGTGGCCTCGCCCACCGATCCCATCGCATCCTTCGGTTATTCGGAAGAAGAGATCCGCGTCATCGTCGACGAGGCGGCCAGCCGCCAGACCTACGTGATGGCACATTCCTATACCGCCGACGCCATCGAGCGCGCCATCCGCAACGGCGTGCGCACCATCGAGCACGGCAATCTGGTCGACGAACGCGTGGCGCGCTTCATGGCCGAGAAGGGCGCGTTCGTGGTGCCGACGCTGGTGACCTACGAGGCGCTTGCCAATGAAGGCGCCGATTACGGCCTGCCGGCGGACTCTGTCGCCAAGATCGCGACGGTGCGCACCGCAGGCCTGCATTCGCTTGAGATCTACAAGAAGGCGGGCGTGAAGATCGGCTACGGGTCGGATCTGCTGGGCCCGTCCCAGCGCCTGCAGAGCGACGAATTCCGCATCCGCCGCGAGGTGCTGTCCGCGCAGGAGGTCATCCAGTGCGCCACCACGACCGCCGCCGAAGTGCTGAACCAGGTCGGCCAGCTGGGTCGCATCCAGGAAGGGGCACTGGCGGACGTGCTGCTGGTGGACGGCAATCCGTACCGCGACCTGTCTTGCCTGCTGGGCCAGGGCGAGCACATCGGCCTGATCATGAAGGGCGGCGTCATCGAACACAACGAGCTGGGAGTCTAGGAGCCATGAGCGATCCCACGTTTTCGCAGTCGGAAGTCGGCGAAGAGTCGCGTGACGTCAACGCGGCCAAGGGCTGGCATCCGCCTTCGGCGCCCGCGCCGCGCGACCGCGGCCTGGGACCGTTTCCGCGGCTGATCCTGCGCGGGGCCACGATCATCGACGGCACCGGCGCGCCGCCCTGGGGGCCGGTGGACATCGTGATCGAGAACGATCGCATCACGGCGCTGGTCAACGTGGGCACGCCGCACAAGGCTATCGACCCCAAGCGCCGGCCCGGTCCGGGCGACCACGAGATCGACTGCCACGGCAAGTTCGTCACGCCGGGCTTTGTGGACGCGCACGCGCACATCGGCACGCCGTATCACGCCATGAGCGGCATCGTGCCGCCCGCCGACTACATCTACAAGCTGTGGCTGGCGCACGGCGTCACCACCGTGCGCGAAATGGGCGCGATGGGCGGCCTGGGCTGGACGATGGAGCAGCGCGAGCTGTCCGCCGCGAACCAGATCGCCGCGCCGCGCATGATCGTGCATTCCGTGTTCCCGGCGGTGAACGATCGCGTCAAGACCATCCACACGCCCGAGCAGGGCCGCGAATGGGTGCGCAAGCTGGCCGCGCGCGGCGCGGACGGCATCAAGTTCTTCGGCGCCCCGCCCGCCATCATGGAAGCGGCGCTGGACGAGGCGGCCAAGGTGGGCCTGCGCTCGGGCTGCCATCACGCGCAGATGGCGGTGACGCGCGTGAACGCGATGAAGTCCGCGCGCTGGGGGCTGACCAGTTCCGAACACTATTACGGCCTGCCCGAGGCGCTGTTCGAAGACCGCGTCGTGCAGTCGTTTCCGACGGACTACAACTACAGCGACGAGTATTACCGCTTTGCGGTGGCCGGCCAGACCTTCATGCAGGCCGCGCAGCCCGGCTCGGCCAAGTGGCGGCAGGTCATGGACGAGTTCCTGGAACTGGGCCACACCTTTGTGCCCACCTTCAACATCTACGACGCCAACCGCGACCTGATGCGCGCGCGCCGCGCGGACTGGCACGACGAGTACACGTGGAAGGCGGTGTGGCGCTACTTCCAGCCGCAGCGCGGCGGCCACGGCGCCTACTGGTATCGCTGGAGCACCACCAACGAGATCGAGTGGAAGCAGAACTACCGGCTGTGGATGCAGTTCATCAACGAATACAAGAACCTGGGCGGACGCGTCTGCGCGGGCAGCGATTCGGGCTTCATCTATCAGATCTATGGATTCGGCTTCGTCCGCGAACTTGAGCTGCTGCAGGAAGCGGGCTTTCATCCCATCGAGGTCTTGCGCGCGGCCACGTCGCACAGCGCGGCGTTGCTGGGCATCGATGACGACACCGGCTCCATCGACGTGCAAAAGCGCGCCGACCTGCTGATCCACGACCAGAATCCGCTGACCGACTTCAAGCTGCTGTTTGGCACGGGCGCCATGCGGCTGAACGACGACACCGCCAAGGTCGAATGGCAGCGCTGCCTGCAGACCACCATCAAGTCGGGCGTGGTGTACGACACCGCCGAGCTGCTGGCCGACGTGCGCGCGATGGTCCGCGACAGCTGGGCCGACGATCCGGATGGCGAGCGTCCGCCGACCGGCGGCGCACCGTCGGGATCGCCGTGCGATACGGGCGAGGACGCACCCTGATGGCCATCGACCTGTTCCTGTTGTGTGGGTTTCTAGGCAGCGGCAAGACCACGCTGCTGGTGGACTACCTGCGCGATCCGGAATCGCGTGACACCGGCGTGATCGTCAACGAGGCCGGCGAGGTCGGCGTGGACGGGGCCATCGTGGCCAACGACAGCGACAACGTGCCGATGACCTTGATGGCCAACGGCTGCGTGTGCTGCTCGCTGCGTAGCGACCTGGTCTACACGCTGAGCGCGCTGCTGGACGCGCCCCGCCCCGAAGGCGAAGGCCCCTTGCAACGCGTCATCCTGGAATGCAGCGGGCTGTCGCGGCCCGGCCCGATCATCGCGTCGCTGGCGGATCCCGAGCTGGCCAGCCGCGCCCTGCGGCTGACGGTGGTCTGCACCGACGATTGCGCGCGTGATCCCGACGCGCTGGCCGAGATGGACGAGGCCATGGCGCAGTTCGGGGCGGCGCATCGCATCGTGCTGACCAAGACCGATCTGCTGCCGGCCGTGCCCGGTGCGCTGGGCGCTCGTGCCGCGCGCGCCGAGGCGCTGAATCCGCTGGCCGCCGTTGTCGCGGAACCGGATCGCACCCGCGCCGTGCGGGCCGCGTTCGCGCCGTCGCAAGGCACGTCCGACCTGGCGGGGCTGGCGGCGCGGATGCTGTCGGCAGGCGGGCAGGGCGCGGCGCATCCGCGCATTCGCGTGATGGCGGCGCGCGCGCAGGCGGGCATCAGCTGGACCGATTTTTCCGAATGGCTGGACAACCTGGCCGGGCTCTGCGGCGACCGCCTGCTGCGCGTCAAAGCCGTGGTGCGCGTCAGCGATTGCGAGGAGCCCATCCTGATCCAGTCGGTCGGCTCGACCTTCAGCCTGCCGCAGCGGCTGACGCGGCAGCCCGATGCGCGCGACGCGATCATCGTGATTGCGCGCGACATCGAGGCCGAGGAAATCCGTGCCTCCGCGCCGCATGCGCCGGTCGACATGCTGGTTTGAACACCTTTGAACCCAAGGCCGCGCGGCCAGACTGGCCTGCCGCGCGGTGCATCGTAGCTAGACGTCAGTTCCCTTCGATACGAGGTTGTCATGCAAGAGAAAAACCTGAATCGCCGTGGCTTCATCAAGACCGCCTCCGGCCTGGCGCTTGCGCCCGCCCTGGGCTGGCTGCCCGGCATGGCCCACGCCGCCGAAAAGGAAATCGTAGTCGGCACCTGGGGCGGCGACTACCAGAACCTGCTGCAGCAGATCATCAATCCGATCGTCGCCAAGCAGGACGTGAAGGTGGTCTACGACACGGGCAACGCCGTGGGCCGCGTCACCAAGCTGCGCGCCGAAAAGAACTCGCGCCGCGGCAGCATGGACGTGGCGCTGCTGGGTGAAGTCGACATGTACGACGCCGAGCGCTCCGGCACGCTGGAGCCCCTGGACGTCAAGAAGCTGCCCAACCTGGCCAACGCGATCGACACGCTGAAGACGCCGTACTCGATTCCGCACATCTTCAGCGCGATGACGCTGGTCTACAACACCGAGAAATTCCCGACGCCGCCCGATTCGCTGCAGGTGCTGCTGGATCCCAAGTGGAAGGGCCAGGTCGGCTTCTCCGACATTCTTTATCTCTACAACTCGGTCTTCGTGGGACTGGGCGCGGACGGCACCACCAAGGACTACGAGGGCGGCAAGCGGTTCCTGGCCAAGCTCAAGCCGAACGCGCCGCGCATCTACCCGTCCAATGAAGCCGTCGCGGCCGCCTTCAAGTCCGGCGAAATCGCGATCGCCGTCATGTGGAAGGCGCGTGCGCTGCAATGGAAGGACAGCGGACTGCCGCTGGGCTTCGTGATTCCGAAGGAAGGATCGGTGCCGGTGTCGTTTGAAGCCGCCGTCGCCAAGAACAGCCGCAACAAGGACGCGGCGTGGGCGTACCTGAACGCCATGCTCGATCCCCAGGGCCAGATCGGCTTTGCGGAAAAGATGGGCTACGCGCCCACCGTCACCAACGCGTCGCTGCCCGAGGCATTGAAGCGCGTGGGCTTCTCGGATGCCGAGGTCAAGCTGCTGCACGCGTACGACCTGAAGGGATTGACCGAGAAGAAGGCGGAGATGCTGGAGTTCTGGAACAAGGAGTTCAAGGCGGGTTGATATGGGCGCGGGGCGTCGTTGCCCGCGCGTTTGCGCCACTGACCGCTTCATCGAAGCGCGATTCCTGCAGGGGAATCGCGCTTTTTCGTTTCCGGACGCCGCTGCATGCGTAGTGAAATGTTATATCATCCGCCTGCTAGTTTGTAATGATATAACATCCGAGAGAGTAAAGATGAACGGTAAGAAGCTGGGGATGGGGAAAGCGCGCGGCAAAGCATCGCGCGTTCGAGCGGTTGGCCGGGCGCCCTTGAAGCCGCTGGTGTGCTCGCTGATGCTGATGGCGCCCGTCGCCCAGGCGCAGACCGAAGGCGAGACCCGCACGCAGACCGTGGCGCCGATCACGGTCTCCGCGAATCCGCTGGGGCTGGATCTGAACAGCACCACGCTGCCGGCGTCGGTGCTGGAAGGCGATGCGTTGATCGAGCAGCGCAACGGCACGCTGGGCGAAACGCTCAAGAACCTGCCGGGCGTCAACAGCGACACGTTCGGCGGCGGCGCCAGCCGTCCGGTGATCCGCGGACAGACCGCGCCGCGCGTGAAGGTGCTGTCCGATGGGTCCGAAGTGATGGATGCCTCGGCCATCTCGCCCGACCATGCGGTGACCGTCGAGCCGCTGCTGGCCGACCGCATCGAAGTGCTGCGCGGCCCGGCCACGCTGCTCTACGGCGGCGGCGCGATCGGCGGCGTGGTGAACGTGATCGACAAGAAGATTCCGACCGAAGTGCCGGAAAAGGGCATCGCGGCCGAAGCGGAACTGCGCGGCGCCACCGGCACCAAGGAACGCGCCGGCGCGGTGGGCATCACGGCGGGCGAAGGCCAGTTCGCGGTGCGCGTCGAAGGCATGAAGCGCCGCACCAGCGACTACGACGTGCCGGACTGGCCCGGCGGCAAGCTGGAAGGCTCGTACAGCGAGTCCACGCAGGGCTCGGTCGGCATGTCGTGGATCACGCCACGCGGCTACGTGGGCGTGGCGTTCACGCACCTGCAAAGCGAATACGGCCTGCCCGGCCACAACCACGAATACGAAGGCTGCCATCCGCACGGCACGCATCTGCATTGCGGCGGCCATGACCACGACCATGGGGACGAAGGCGAGGAAGGTCACGACCACGACCATGATCACGAACATGGCGGCGTGCCCTACGTGAAGCTGCGCAGCAACCGGATGGACCTGCGCGCCGAATACCAGGATCCGTTCGCAGGCTTCGAGAAGATCCGATTCCGCGGTGGCCTGACGGATTACCAGCACGACGAGATCGAGGGCGGCGAGGTCGGCACGCGTTTCAAGAACAAGGGCTACGACATGCGGGTGGAACTGCAGCACAAGCCCATCGCCGGCTGGCGCGGCGTGATCGGCCTGCAGAACGCATACAGCGATTTCAGCGCCGAAGGCGAAGAGGCATTCCTGCCGCCGAGCAAGACGCGTTCGAATGGCGTGTTCCTGCTGGAGGAATACCAGTTGAACGACTGGCGCTTCGAGCTGGGCGCGCGTCAGGACTGGCAGCGCGTGTCGCCGTCGGGCGGCGCGCCGCGCAGCAGCCTGTCGGGCACGTCGCTGTCGGCCGCCGCGATCTGGGACTTTGCGCCGCAGTATTCCGTGGCGCTGTCGCTGTCGCGCTCGCAGCGCCTGCCCAACGCGCAGGAGCTGTATGCGGACGGCATCCACATCGCCACCAATACGTATGAACTGGGTAATCCGGACCTGACGCGCGAAACGTCGCACAACATCGACCTGACGCTGCGCAAGCATTCGGGCGACACGACGTTCTCGGCAAGCGTGTTCCACAACCGCGTGAAGAACTACATCTACGCCAACACGCTGGATCGCTACGAGGACTTCCGCCTGATCGAATACACGCAGCAGGATGCGGAATTCACGGGCGTGGAAGGCGAGTTGCGGCACCAGTTCACGCCGATCTTCTCGGCGGCGGTGTTCGGCGACTACGTGCGCGGCAAGCTCACGGGCGGCGACGGCAATCTGCCGCGCATTCCGGCCGGACGTGCGGGCGTGCGCGGCAACTTCAAGTGGCAAGAGTGGTCGGGCGGCGTCGAATACGCACGCGTGTTCGCGCAGAAGGACATTGCGGCCTATGAAGACACCACGCCGGGCTACAACATGGTCAACGCGGTGGTGGCCTATCGCGGCCAGTACGGCGCCACGGGCTACGAGGTCTTCCTGCGCGGCACCAACCTGCTGAACAAGCTGGCTTACAACCACGCCTCGTTCATCTCGACGGTTGCGCCGCTGCCCGGCCGCAGCGTGCTGCTGGGCGTGCGCATGACGTACTGACCCGGTTGGGTGCGGCGGCGGGCTGTGCTATTTTCGGCGGGTGCCGCTGTCCGCGGCGGCATCCCGCGCCAGGAGCCCGCCATGCTGAAGTTCGCCGCCAATCTGTCGATGATGTACACGGAACATGCGTTCCTGGACCGCTATGCGGCGGCCGCCGCCGACGGCTACGCGGGCGTGGAGTGCATGTTTCCCTATGAAGCGCCCGCCGCGTTCGTGCGCGAGCGCATGGACGCCGCCGGGGTGGCGCAGGTGCTGTTCAATGCGCCGCCCGGCATCAGCGCGCAAGGCGATCGCGGGCTGGCGGCCCTGCCGGGCCGGCAGGCCGAATTCCAGGCCGGCATCGAGCAGGCCCTCTGTTATGCCACCGCGTTGTCTTGTTCCAATGTCCATGTGATGGCGGGCGTGGCGCCGCCCGATGCCTCGCGCGAGGCGATGCTGGACTACTATCACGCCAATCTCGACTGGGCCGCCCGCGAGGCGCGCTCTGCCGGCGTCACGCTGCTGATCGAGCCGATCAACACGCGCGACATCCCCGGCTATTTCCTGAACCGCCAGGAGGACGCGCACGCCGTCGTGCAGGCGGTCAATGCGCCCAACCTGAAAGTGCAGATGGACCTGTACCACTGCCAGATCGTCGAAGGCGACGTCACCGCCAAGCTGCGCGAGTACCTGCCCACCGGGCGCGTGGGCCACCTGCAGATTGCCGGCGTGCCGCTGCGCCAGGAGCCGGACCGGGGCGAACTCGATTACGGCTGGGTTTTCGGCGTGCTGCGCGAGTTGCAGTACACCGGCTGGATCGGCTGCGAGTACCGTCCTGCAGGTTCCACGTCGGCCGGCCTGCGCTGGCTGAGCGCCACGCGCGCCTGATCGGCCACAATCCCGCATTTGAAGTTCAAAAGGAGTGAGCGTCATGTTCCAGGGCGTGCTGCGCATGCTGTTTTCGGCGGCGCTGGCCGCGGCCATGCCGGCCGCGTCGTGGGCGGCCGACTATCCCGATCGGCCCATCCGGTGGCTGGTGCCGTTCAGCGCGGGAGGCGGCAGCGATCTGGCGACCCGCATCGTGGCCCGGCATGTCGGCCAGACGCTGGGGCAGCCGGTGGTGGTGGAGAACCGCCCGGGCGCCGCCACCATCGTCGCCGCGCAGGAGGCCGCGCGCGCCCAGCCGGACGGCTACACGGTGCTGACCGCGGGCATGAGCACGCTGGCGCTCAACCCGTGGCTGTACGACGATCTGCCCTACGATCCGCAGCAGCAACTGACGCCGGTGTCCACGCTGGTGGCGCTGCCCATCGTGCTGGTCGCGGCGCCTGATTCGGGCCTGCACACGCTGGACGACGTGAAGACCTATCTGAAACGCGAGCCGCCGGGCAGCTATGCGTCGCTGGGCGTGGGCAGTCCGCATCATCTGGCGATGGAACTGTTCATGGAAACCGTCGGCGGCCGCGCGACGGCGGTGCCGTACAAAGGGTCGCCGCCCGCGCTGCAGGACGTTGCCGCGGGCGTGGTGCCGCTGATGATGGCGGACCTGGCCGCCGCCCGGCCGCTGATCCAGGCGGGCAGGCTGCGCGCGATTGCCGTGCCGTCCGCCAAACGGTCTGCGCAACTGCCGGGCGTACCGACGTTTACCGAGGCCGGCGGGCCAATCTTCGAGGCGGCGGCCTGGCAGGGCGTGGTCGCGCCGGCCGGCACGCCCGCGCCCATCGTGGAAAAGCTCAGTCAGGCGATCCGGCAGGCGCTGACATCGCCGGACGTCGTCAGGCAGTTGACGCTGCAGGGGTTGGAGCCGACCGGCAGCACGCCCGATGCCTTTCGCGCGTACGCGCGGCAGGAGCACGAACGCTGGGGCGCGGTCATTCAGGGCAAGGGGCTTTCCGCGGAATAAGGGGCCGGAGTGACGCGTTGCCGGGCAACGTGTAAACGGGACTCGGCGCTGGGTGAGAAGGGTTTGGATAGCAAAGGGCCGGGTAACAGCCGCCGCAAGGTGTAACGCCGGCGTGCACGGCGGCGGCGGGGGCGTACGATGAAACGATGCGCATCCGGCCCGGACCGCGGGCGAGGAGACTGCCATGTCTTTGATCGTAGCTGCCCGCTTCGAGGGCTTTGAAGCCGCCAAGGCCGCCGCCAGCCGCCTTGCCACCAGCGGCTTTCCCGACTGGGATATCCATACCTTCTACGTCAATCCCGCCGGCGAGCACGGCCGCTTTCCCTATGGCGGTGACCGGCGTTCCGACCCGGACGCGGGGCGCGCCGACATGGGCGCCTATCTGGGCGCGGGCGGCGTGGGCGCCGTGTTTGCGGTGTTCGGCGGATTCGTTGCGGCGGAACTCAGCGACTCCACGGCGGCAATCCTGGCGGCGGCGGGTGTGGGCGCGTACCTCGGGTCGCTGTTCGGCGCGCTTTGGGTGACGGGGCACGGCACCACGCAGCACGGCCACTTCAATCCCGACTCTCATGCCGAGATCCGTCAGGCCGGCGTCATGGTCGCCGTGCGGGTCAGGCCGCAGCGCGAGATCCTGGCATGCCGCATTCTGCGCGATGCCGGAGGCGCCGACGTGGAGCACGCCAACGGCCGCTGACGCAACAACCATTGGGAAGATTTCGACCCGTTGTCGCTGCCACAGCGCGAGCCGGGCTTTGGTTGATGGCGGATCAGTCAGGCGCAGGAATCGGCGCCTTGCGGCTGCGCTGCGCCGTCGCGGCGCAGCCGGCGGAGGCGATGATGATGCCTCCGATCGCCAGCCATTGCGTCTGCGACAGGTGTTCGTTCAGCACGACGACCCCGGCCAGTGCGCCCATCGCCGGCTCCATGCTCAGCAGCACGCCGAACGTCTTTTGCGGCAGCCGCCGCAGCGCCACCATCTCCAGCGAATAGGGCAGTGCGCTGGACAGGATGCCGACGGCCACGCCCGCCAGAATCAGTTTGGGATCCAGCAGCGCCATGCCCGCGTGCGCCGCGCCGACGGGCAGGGCGACCATCGCGGCCGCCAGCAGACCCAGCGATGTCGCCTGGCCGCCATGCACGTTGCCGGCCATCTTGCCGAAGATGATGTACAGCGCCCAGCACACCGCTGCCCCCAGCGCGTACGCGATGCCTTGCGGATCGAGGTCGTGGACGGACTGGCCGGTGGGAATGAGCAGGATCAGGCCGGTCAGCGCGCAGGCGATCCACACAAAGTCGATGGCGCGCCGTGACAGCACCACAGCCAGCGTCAGCGGTCCCGTGAATTCGATGGCGATGGCAATGCCCAGCGGCAGCGTTTTCAGCGCCATGTAGAACAGCAGGTTCATGCACGCCAGCGTCACGCCGTACAGGGCGATCTTCGCGGCGTTGACGCGCGTCAGCGGAAAGCGCCACGGCCGCCAGAAGGCCAAGAGGATGATGGCGCCGATGACGATGCGATACGCGGTGGTGCCTTGTGCGCCCACTTCCGGAAACAGCGATTTCGCGAACGATGTGCCCACGCATAGCGAGGCCATGGCGCCGATCAGCGACAGGGTGGGGAGCAGGGTGGACGTGGCGCTGTTGTGTCCGTTGTTCAAGGTGGCGGCGGTCATGGAAGGCGGGGTTTGTGCAAAAACGCTTGTGTCAGGGATTCGGCGAGGACGGTCAGGGCTGCGGGTTCATCGCCGTGGAAACCAGCACGTAGATCGCCAGCCCCAGCATGATCGCGCCCAGAATGCCCTGCTGCGCGCGCAGGAACCAGGGATTGCGCGCGACCCAGCCGCGGATGCGCGACGCGCCGTACGCAAAGCAGCTGCCGTAGGGCAGGCTGAGCGCTTTCATCGTGATGCCCAGCACCAGCATCTGGATCCAGACCGGCCCATTGTCCGGCGAGGTGAACTGAGGCAGGAAGGCGATCATGAAGAGCAGCACCTTCGGGTTCAGCAGATTGGTGATGAAGCCCTGCCAGAAGGCGTCGCGCGCGTCGCCCGGCCGGGCCGCCAGCGACACCTCGGCGGCGTTCGCGCACCGGATCATTGCCTTGATGCCCAGGTACCCCAGATACAGGCCGCCCGCCGCCTTGATGCCGACGAAAAGCGTGGGAAAGGTTCGCAGCACGGAAGCCAGGCCCAGCACCACGGCCGGAACCTGGATGAAGCCGGCCGCCACGTTGCCCAGCACGCTATGGAAGGCGGGCCGAAACCCTTGCGTCATGCCGCGCGATAGCGTGAGGGCCATGTCGGGACCGGGCGTGAGCTTCAAGGCCGCGTCGGCGGCCAGGAAAAGCAGGAAAAGCTGGAGTGAGGGCATTGCAGGGTGCAGCGTGGAAATCCCCGGCGGCGCGGGCGGAGGGCTCCCAGTGTAAGCAAGCGGCTTGAATAATTCCTGCGTCCGGCGGGCGCGAAATGAAGTTTCCCGTCGAATTCTCGACGGTTTGCGTCGTAGCCAGGATTAGAATCGGCCGATACCCGCATCCCGCCCGATGTTTCACCTAAAAATGCGTTCCGAGCGCCCCATGGAACTAGACGATTTCGACCTGCAGATCCTGCAAAGCCTGCAGGAAGACAACCAACGAACCAGTCAGGAGGTCGCGCAACGCGTGAACCTGTCGCCCGTGTCCTGCCTGCGCCGCATGAAGCGGCTGCGCGAATCCAAGGTGGTGACGGCGGACGTGTCCGTCGTGGACCCCGCCGCCGTGGGCCGCGGGATCACGATGGTGGTGCTGGTGTCGCTGGAAAGCGAGCGCGCCGATAAGCTCGACCAGTTCAAGCGCGCCATGCAGACCGCGCCCGAGATCATGCAGTGCCTGTCGGTGACGGGCGAGGTCGACTTTGTGCTGACGCTCACCATGCGCGACATGGCGGAATATGAGGTGTTCGCGCAGCACCACTTTTGGGGCAATCCCAACGTGAAGCGGTTTTCGACGCTGGTGGTGATGAGCCGGGTGAAGAACGGGTTGACGGTGCCGGTGATGACGGGGGAGTGAGCCGGCGCACGATCCTGCGCGCCAGGCGGCGTGGGCGCTCATGCGTGCGCGCATCCGGCTGCTCAAGCTCCTGACGGCTGGCCGCCGTCCCGGCTGCCGGTTCGCGCGGGGCCTGGCCCGTGCGGGTCGGCCGGCCGGGCCGCGTGGATCGCACGGCCAGCCTCCTCCGACACACTGCGCAAATGCAGATCCCGCTGCGGAAAGGGAATCTGGATGCCCGCCTCCCGCAGCGCGTCGTACATCCGCGCCAGCATGTCGCTGCGGATCTCGATCCACCGGTCGAAGTCGTAGGTCCACGCGCGCAGGCTGAAATCCAGCGTGCTGGCGCCAAAGCCCATGAAGAGCACCATGGGCGCAGGCTCCGTGACGACGCCCGGCGTCTGCCGTGCGACGTCGTCCAGCAGCGCGAGCACCTGCCGCGGGTCGGTGCCGTAGGCCAGCCCGATGCTGATCTCGATCCTGCGGCTGCGGTCCAGCATCGTCCAGTTGGTCAGCTTGTCGGACAGCAGCGTGCCGTTCGGGACGATCACGTCGGCGCCGTCGAACGTCTTGATGCGGGTGGCGCGCATGCCGATATCCCTTACCTGGCCCGACGTGCCGCCGATCTCCACGACATCGCCCGGCTGGATCGGCCGCTCGAACATCAGAATCAGGCCCGACACGAAGTTGTTCACCACGCCTTGCAGGCCAAAGCCGATGCCCACGCCCAGGGCGCCGAACACGATGGTGAGCTGGCTGGTCTGGAAACCCGCGGCCGACAGGGCGATGCCCAAACCCAGCAGCAGCACCAGGTAGTACGACAGCGAGGCGATGCTGTTGCCGACGCCGCGCGGCAGCGACATGCGGGTCAGGACCTCGTCGTGCAGGATGAGGCGCACCGCGCGCGCGGCCCAGAAGGCAATCACGACCGAGATCGCGAAGACCAGGATGTTGCCCAGGCTGATCGAGACTTCGCCGACTTCCAGCGTGTACGACAGCACCTGCGTCACGAAGGCGTATGTGGCGCGCAGAACGCGGAAGCGGTCCATGGTGTAGACCGCCCAGCCCACGATCGCGGCGGCACTGACAAGGCGGATCAGCAGCAGCACCAGCGGCGGCGCGTGTTCGCGCGCCAGCCGGAAGCGCGAAATGCCCTGACGGGCAAGCAGAAGCTGCAGCAGCGTGATGATGACGGTCACGCCCGCATACAGCACCAGCCCGAAGTAGCCGCTGCCGATGATGCCGCTGGTCAGCATCTCGGACAACGACACATTGCCGATGAGGTTCGCGCCCAGCGACACGCACAGCAGGGCTGCCGCGCACCAGGCGACGGCGCGCAAGGCGCGCACCAGCCGCTCGGAGCCGGGCGGATAGGTCTGGCGCCGTCCGCGCGCCAGCAGCCACAGAATGGCCGTCAGGGCCGCCACCGCCGCCGCTACGGTCGACACACGATAGAAGAGGGTATTGGCCAGGAACAGGAAGCCCAGCCGCTCGGCCAGGAAGAGCGCGGTGATGACGCGCGGCCAATGATCCAGATGCCGTCGGCTGGCGGGTGGAAGCAGGCGCAGCACCGGCACCGCCGCCAGCACCAGGGCGATCTGCTGCACCATCAACGGCGCGTCCGGCTCCAGGGCCAGCACGCCCATCATCGACAACAGGACCCACGTGGAGATGGGCCGCCCGAGCACACCGGCAGCGGTTTCGCTCATGACGCCGGTGCGGATGGCGTTGCGGCTTTTTCTGGCCAGCCAGATCAGCAGCGGCAGCAGCAGCAGTTGCAACGTGTGCAGCGCGCGCTGATTGCTGGCGCCGGCGGCGCCGTAGTCGCGCGCGAAGCGGACCTCGATGTCCAGACCTTGGCGCAGAAGGGTCATGGTGTCCTGGTCGGATCGTCCGGACCAGTCCAACGCCCAGAGCGGCGGCGAATCCACGCGCAGGAGCCGCGCATCGACATAGCTGATCGCCTCCATCACCTGGCGCTGGCCCGCCTTGATCTGTTCCTCGATCGCGTTGGCCCGCTGCTCCAGTTCCACCTGGCGTGACAGCGGCACGGACAGCGCCTGGCTGGCCGCCAGCAACTGCGCGATCACCACGTCGACGCGGTCGGCCAATGCCGCCGGCAGCCCCGCCGCGCCCGGCGCGTCCTTGATCGCCTGCCAGGCCGTGCGCCGGCGCAGCAACTCGGCCGCGTCGCTGGCGTACCAGGCCGTCGCCTGCCGCATGTCGGCCCGCCAGCGCGCCAGCCGCCGCACGTCAAAGAGCCAGTGCCGCTCCAGGCTTTCGAGCCGCATGATGGGAAAGTTGCGCAGCTGGGCCGGCTGGAATTCGTAGAGCTTTTCGTCGGCGGATTTGGCAATGGCGTCCAGCGGCGGCATCAGCGCGCTCAACGGATCCGCCGTCGCCGCGCGCTGCAACACGCCCTCGGCGTATCGCAAATCCGTGTCCGCCCGCAGCGGAATCTCGGCCATCTGGATCGCGGCGGGCGGCGCGGCAGGCGCCGGCGTTTCCGCTGCAAGCGCCACACGCGCCCACCCCAGCACCAAGCCAAATAGGCAGAAGAGGATTCGTGCGCGTGCGCGCATGTTGCGACTCCGTGGTGGGGGACGGATTTGCGGTTACTCGGGATCGACTGCGAAACGGCGGCATGTCACGATATCGCGAAATGCGGCGGGCTAGAAGGGCTGTTGCGGGAAGAGGGACGCACGAGTGCGGGAGGCTGCGATTCGGAAGCCGCCTCTGGCGCTGAGCGCCGCATGTAGCAGTTGCAAAAAACCGGTTCATGGGTGATATTCGCTATTCGCGAATAGCGAATATGCTCATGGACCTGAAGCCTCAAGACCTCCTGGTATTACTCAAGGCTGCTGCCCACCCGCCGCAGCATTGGACCTACGCTGCGCTGGGTTCTGCGTTGCACATGAGCGCCTCGGAGGCCCACGCAAGCGTCAAGCGGGCGGTCGCGTCAGGGTTGGCGGTGGCGCCGGCACGCGGTAAATGGCGGCCGGTAAGAGGGAATATTCTGGAGTTTGTCGTCCACGGTGTGCGTTATGTCTGGCCGGCGACGCCGGGGCCGGTCAAGCGTGGCATTCCGACTGCCTTCGGCACCGAGCCGCTAGCCAGCCGCTTGAACGCCGCGCCAGGGGAGGCCCCCGTCTGGGCGTATCCCACGGGCGTGGCCAAGGGACCAACGCTTTCGCCGCTGTATCGGACGGCGCCGCAGGCCGCGCTTGCGGATCCGGCCCTGCACCGCATGCTGGCGTTGGTGGATGCCTTGCGCACAGGCAGAGCCCGTGAGCGCGACCTCGCTACGCAACTTTTGGAGACCGAACTGATGCGCGCCGATGCAGGAGTCTTAGATGCGAACGGATGACCCCAACTTGCCCTATTTACGTAGCATCGCCAGGGCGCTGGGCGAATTGCGGGAACAAGTTGTATTTGTCGGCGGAGCTGTGGCGGGCCTGCTGATCACGGACCCTTTGGCGGACCCTGTACGTGCGACGCGCGACGTGGACGCTGTGCTGGAGGCCAATCGTGCCGCGTTTCATAGGTTCGAAGAAGCCGTTGCGGCGCGTGGGTTTGCGCGCGATGTCAGCAGTGATGTCATTTGCCGCTGGGTGCACAAGGAATCCGGCGTGCTTTTCGATCTCATGCCCGTTCAGCCGGAGATCTTAGGCTTTTCCAATCGATGGTATTCCTACGCCGTCGAGACGGCTGGCGATATGGAGCTGGAACGGGGGGTGACGATCAAGCTGATCAGCGCCGTCGCCTTTGTCGCGACGAAGCTAGAGGCATTTGCTGGCCGGGGGGGGAGGTGACTTTATGAACAGTCACGACCTGGAAGATATATTGAACATTGTGGATGGGCGTGAGGAATTGGCGGCGGAACTTGCCGCCTCGCCTGCGCCGATGCGCCAAGCCATGGGCGCCGCGATCTCCAAGCTCGTCGAGAATCCCGACTTCGCGAATGTGCTTCCAGGACTTCTTGCCGAGCCGGAGCGTGCCGAGCTCATCATGGAACGCCTGAAGACGTTAAGGGGCTGATGAGATCGGGTGCTGAAATCGGGGGCTGGGCCTGCGTGACCGTTCACCGGGCGTGAGCTCGCAGGACGTGCACGGTGGTGGCTGCTGTTCACGCGGGGTTTCGAAGCGTAGCTCTTTGGCAGACGGCAGTCGTACCCATCATGAGATTGGCGAAGCATCGGCAATCTGCTCATAAATTGCTCATTGTTGTGCAGATAATGAGCAGATTAACGCCGACTTAGGTCGCTAGCGTCGCAGTCCGGGCGGTTCTCAGTCGTAACCGTAAAAGGAATCCTGGAAGTTGCCCGCCTCGACTTCGGCGACTTCTGGGCGCTCCTTGAACCAGCGGACGACAGATTGCCGTTGCTCTTCGGTTGGAGACCCCACTCCGGCAAGCACTATGCCACCGATCTCGCCTTCGTTGAAGCCGCCGGCAAAGTAAAGGTTGCAGGATTCAATCCACGCAATGAACTCATCGAGGAACGCGTCTTCATCGATGCCGCTAACGAGCGAGCCGCGCACTTCGAAATGGAGCTCTTGGAATTCGCCAACGTGCAACTTCTTGCGCTGACGGCGGTTCAGTTGGCGCAAGCGGCCATTCACCGGTGCAATCGATCGATATTTACGCACGGAGACCTCGCGGGCGATGAAATCGGGGAGATGTGGTGGAGGCTTGTGTGCGGCGGCGTACGACTGCACGTCCTCGCGGCGGCCCCATCCGCTGACTGTCCGGGAAGCAGCATCCCGATCGGGGGGAAACAATCCTCGCCATGGCGAAGATCTGAATTTTTGGTGGCCTGGGGCGGAATCGAACCACCGACACAAGGATTTTCAATCCTCTGCTCTACCGACTGAGCTACCAGGCCAACGAAGCCCGCCACTATACACAAAATGTCGGGACACGTGGCGGCGTGTAGCGCCGCCACCAACAAAAAACCCAGCGCAAGGCTGGGCTTTTTGTGGGAACCGAAGCTCCCGGAAATTCTTTTGGTGGCCTGGGGCGGAATCGAACCACCGACACAAGGATTTTCAATCCTCTGCTCTACCGACTGAGCTACCAGGCCAACGAAGTCCGCAACTATACACAATTTTTCGGCGTTGTGCCAGCCGGGCGGGGGAAGCGTCGCTTTTTTTCGTGACCCGGCACGCGATGTCGCCGTACAGGGGCAGCAAAGCAGCCAACTGTTGCCTGCAAGGCACGATTGGGCGCCAACTGTCCGCGATTGGGGACGGGAATGGCCTGGGGATAACCCGCAGGAGTATAATCGTCAGCGGTTTTGCTGTTACAGCCGGATGCTTTCCCGCCTTTGACGCGCGACAAGCGGGCTGCGACGCATTGTTCTTATAGTGGCAGTACTTAACGCTTAGCCGCGGGTGGCTTTCCGCCATCCCTCACACATGTCGGTAGCTGTCCTTGCCTTCGGTCTGAATCACACGTCCGCGCCGGTGTCGGTCCGCGAACGCGTGTCCATGCCCGTTGATCTGGTCAAGCCCGCCCTCGAAGGCTTGCGTTCGGCATTCGGCGGCTCTGTCCGCGAAGCTGCCATCCTGTCCACCTGTAATCGCACCGAGATCTACTGCGCGGCCGACGGCCACGTGGCGGATCAGTTGCCCGCCTGGCTGGCTGAACACAACCGCCTGGACGCCGGCACGCTGCGCCCGCACCTCTATCGCCATCATCAAGACGACGCCGTGCGTCACGCTTTCCGCGTGGCAAGCGGCCTCGATTCCATGGTGCTGGGCGAAACCCAGATTGTGGGCCAGATGAAGGACGCGGTGCGCGCCGCCGGCGAAGCCGGATCGCTCGGCACGCTGCTGCACCAGATGTTCCAGCGCACCTTCTCGGTCGCCAAGGAAGTCCGGTCGCAAACCGCCATCGGCGCCGAATCCGTGTCCATGGCCGCCGCCGCGGTGCGTCTTGCCGAGCGCGTGTTCGGCAACCTGGACCAGGCCCGCACGTTGTTCATCGGCGCGGGCGAAATGATCGAATTGTGCGCCACGCACTTTGCCGCGCAGCGTCCGCGCAGCATGGTGGTGGCCAACCGCACGGCCGAACGCGCCGAACTGCTGGCCAACCGCTTCTCGGCCAGCACGATGAAGCTGTCTGACCTGACCGAGCGGCTGTCCGAGTTCGACGTCATCGTTTCCTGTACGGCAAGCTCCCTGCCCATCCTCGGCCTGGGGATGGTTGAACGGGCTACGCGCCTGCGCCGTCACCGCCCGATGGTCATGATCGATCTGGCCGTGCCGCGCGACATCGAACCCGAAGTCGGCCGTCTGGACGACGTTTATCTGTACTCGGTGGATGACCTGGGCCGGCTGGTGCAAACCGGCACCGACGCGCGCCGCGCCGCGGTGGTGCAGGCCGAAGCCATCATCGAAACCCGCGTTCAGGGCTTCATGCACTGGATGCAATCCCGCGAAGTGGTGCCCGTCATCCGCGACCTGCATCAGGCCGCCGAAGACGTCCGCGCCGCCGAACTGGAACGCGCCCGCCGCCTGCTGGCGCGGGGCGAATCGCCCGAAGCCGTGCTCGAGCAACTGGCGCACGGCCTCACGCAAAAGTACCTGCACGGCCCGCTTGCGGCGCTGAACCGCAGCGAAGGCGACGACCGCAAGCAACTGCTTGCCTGGATGCCACGCCTCTTCCCAGGCCGCGACTCCCGCCGTTAGCGGCTCTGCCCCACGCCCCGCCTCATGGCGGGCGTTCGCTTTGTGGGCGCCCGCTTTCTCTGTTTTCTCTTTTGGTCCTACCCTCATGAAATCTTCCATGCGCAGCCGGCTGGAGCATCTGTGCCATCGCCTGATCGAGGTCGATGCTCTGCTCGCCGAACCGGAAACCGCGTCCGACATGGACCGCTTCCGCAAGCTTTCGCGCGAGCGCGCCGAACTGGAACCGGTGGTCGAAGCCTTTACCGCGTTCGCCCGCACCGAGGAAGACATCGCGACCGCGCAGGAGATGCTGTCCGAGCCCGACATGAAGGCCATGGCCGAAGAAGAGATCAAGACCGGGCGCGTCAAGCTGGAATCGCTGGAAGCGGCGCTGCAGCTTCTGCTGCTGCCGCGCGACCCCAACGACGGGCGCAGCGTGTTCCTGGAAATCCGCGCGGGCACGGGCGGCGACGAGAGCGCGCTGTTCTCGGGCGACCTCTTGCGCATGTACACGCGCTACGCGGAACAGCGTGGCTGGCGCGTGGAACTGATGTCGGAAAGCGCGTCCGAGCTGGGCGGCTACAAGGAAGTGATCGCGCGCATCGACGGCGACGGCGCGTATGGCCGGCTGAAGTTCGAATCGGGGGCGCACCGCGTGCAGCGCGTGCCGGCGACCGAGGCGCAGGGCCGCATCCACACGTCGGCGTGTACGGTGGCCATCATGGCCGAAGCCGATGCCATGTCCGAGATCGTCATCAATCCCAGCGACCTGCGCATCGATACCTTTCGCGCCAGCGGCGCGGGCGGCCAGCACATCAACAAGACCGATTCGGCCGTGCGCATCACCCACTTGCCGACCGGGCTGGTGGTGGAATGCCAGGACGACCGTTCGCAGCACCGCAACAAGGACAAGGCCATGCAGGTGCTGGCCGCGCGCCTGAAGGACAAGGAAGAGCGCGAGCGCCAGAGCAAGGAGGCGGCCGAGCGCAAGAGCCTGATCGGCACGGGCGACCGGTCCGAGCGCATCCGCACCTACAACTATCCGCAGGGCCGCGTGACCGATCACCGCATCAACCTGACGCTGTACAAGCTGCAGCAGATCATGGAAGGCGACCTCGAAGAGCTGACCGGCGCGCTGATCGCCGAGCATCAGGCCGAGCAGCTCGCCGCGCTGGGCGACGACATTTAAAGCCGACGCCATGACCGCGCCCCAGATCAAAAGTCTGCTGCTCGACGCGCGGCTGCCGCGCCTGGAAGTGCGCATGCTGCTGGAGCTCGTGCTGAACAAACCGCGCGCGTGGCTGCTGGCGCACGACACCGATCCGCTGGCGCCCGAAGTGGCGGCGGCGTACGAGGCGCTGGCGCAGCGCCGGCTGGCTGGGGAGCCCATGGCCTACCTGCTGGGCCATCGCGAATTCATGGGACACCGGTTCCGCGTGACGCCCGACGTGCTGATTCCCCGCCCCGATACGGAAGTCCTGGTGGAAACCGCGCTGGAATGCATCGATGGCATCACCGGGCCGATGGTGCTGGACCTGGGCACGGGCAGCGGCGCGATCGCGGTGTCGATCGCCCTGGCGCGCCGCGACGCGCGGGTGATGGCGTCGGACGTCAGCGCGGCCGCACTGGCGGTGGCTGCCGGCAACGCGTGGGATTTGACGGCCGCGGTGCGCTTCGTGGAAGGAAGCTGGTACGACGCGGTGCCGGCCGGCGAAGGGTTTGATCTGATCGTGTCGAATCCCCCCTATGTGGCCAGCGACGATCCGCATCTGGATCAGGGTGACCTGCGCTTTGAGCCGCGGGGGGCGCTGACTGATGGCGCGGGCGGACTGGAAGATCTGGCGCGTATCGTCGAAGGCGCGCGCGCCCATCTGAAACCCGGCGGCTCGCTCTGGATGGAGCATGGCTGGGATCAGGCGGAGCAGGTACGGGACATGCTCCGCCAGGCGGGGTTCGCGGATGTGCACAGCCGCCAGGACCTGGCGGGGATCGAGCGGATCTCGGGCGGGCGTTTGCCGGTCTCCGGTGCCTGAGCGCAGCGCACGGCCAGACATTTGCTGTTGCATCTGCCGGATATACCGGCGCCGCGCCGGGGTAATCGGGCGGTTTTCCCGGCTGTACCTATAATTGACCCATTCCGTTTTGCCTGTCCAAGAGACCACCATGAGCGACGTTCAAGAATTCATCCGCGAAACCGTTACCCAGCACCCCGTCGTGCTGTTCATGAAGGGCACCGCCCAGTTCCCGCAATGCGGGTTCTCCGGCAAGGCCATTCAAATCCTGAAGGGCTGTGGCGTGAAGAAGCTCGTCACGGTCAATGTGCTGGAGGACGACGAAGTCCGCCAGGGCATCAAGGAATTCTCCAGCTGGCCCACCATTCCGCAGCTGTACGTGTCCGGCGAGTTCATCGGCGGCTCGGACATCATGAATGAAATGAACGAGTCCGGCGAACTGAAGACGCTGCTGGAGCAATCCGGCGCCACGGCTTAACGCCATCATGCGGCGGCTCGTCGTCGGCATCACGGGCGCCACCGGCGCGCTCTACGCGGTGCGCATGCTGCAGGCGCTGCGCAACGTCGAAGACGTCGAGTCGCATCTGGTGGTGTCCGCTTCTGGCGTGCTGAACATCAAGCATGAACTCGATGTCAGCCGCCAGGACGTCTATGCGCTGGCCGATCACGTACACAGCATTCGCGACGTGGGCGCCACGCTGGCCAGCGGCGCGTTCCAGACCGCGGGCATGGTGATCGTGCCGTGCTCGATGCGCACGCTGGCGGCGGTGGCGCATGGCCTGTCCGATAACCTCATCACGCGCGCTGCCGACGTCACGCTCAAAGAGCGCCGCCGCCTGGTGATGATGGTGCGCGAGACGCCGTTCAATCTGGCGCATCTGCGCAACATGACGGCCGTGACCGAAATGGGCGGCATCGTGTTTCCGCCGCTGCCGGCGTTTTATCACCGGCCCAAGTCCATCGATGAAATGGTGGACCACACCGTGGCCCGCGTCCTGGAAATGTTCGACATCGTCGTGCCCGGGCCGCACTGGGAAGGCACTTAGCAGGTTCTTGCCTTTGCCTTGCCGCAAGGCTTGCGCTTGACGCGCGTCGTGCAACGATCGCCGGCGGCCCCGCTTGAGCGGGGCCGTCTGCATCAGGGCGGTTCTTATTCCACCAGCCCCATCCCATTCAGCGCGGCCAGATTCTCCGGCCATTTTCGCGCCCGCGCATTTTGCAGCTCGATGCGCGCCCAGGCCATCCATCCGGCCCATTCAATCCGTTTATCCCACGCGGTGCCCCACGCCTGAAGCGCCGCCAGCCCCGCGGCGGCGTGCTGTTCCGCGGCCTCGAATTCTCCGGCCGTCAGCGCCAGTTGCGCGAGCAGCAGGCGCGGCTCGCCCACCCAGGGGTTGTGTTCGACCGCGGCTTCCAGCATGTGCCGCGCGCTGTCCATTTCGGTCAGCGGGTGCATGCGCGTGATGACCTGCCAGTACAGCGCGCTGGCCGCCGCTTCGTCGCGCGGGCTGAGCGTGGCGCGGCAGTGGTCGAACGCGGGCGGGATGGGAATGCCGGTGTCCTGCGGCATGCGCGATAGCGGCGCCAGCAGATGGGACAGCATCGACAGGATGTTCGACGGCGGCTTGAGCGGGCCGGGCCACAGCGACGAGGCCCAGTTCGTTTTCAGGTCGCGGCGCTGCTGCTGCGGATAGCCCGCGAAGATCTCGTCCTGCCAGCTGTGCCATTGCTCGCCGATGTCGGCGGCGGACACGACGGTGAACGCCGCGACCTGGCGCGGCGTGAAGGTGAAGACCTGTCCATCGGCGCCTTCCAGCGTCAGGCCTTCCGGTCCCGTGCCCTGGCCTTGCAGGATCGCCTGCACGAAGCGCGTGCGCGGCATGGCGCAAAAGAGACTGACCCATTCCTCGGCTTCGGTGCCCAGCGCGTCGCGCAGCGTGTTGCGCTCGCGTTCGCGGTCAAACAGGGTGAGGTCTACGTATTCGTTGCCGTAGACGCTGTGGAACAGGCCCAGGAGGCGCACTTCGCGCGGCTGGTTCCAGAGCGCCAGCGTGCGGTAGACGCCCAGCAGATGATGCTTGAAGGTGCCGGCCTTGTGCCAGTCTTCGCCCGCGCTGCGTGCAAACAGCAGGCCGAGCAGGACGGGCAGGTCGGCGTCGACGGCGGCGTAGTGGTCGGCCAGCAGCGCGCGCGCGTGCGGATGGAGTTCGGGGGTGGTGGACATGGTTGGCGGGTTGGTTGGATGAAAGCAGGCTCTATTGTGTCCGCATGCGCTGGCGCTGTCATCGCGGTGTTTATATCGAAATCCGCATATCAATATGAATATTCATCGCTTCCGGTTTTGAAGCGCGCTCACTAGAATCCGGGTCATTGTTCCAATCCTCAATCGTTTAAACCTCTAGAGACTTTCCCATGCGCCTTCGCCATTCCCTCGCCGTTTTTGCCACCATTCTCGGTTTTGCCGGCACCTCGGCGATGGCGCAGGACGCCGAGCTGAAAGTGGGCGTCACCGTCGGCCCGCACGCGCAGATCGGCGAAGTCGTGCAGCAGGTCGCCGCCAAGCAGGGCCTGAAGGTCAAGCTGATCGAGTTCAGCGACTTCATCCAGCCCAACGCCGCGCTGGACGCCAAGGAGCTGGACGTGAACATCTACCAGCACAAGCCTTTCCTGGAATCGCAGAACAAAGCGCGCGGCTACAAGCTGGTGCCGGTGGCGACCGCGGTGGTGCAGCAGATGGGCATCTATTCCAAGCGCGTGAAGTCGCTGGACGATCTGCCGCAAGGCGGCAAGGTAGCCATCCCGAATGATCCGACCAACGGCGCCCGCGCGCTGCTGGTGCTGCAGGCCGCCAAGCTCATCAAGCTGAAGGACGGCGTGACGGTGACGGCGTCGATCTTCGATATCGCCGAGAACCCCAAGAACCTGAAGTTCGTCGAGATCGAGGCCGCGCAACTGCCGCACTCGCTCAAGGACGTGGACGCCGCGGCCGTGAACTCGGCGTACGCCATCCCTGCCGGCCTGTCGCCCGCCAAGGACGCGCTGGTGCTGGAAAGCAAGGACGCGCCGTTCGCGCCCGTCGTCATCGCCGCGCGCGAAGACAACAAGAACGATCCGCGCATCGCGCGCTTCATCAAGGCCTACCAGTCTGACGAGGTGAAGGCCTTTGTCGCCAAGCAGTTCCCGGGCGCCTACACGACCTCCTGGTAAACAGGCTATCGAGACTTGCGAAGCCGGGCGCGCGACGTCCGGCCTCCGTCAGCCTTCGCCTACGCGCGCGCCAGCCACGTCTGCACCTCTTTCTCCAATCCTTCCTGCAGCACCTGCGCCGGCGCGCTCATGGCGCGGTCGCGCGACCACACCACCGCCAGCACCGGATCCTCCAGCGCCAGCAGTTGGCGCGTCACCAGACCCTGACGCTCGGCGTAATGCGCGCCCAGGCTTTCCACGATGGCGACACCCAATCCCTGTGCCGCCAGCGCGCAGGCGGCCGACGACTGCGCCGCCTCGATGATGGGGCGATAGGGCACTCCGCGCGCCTCCAGTGCCTGCCGTGTCGCGCGGCCGGCGGGTAGGGCGGGGGCGAGGACAATCGGTCCCGCCTCGGCCACCTCGTCCAGCGTCAGATCGGTCCGCTTTGCCCACGGATGGTCCTGAGGCATCACCGCATGCAGTCCCAACGGCGCGAGCCGCAGGCTGGACACGCGGTCGATGTCCGGCGGCGAGCCGATGATGATGCCCAGGTCGATGCGGTGATCCACCGCCATCTCGATGATTTCCAGCGCGGTGCCGGCGCGCACGGTCACGGCAACCGCCGGATGTGCGCGGCGTACGCCGGCCAGGGCAGGAGGCAGCAGGCTGGACGCCGCGATGGCGACGGCGCCCACGTCCAGCCTTGCCAGTGCGCCCTGGCGGATGTCGACGGCCAGCCGGTCGACGGCCTCGATGCCGGCCAGCGCATTGAGCACTTCGGGAATCAGCGCGCGTCCCTGGCTGGTCAGGTGCAGCCGGCGGTTCTCGCGGCTGAACAGCGCAAAGCCCAACCGCGTTTCCATGTCGCGCAGGAGTGCGCTGGCGGCGGGCTGCGTCATGTTGACCGAGGCGGCTGCGGCGGTGACGGTATCGAGCCGGTACATGGCGCGCAGCAGCAGGAGTTCTCGCCGATTGAACATATGAAAGTCATATGGAAATAGTCGATTCATCTATTTGACCATATGAACTGGCGGCCGCCAGAATATCCCATCGCATTCTGCATCTCGACGCCTCACTGCCATGCCCGCCAACACCATTATTTCCGTCACCTGCATTCCCTTGCGCCTGCCGTTCCATCACTGGAGCCCGTCGCCGCTGTTCGCGGGCCGTCCGCGCGACAAGCTCGACAGCGCGCTCGTGCGGGTCCAGACCGAAGACGGCACGGTGGCCTGGGGCGAGTCGTATTGCGTGGAGCCGCGCGCGTTGCCCGCGATCTTCGAAACGCTGATCGCACCGCTGGCCTGCGGGCGCGACGCGGACGACGACACGCTGCTGCCGGGCATGCAGCGCACGCTGCACAACCTGGGCCGGTCCGGCCCCGTGGTGCACGCGCTGGCCGGGCTGGACATCGCGCTGTGGGACCTGCGCGCCAAGCGCGCCGGCGTGCCGCTGTACGCGCTGCTGGGCGGCAAGCGCCGCGAGCGGGTCCGTGTGTATGCATCGCTCCTGCAGTATTACGGCAACGCCGAGCGCCTGGACGCCGTGACCACGCAGGCCCTGAACGAAGGCTATACCGAGATCAAGCTGCACGAGCGCACCGCCGACGCGCTGGCCGCCGTGCGCCGCAGCACGGGTCCCGGCGTGCCGATCATGGTTGATACGAACTGCGCGTGGCTGCCGGGCGAAGCCGAAGCCGCCATCGAGGCCATGCGCCCGCATGATCCGTTCTGGATCGAAGAACCCTTGTGGCCGCCGGAAGACGATCGCGCGCTGGCACGCCTGAAGCAGGCCTGCGGCATCCCGCTGGCCGTTGGCGAGAACGCCAGCAGCGCCACCGATCTGGAGCGCGTGGTGGACACGGAAGCCGCGCAGTACGTGCAGCCCAGCGTCATCAAACTGGGCCTGACCGCCGCGTGGCGGATTGCGCAGAAGTGCGCGGACTCAAGCGTCATCTGCGCGCCGCAGGTGGCGTTCTTTGGCCCCGGCTATCTTGCCAGCCTGCATCTGATTGCCGCGCAGCAAGCCGAGGTGTCGCTGGAACGCCTGTACGTCGAACTGGCGCATGTGCCGTACGGACGCAGCGTGCCCATCGAGAATGGCTGGGTCAACGTGCCGGACGCGCCGGGGCTGGGCGCGGATCCGGAAGCGGCACTTGCCGAGGGCCAGTACAGCGTCTGAACCCTGACCCGTAAAAAGCCAAAGGCCAGACCGCCAAGAATCCACAGGCCCGCAGAGGCCGCAAAGAACACGAACCCGGAGACAAAGACATGCACCCATCGCGCAGAACCTTCCTGATCAACAGCGCCGCTATGGCAGCGGGTGCCGCCGTGTTGCCGTGGTCCTTCGCGGCACGGGCCGCGCAGTACCCGGACAAGGCGGTCCGCCTGTACATCCCGTACCCGCCGGGCGCGGCGACCGACACGCTGGGCCGCATGGCGGGTCAGGTGTACGCCGAGGCGCTGGGCCAGCCCTTCGTCGTGGAAAACCGCGGCGGCGGCGGAACCACGATCGGCACGCGCGCGCTGGCGGTGTCCGCGCCGGACGGCTACACCATCGGCATGGTCGACTCCACGTTCACCATCAATCCCGCGCTGCTGGGCGCCCGTCAGCCGTACGACGCCATCAAGGATTTCGCGCCGATCTCGCTGATGGCGACGGCGCCCTTCGTCATGGTGGTGCACCCGTCGGTCAAGGCGACCGACATTGCGTCGTTCCTGGCGCTGGCCAAGTCGCAGCCCGGCACGTTGTCGTTCGGGTCGGCGGGCGTGGGCAGCGGGCCGCATCTGGCTGGTGAGCAACTGCGCCAGCAGGCAGGCGTGGACGTGCTGCACGTGCCTTACCGCGGCGGCGGCACCGTGATCACCGACCTCTTGGGCGGCCAGGTGCAGTTCGGCTTTGCCACCGTCCCGACGCTGCTTGAACACATCAAGGCCGGCAAGCTGCGCGCGCTGGCGGTCACCAGCCCGCAACGCACAAGCCAGTTGCCCGACGTGCCCACGTTTGCCGAGGCCGGTCTGCCGGGTGTGGATATCTCGCCGCTGTTCGGCGTGATTGCGCCGGCCGGCGTGCCGGAGCCGATCATCGAGCGCCTGTCGCAGACGCTGGGCGAATCCGTGCGCAAGGGCGCGCTGCGCGACAAGCTGGCCGGGCTGGGCTTTCAGCCGGTCGGCAGCACGCCGGCGGAATTCGCACAGCGCATCCGTGACGACGTGGCCAAGTGGACCGCCGTGGTCCAGCGCGGCAACATCAAGGCCGAGTAAGCCGCGCCGGCTCAGGCGTACTTGCCTGTCAGGCCGCCATCCACGAGCAGTTCGGTGCCGGTGATGTAGGACGCCTCGTCCGACGCCAGGAAGGCCACCGCATTGGCGACCTCCCATGGCGTGCCCATGCGTCCCATCGGCACCTGCTTGTCGCGCGCCGCGCGCGCGGCGTCCAGGTCGTTCGCATCGAACATCTTTGCGACATTGGCGGTGACGCGGGGGGTGTCGATCAGGCCGGGTATGACCGTGTTCACGCGGATGCCGTCGGCGGCGTACTGCTGCGCGGCCATGCGCGCAAAGTGGATGACCGCAGCCTTGCTGACGCTGTAGGCCAGATGCGGATAGCCGGTGTACCGGATGCCCGCAATGGAAGAGACGGCCACGATGGCGCCGCCGCCCTGCACACGCATGACGGGCGCCAGCAGGCGCGTGGCGATCAGCAGGCTGGTCACGTTCACCTGCTGGATGCGGTCCCAGTCCGCGATCGAGATGTCTTCGGGGCCGCCGACCTTGCCGATGCCCGCGTTGGCCTGCAGGATGTCGATGCGGCCAAAGCGGCGCAACGCCGCGTCGACCGCCGCCTGCATCGCGTCCGGGTCGGCCACGTCGGCCTGCACAGGCAGCGCGCTGCCGCCTGCCGCTTCGGCCTCATGCGCGGCCTCTTCGGCGGCGGTCAGGTTGGCGTCCAGGGCGATGATGGCCGCACCTTGGCGCGCCAGCGTCACGCAGCTTGCCTTGCCGATGCTCCAGCCGGGCGCGGACGTGCCCGCGCCTGCGACCAGCGCAACCTTGCCGGCCAGGCGCGCGCCGGACAGCGGGGCAGCGTGAAGGGGCGTACCGGCAACGGGCGTACCGGCATCGGGCGTACCGGACCCCGCGCTCACGATTGCCCGCCGTCTTGCTGATGGCTCTTGCCCTTGCCCACGTACGGAATGGCGTGGTCGATGGTTTCCCAGATGTACCGCCCGGACGGGCTCTGCTGCTCTTCTGCCACGTGCGACACCAGGCCCGCCGCGCGCGAGATCACGGCAAAGCCGCGCATCAGGTCGGTAGGCACGCCGATCTCGCTGAGCAGCGCGGCCACGGCGCCGGTTGCATTGATGGTGATGTGCTTGCCGTAGGTCTCGTCGATGGCGCTGGCCAGCCAGCGCAGCGCTTGCACCGACTCGCCGCTCAGTTCGCTTTCCGCCTCGGCCAGCGCCAGCAGCTTGATCGCGCGCGGATCGTCCGGCTTGTGCAGGTGATGGCCGAAGCCGGGCAGCGGGCTGCGCGACGCGCGGTGTTCGCGGGCAATGGCCAATGCTTCCGCGGGACCGTCGGGTGCCTGACGGATGCGGTCAAGCAGGCGCGAGCAGTTTTCCATGGTGCCCACGAACTGGCTGCCCACGGCCATCAGCCCGGACGCCACGGCGCCCTGCAGATTCTCGGGCGCGCTCATGTAGATCAGGCGCGTAGCGATCGCGCTGGGCGTCATGCCGTGCTCCATCAGCGTGACCAGCACCGCGTCCACGATGCGCATGTCCACGGGACGCGCGTCGCGACCGAGGATCTGCATGATCATGACTTCGGTAAACGACTTCTTGCCGATCAGGTCTTCGACCAGATCGACGTCGCGATACGACATGCCGGTCAGGTGATGGGCGCAGAGGCGGGTTTCGGGCTTGTTCATGGCGTTTCCTTCATTGCGGCGTCGCGCACCGCGTTCTTCAGCACCTTGCCCACGCTCGAGCGCGGCAGGCTGTCGTGGAAATGGATGTGTTTGGGCGTGGCGACCGGACCCAGCAGCGCGCGCACGTGCGCCTTGAGTTCGTCGCCATCGGCCTCGGCGCCCGCCTGAAGCTGGACGGCGGCGTGGACCGCTTCGACCCACTTGTCGTCAGGCACGCCGAACACCGAGCATTCGTAGACGGCAGGATGCGCGGACAAGGCGTTTTCGACGTCCACCGGATAGATGTTGAACCCGCCGGTGATGATGACGTCGCGCAGGCGGTCCTTCAGGAACAGATAGCCGCGCGTGTCGATCAGGCCCATGTCGCCGGTGTGCAGCCAGCCGTCGACTACGGTTTCAGCAGTCTTCTCGGGCAGGCGCCAGTAGCCGGTCATCACCAGATCGCCCTGGACCACGACTTCGCCGATTTCGCCGCGCGGCAGCAGCGTGCCGTCGGGCGCCATGATTGCCACGTCGGACAGCGGTGTGACCCGGCCGACCGACGCGCGATTTTCCGGCGCTTCGAGATCAGCGGGGCGCAGCACCGTGACGATTTGAGGCGCCTCCGTCTGGCCGTAAGTCGTGCCCAGCACCGGGCCGAAGAAGGCGCGCGCGCGCTCGATCTTTTCCACGGGCATGGGCGCGCCGCCGTAGATGAGGTTGCGCAGATGCGGAAAGTCCGCGCGGGAGACGCCGGGCTGCGCCATGATCATGTAGATCAGCGTGGGCGGCATGAAGCTCAGCGTGCCGCCGCGCTCGCGAAACGCCTCGGTGATGGTGGCGGGCGACACACTGTCCAGCAGCAGATGCGCGCCGCCCTGCGCCAGCACCGGCAACAGATAGGTGCCGGTGCCGTGCGTGATGGGTGCGGACACGACGTAGCGGTCTTCGGCGGTGAGGCCCCAGTTGAGGATCTGGTTGACGATGCCGGCGTTCCACGCGTGATAAGGCTGCATCACGCCCTTGGGCAGGCCGGTGGTGCCGCCCGTGAACTTGATGGCCTGCGTGGCGTCGCGCGGCAAGGTGCGACGCGCCGGAACGCGGTCGGCAAAACGCGCGAGCAGCGCGTCCAGCGCCAGGTCAGCGGCCGCGTCGTCCAGCACGATGCGTCGTGCTGAACCCGCGGGCACGAGCGGCGCGCCCACTTCGTCGACGATCACGATGGACGGCTCGGTCGCATCCAGGATGCGGCCGATCTCACGCGCGGTGCTGCGGTAGTTCAGCGGCACCCAGACCTTGCCGCTGGCCAGCACCGCGAGCAGCGCCAGGATGTGGCGCGCCGAGTTGCCGGCGCAGATGGCTACGCGCGTCTGCGGCTCGGGGTCCAGATCCTGCAGGGCGGCGGCCAGCGCGCGGGTGTCCGCCGCCAGCCGCGCGTAAGTCACCTGCCCATCGGGGCCGTCGAGCGCCACGCGGTCCGGGTACTGCTCGGCTGCGCGGAAGAAGAAATCAATCGGGTACACCTATGCTCCTTGGATGCTTAATTGGCCTTGAGGTTGGCGCTTTTCACCACCGCGCCCCACTTGTCGATCTCGCTGGCGATCTTCTTGGCGAAGGTCTCCGGCGTGTTCGGCGCTTGGGGCGGGAAGAAGCCGCCTTGCTTGTAGGAGGTTTGCAGGGCGGGCGTCGCGAGCGCCTTGTTCAGCGCCTGGTTCAGGCGGTCGATGACGGGCCGAGGCGTGCCGGCCGGCGCCACCAGGCCAAACCACGATTCCACGTCGAAGTCAGGCAGGCCGGACTCCGCCAAGGTGGGCACATCGGGCGTGGCCGGCAGGCGTTGGGGCGAGGTGACGCCGATGGCGCGCAGCTTGCCCGCCTGCACGTGGGGCAGGGACGAGGGCAGGTTGTCGAACATCGAGTCCACCTGCCCGCCCAGCAGGTCCGCCACGGCAGGACCGCTGCCGCGATACGGTACGTGCAGGATGTCGGTGCCGGTCTTCATCTTGAAGAGCTCGCAGGACAGGTGAATGGACGATCCGCTGCCGGACGACGCGCACGTCAGCTTGCCGGGATGCTGCTTGGCATAGGCGATGTATTCCTGCACCGTCTTGATCGGCAGCTTGGGATTGACCACCAGGATGTTCGGAATGGTCGCCAGCAACCCGACGGGTTCGAAGCCTTTGACGAAGTCGTAATTGAGCTGGCTGTACAGCGTGCGGTTGATGGTGTTGGCAATCGACCCGACGTACAGCGTGTACCCGTCGGGCGCGGCACGCGAGACGATCTCCGCGCCGATGTTGCTGTTGGCCCCGGTCTTGTTTTCCACCACGACTGTCTGCCCCAGTTCTTCGGCCAGGGACTTGGCCATCAGACGCGCCACGATGTCGGTTGCGCCGCCGGCCGCATAGCCGACGACAAGAGTGATGGGGCGATCGGGATAGGGCTTGGCCGCCCAGGCGGGAGCGGCGGCCACAAGGGCCCCGCTCAAGGCCACCGCCGCAGCGGTCCAGCGCTTGCCGAATGTCTTCATTGTTGTCTCCGTCCTGTTTGTCTAATAATTGGACAGATCTTCGTCTGTCCGCCTTCATATTCGGCTTTGATGGAGGCCCTATCAACGCAAGGTGTCCAGAAATTGAACAAACCGGATTCCGAGGGTTCCGGTCCGCGCATCCTGCGGCGCGGGCTGAAGGTGCTGGGCGTGCTGCGCCAGGCCGGCGCGGCCGGCATGCACGTGGTGGACATCGCGCGGGCCGCGGGCATGCAGCGGTCCACGGTGTATCGCTACCTGGATGTGCTGGTCGAGGAGGGCTACGCGCTGCGGGAATCGGGCGCGCCGCGCTGGCGCGTTGCTGAACTGGGCGTGATGATGGCCGGCGACCCGCACGCGCAGGCCGTGCGCAGTCTTCGGCCATTGCTGCGCCAGATCAGCGACGTCAGCGGCGATTCGGCGTTTCTCATCTGCCGCGCTGCGAATGATTCGCTTTGTCTGCATCGCGAGGTCGGCAATTACCCGGTGCAGGTGCTGGCCGTGACGGTCGGGCACCGCCAGCCTTTGGGCGTGGGCGCGGCCGGGTTGGCGCTGCTGGGCGCCCTGCCGGCCGCGGAAGCCGACGAGGTGGTGATGCAGAACGAGCAGGCGCTACGCGCCTACGGCGGGATGACGGTGGCGCAGATGCGGCGGCTGGTGGAGAACACGCGCGGGCGCGGCTGGGCCGTGGTGGGAAACGCGGCGGTGCCGGGCGTGTTGGGTGTGGGCATGGCGCTGTGCGATGCGGGCGGCTATCCGCGGCTGGCGGTCAGCGTGTCCAGCCTCATCAGCCGGATGCAGGCGCCGCGCCAGCGCAGCATTGCCGAACTGATCCGCGCGCAGGTGTCGCAGAGCGGATTCGGCATGCCGCACGGGGCGGGCGAGGGGGATTGAGGCCCGCCGCGATGCCGTTCCGGCGGCGGGTGGGGGCCGTTTCGTTCAGGCCGCGGCCGGCGTCGGCACGCGGTACGTCTTCTGGTAATGCACCGTGAACGTCTTGAAGGCGTCCAGCGCCTTGTGCGGGTCGTGTCCCGGCTTGACGAGGAAGCTGTCAAAGCCCACGCGCGCCTGGTAGTGGATGGTATCGATCATCACGTCGCCGACCGCACGCAGCTCGCCCTGCCAGTCGTAGCGCGTGCGCAGCAGCTGCGCCAGCGAATAACCGCGGCCATCGGTGTAGACCGGAAAGTCCACAGCGATGAACGCGATGCCCTCGGGATGCAGCACGCCGTCGGCGTCCGCCAGGTCCGTCAGGTCGGCGTCGGGGTTGAGCAGCACGGCCACGGGATGCTTGTGGCGGCGCAGCGTGTTGCGCGAAGTCTTCCAGACGGCCAGCGGCACAATCCAGCCGGGTTCGTCGGACGGGACCTGGCCTTCGGCGGGCACTTCGGGTTCGGGGACGAACGGACGCGACGTGTCGGCCTCGAGTTTGCCGTTGCGGATGAGATGCGGGCCGGGGGCATCGTGCGCGTAGATCTCAGACATGGGCGGGCTCCGCTTGCTGCGTGGGTTTGGCGAAGGCAGGGTCCGCGTACACGTCCTGCTTGAAGGGATCGATGCCGACGCGGTCCACCACGTCGATGAAGCGTTCGGCGTCGCTGTCGCGCAGGCCCAGATACGTGCGGATCAAACGGTCCACCACGCCCGGCACCTGATGGCGCGCGAACGACGGGCCGATGATGCGGCCGATGGCCGCGCCGCCGCCATGCGTGGATTCGAGGTCGGGCAGCGGCTTGGCGGCGCCGTTCTGGCGGCCGCCCACCGTGACCTGATACCACTCCTCGCCGGCCTTATCGACGCCAAGAATGCCGATGTGGCCCACATGGTGATGGCCGCAGGAGTTGATGCAGCCCGAGATGTTCAGATCGAGTTCGCCGATCTCGAACAGGTAATCCAGGTTGTCGAACTGGCGCTGGATGGCTTCGGCCACGGGAATGGAGACGGCGTTGGCCAGCGCGCAGAAGTCTCCGCCCGGACAGGCGATGATGTTGGTGAGCAGACCGACGTTGGGCGTGGCGAGGTTCAGGGCTTCGAGCTTTTGCCACAGCTCGTGCAGCCGCGCGCGGCGCACGTCGGCCAGGATCAGGTTCTGTTCGTGCGACACGCGCAGTTCGCCGTAGCCGAAGTCGTCGGCCAGGTCGGCCACCGCATCCATCTGGTCCGCGGTGATGTCGCCCGGCGGCACGCCGGTGGGTTTGAGCGACACGGTCACGGCGGCGTAGCCGGCAACCTTGTGCGCATGCACGTTGGTGCGCAGCCAGCGCGCGAAGCGCTTGTCGCCCGCGGCCAGCGCGTCGGTGTTGTCGATGTCGGACGCGGCGGCGGCGTCGTGCTGCGGCCAGACAAAGCGCGCCTTGATGCGGTCCACGAATTCCTGGGTGATGGTGTCGGGGCCGCCCTTGATGCGCTGCCACTCTTCATCGACCTGCTGCGCGTAGACCTCGGGCGTCAGGTCCTTGACCAGGATCTTGATGCGCGCCTTGTACTTGTTGTCGCGGCGGCCATGCAGGTTGTAGACCCGCAGCGCGGCCTGCAGATAGGTCAGCAGGTGCTGCCATTCGACGAACGGATTGATGAGCTTGCCGACGATGGGCGTGCGGCCCAGGCCACCGCCGATCCACACGCGAAAACCCAGCTTGCCGTCGCGTTCGACCGCCTGCAGGCCGATATCGTGCACGCCTACGGCCGCGCGGTCTTCAATCGCGCCGCTGACCGCGATCTTGAATTTGCGCGGCAGGAAGGCGAACTCGGGATGCAGCGTCGACCACTGGCGGATGATCTCGCACCAGATCAGCGGATCCACGAGTTCGTCCGGCGCGACGCCGGCAAAGTGGTCGGTGGTGGTGTTGCGGATGCAGTTGCCGCTGGTCTGGATGGCGTGCATCTGCACCGTGGCGAGTTCCGCCAGGATGTCCGGCACGTCTTCCAGCTTGGGCCAGTTGAACTGGATGTTCTGGCGCGTGCTGAAGTGTCCGTAGCCGCGGTCCCACTTGCGCGCGATGTGCGCCAGGGTGCGCAGCTGGCGGGACGCCAGCAAGCCATACGGAATGGCAACGCGCAGCATGGGCGCATGGCGCTGGATGTACAGGCCGTTCTGCAGGCGCAGGACGCGGAAATCGTCCTCGGTTAGCTGGCCGTCGAGAAAACGGCGCGTCTGATCGGCAAACTGCGCGACACGCTGCTCGACAAGCTGTTGGTCGACGGGGTCATACACGTACATGTCTACTGCCCTTGGAAGTCTTTTCGGTCTGAACCCCGGGGCGGGGTCGGGCGCACGGCGCCGGCAAAACGGGATTCATAACCGTAACAGCGACCCGCGAACACCGTCTAAGTCATTCTGGTAATAAAGAAATAAGGGCCCCCACGCCGCGCGCGCTGCGCGCGCTAGCTGCCCCCCGAGGGGGCTGCCCCGCCTTCGGACGGCCGGGCGGCTATTTTTTCGGAGGTCGTCTAAACCAGCCGCGAGCGTACGCGCATATATGAATATGCGGCTTGTCGTAGAACAAGCCCCTAAACCCCTACAACGCCGCATTCACCGCCCAGCGGGCCACGAACACCAGAATGATCACCAGGCAGGCCGCGAGCAGCAGGCCGGTGGCGATGAGGGGGCCGGGCTTGTTGTGGGCGATGTCGGCGTCGTAGCCGCGGCCGCGGCGTACGCCGAAGAAGGCCCACAGCACGGAGCGGACCGTGCGCAGGAAACCGAGCATAAGCGCCTCCGGGCAGACTATTGACGGCCCACTGTAGACGCTGGCGTGTCCGGCAGACAGATGCAGATCCGCGTCAGCCGACCGTATCAGATGGCGCGGCGGCGTGTGCACCGATGCCGCGCACGATGTGTTCCAGCAGCTCGCGCGCGGCCGGCGAGATGTGGCGGCCGGCGCGGCTCAGGACGTGCAGGCTGCCCTGGTTCAGGATGGGATTGGCCAGCGGCAGGCTCGCGAGGCGCTGGGCCTGCATGTCGGCGGTGACGGCGATGGGGGGCGTGAGCGCGTAGCCGATGCCGGCCGCCGCGAACTGCCATAGCGCCTTGAACGACGAGGTGGTCAGCACGTTGTGCAGCCGGACCTGCTCGCTGATCTCGGCGGCCTGGATGTGCTGGCGCACGCCAAACCCTTCCTGCATGGACGCGCCGGGGTAGTCGGCCAGATCCGTCAGCAAGAGGGGCCGGCGCAGGCGCGTCAGCGGGTGGTCCTGACGCACGATGGCCCGTATCGGCTCGGGCCGCGAGTAATGCGTGCGCAGCCGGGCATCGTTGGGCGGCTGGAACACCAGCCCGATGTACGCGCGGTCGTCGACGATGCGCTGGACGATTTCGGACGTGCGGGCCACGTCGATGTCCAGCGTGACTTCGGGATGGCTGCGCCAGTAGCCCGGCAGCACGCGGTCGAACATCAGCTCCACGAAGCCTTCGCCCAGCACCAGGTCGATGTGGCCGCGTTCGGCTTTGCGCAAGCTGTCGATTTCGGAGAAGAAGCTCTCCTGGATGTCCTGCTGCCGTTTTACATAGCGCGCCAGGATGTGGCCGGCGTCGGTGGGCACGAGGCCACGTCCCCGGCGTTCGAACAGCGCCATGCCGCAGTCGCGCTCCAGGGCGGCGATCGCGCGGCTGACGGCGGACGGGTCCATTTCCAGGGCCTCGGCCGCGCCGCGCACGGATCCCCGGCTCATAACCTGCATGAAGTAATGCGTGCGGCGCGCGTCGAGTTGTTCGTCCATGGCGGCTGGCTCCGGGCGGAATGCGGCTGATTTTCCACGGAGGGGATTAAGGGTTTACCCTTATTTCAATTTGTCCCGTGCAAAATTTTCCGAGGAAAGGCGAATTCGTTGCATTTTACGCAACGTTTCTCGGCGGCCCGTGTCATGGTTGCCCGCCAGAGGGGTGGGCGAAAATTGCGCAGTCCGAATCGGCCGCCCGCTGCGCGCGCCGTTCGCGCTGTATTGGCCGTTTGAATCGACCGAGCCGCTCTTCAAGCGCCGTCGCCCGAACCTTCCGAATTCGCTTGCCCCGCCGGCTCCGCCTGGACGTCCGGGCGCCGGTTTCCGGGTTCGTCCGGCCCACTGCCACGATCACTATTCACGTCATCAGGGGAAAACCAATGTCTCATGCCAGCGCAAGCCTGGCCTCGCCTTCCATGCCGCTATCGGGGCGCGTGCGCATGCTCGCCGCCATTCTGCTGGTGGTGGTCATTTCCGAAGCGATCGGCAGCGTCACGTTTTCGGTCGGTCCGGGCAAGATCATCCTGCAGCCCATGCTGTGGGCCATTTTCATCGGCGCGGTGGTCGCGGCGTTCGGCCAGCGGCTGCCGGCAGGCGCCGGCATTGACAAGGCGATGCAGACCCGCATCAGCGGCTACCTGCAATACGCGCTGCTGCCGTTCCTGGCCAAGCTGGGTCTGATGGTGGGCGGCGCGTTGCCGCAGGTGCGCGAGGCCGGCTGGGCGCTGGTGTTCCAGGAGTTCGGCCACTTCTTCGGCACCATGGCCATCGGCCTGCCGCTGGCGCTGCTGCTCGGCATCAAGCGTGAAGCGATTGGCGCGACGTTCTCGGTGGGCCGCGAGCCCAGCCTGGCGATCATCGGCGAGCGCTACGGCATGAACTCGCCGGAAGGCCGCGGCGTCATGGCCGAATACATCACCGGCACCGTGATCGGCGCGCTGTTCGTGGCGCTGATGGCGGGCTTCATCACCAGCCTGAACATCTTCGATCCGCGCTCGCTCGCCATGGGCGCCGGCGTGGGCTCGGGCAGCATGATGGCCGCCGGCGTGGGCGCGATCGCTTCGCAGCAGACGCCCGAAATGGCGCATCAGGTCGCTGCGCTGGCCGCGGCCGCCAACCTGCTGACGACGGTGGTTGGCGTGTACTTCACCCTGTTCATTTCGCTGCCCACGACGATCTTCCTGTACGGCAAGCTCGAGCCCGTGCTGGGCCGCTTCTCGCGGGGCAAGAACGAGGCCGTGGTCGACGACAGCGTGTCGGAAGACGTGCCCGCGCACGGCTCGAAGATGGGCTTCGGCGACCGCCTGACCGCCTACGTCATCTGTGGCCTGTTCGCGCTGGTGGGCAACCGTCTGGGCTACAACGTGCCGTTCGCGGACGCACTGCCGGGCATGGCCATCATCGTGCTGCTGGTCGTCATCACCGACCTGATCCTGCGCGTCGTGCCCAAGCTGCCGGCCGTGTTCGTGCTGTCGGTGATCGCCATGACCGCCGGCTGCCCGGGCGTGCTGCCGTATTCGGATCAGATTATCGCGATGGTCGGCAAGGTCAATTTCCTGCCGTTCACGACGGTGATCCTGGCGATGGCCGGCCTGTCGATCCTGAAGGACCTGCCTGCGTTCCGCAAGCTGGGCTGGAAGATCGTGGTGGTGTCGCTGGCGGCGAACGCCGGCACGTTCATGGGCGCCACGATGATCGCGGAATTCTTCCACTGATCGGCGCTAGCGTCATGGAAAAGCCGCCTGTTGTACAGGCGGCTTTTTTCATGGGCTTGCTAGGGACGGTGTCACACACGTGGGGGATCGGGGCGCGAAGACGTCAGGGCGTGGCGCCGGGCCGGTAGCGCGCGTTGTCGGTCACGTTTTCAGTGGGACCGATGTTCGCCACCGGGGGGATGCCCACGCCGGCAGCCTTCAATGCGACAGCCGCCTGCAATTCCACCTGCGGATTGCCCATGGCGACGCGATAGGGTTGCAGCGGCGCCAGGCCTTGGATGGTGCCCAAGTCGTTAGCGATATCGGCGCGTTGCGCCACCGGGTCCGGCCGCGCGGCAAAGTCCTCGACCGCACGCCGCATCCGGGCGTCCGCGTACAGGTCGCGCAATTCATCGATATTGATGGCGGGCGCGGTGAGGGCAAGGGGCGCGACGGCAGGGGCGGCTTTGTGTCTGACAGGCGGGGCGTCTTGTTCCGCCCTTGCCAACCTGTCGGCCTGGGCGCGTTCCACGCGCTGGGCGTCGCGGGCGGCCTGGGCTTGCGCGGTGCGCTGGGCCTGCCGGGCGGCGAAGTTCTGCGCGGCGCGTTCGGCTTCCCAGGCAGGGCGGTTCTCATCCAGCATCGAAACGCGCGCCGGATAAGGCGCGGCGACGTGGGGGATGGCGGAGATCGCAGAAATGGCCATGCGGGGGCTCCTTGTCGTGATTGACCTTTGGGTTGGTCTGTCCGGGGAGATGCAAGTTCACTGTAGCAAAGGCCTCTGCGAAAGGCTTTACCCATCTGTGGATTTCGTAACCGTCTCCCATGCGTTCAATTCCTCCTGCAAGGCGGCCAGCTTGCCCCGCACCAATCCGAGCGCGTCGCTGCCGAGCAGCAGGTGCGCGGGAGGATGATCGGCGTCGATGGCCGCCAGCATGGCGCGCGCCGCCTTGCGCGGATCCCCCAACTGACGGCCGTTTTTCTCTTCGCGGGCCTTGCGGATGGGGTCGAAGAGGGCGTCGTAGTCCGCAATGGTGCGGGGCGTGCGCGTCATGGATCGGCCCGCCCAGTCGGTGCGGAACGACCCCGGCGCCACCGCCGTCACGGCAATGCCCAGCGGCTGCACTTCCTTGCCCAGCGCTTCGGAAATCCCCTCCAGCGCGAACTTGCTGCCGCAGTAGTACGCGATGCCCGGCATGGTGATGTGGCCGCCCATGGAAGTGATGTTCAGGATGTGGCCGCGCCGGCGCTGGCGCATGAAGGGCAGGACTGCCTTCATCATCGCGACCGCGCCAAACACATTCACGTCGAACTGGCGGCGCATTTCCGGCAGGGGCGACTCCTCCATCACGCCTTCATGGCCGTAGCCCGCGTTGTTGACCAGCACGTCGATGGCGCCGACGCTGGCCTCGATATCGGCCACCACGCCGTCAATGGCGTCGAAGTCGGTGACGTCCAACACGCGACCGATGGCAGCGCCGGGAGACAGGCTTTCAAACGCGAGGCGGGCCGGCTCGCCGCGCACCGTGCCGACGACGCGGTGGCCTGCGGCCAAGGCTTCCTCGGCCAGGGCGCGGCCGAAGCCGCCGCTGACGCCCGTGATGAGCAGGGTTTTGGGGGAGGTCATGGAGGGGGCTCCGAAGTCATTGGAGAATGCATGGTAGTCTTGCCAAACTGCACGGATAAGCCGTAATCCGCTGCTTATCTTGCCCAAAGCTATGAACACCAACGCCACGGCCCCCGACGACGCGGTGGGCGCCGATCCTGCCGAAAGCCGCATGGCCGCGCTGCTGCGCGGCCTGGCGCCTGATGAGGGCTACAACCTGACCGCGTTGCCCAGCGTGCGCGTGCTGCGCGCCAACCGGGCGCTGGCGCGCACGCCGGTGCTGTATGACCCGGGCATCGTGATCGTCTGTCAGGGCCGCAAGCGCGGCTACTTCGGCGATCGGCTGTACCTGTACGACGAGCAGCATTACCTGGCCGTGTCCGTCCCGGTGCCCTTCAGCATGGAGACCGACGCAACGCCCGAGCGCCCGCTGCTGGCGCTGTACCTGCACCTGGATTTCGCGCTGGCCGCGGAGCTGGCGTCTGAGATCGACGCCGCCGGCTCTGCGGCGGCAACCCAGCCGCCGCAGAGCATGTTGTCGACGCCGATGGATGACGCGATGCGCACGTCGGTGCTGCGATTCATCGAGGCCATGTCCCGGCCGCTGGAAGCCGCCGTGCTGGGACCGGGGCTGTTGCGTGAGCTTTATTTCCGCGTGCTGACCGGCCCGCAGGGCGGTTCGATGCGGGAAGCGTTGTCCCTGCGCGGGCAGTTTGGCCGGATCGGCAGATCCCTGCGCCTCATTCACGCGGAATACGCTTGGCCGCTGGACGTGACGCGGCTGGCGGACGAGGCGGGCATGAGCGTCCCCAGTTTTCACAGCCATTTCAAGGCGGTGACGCAGGTCTCTCCCATGCAGTACGTGAAATCGACGCGCCTGCACCAGGCGCGTCTCTTGATGGTGCGGCAGGACCTTACGGCCGAGTCGGCGAGTCAGGCGGTGGGCTACACAAGCCCGTCCCAGTTCAGCCGCGAGTTCAAGCGCCTGTTTGGCCTGACGCCGGCGGCGGAGGCGCGACGCATGCGCGAAGGCTTCGCTTTGCCGGCATTCGCGGACGCCACCTTCGTGTCGTCACACTGAATCGGCGGCTGCCCGCCGACGGTTCGTTCAAGGCTTGGTGGCCTGCATCGACGGACGCTGGCTGAACCCTTCGAACCACTTGGCCGTGGCGGGATGCGACGCGCGCCAGTCCAGATCCGGGAAGCGGAAGTCCAGGTAGCCCAATGCGCAACCGATGGTGATGGTGCCGATGTCCAACCGGCCATCAAGGCCTGCGGCGTTCTTCTCGATGAGCGCGAGACCGTCGCGCACCTTGCCAAGCTGTCCTTCAACCCAGCCATCCCAGCGCAACGCCTCCGGGCGCAGCACGGTCTCATAGCGCGCCAGCAGCGCCGCACCCAGCATGCCGTCGGCCATCGCCTGCTCGGCCAGCACCGGCCAGCGGGCCTTGCCGGCGGGGAAGAACGTGCCGCCGCCCAGGTCGTTCAGATACTCGCAGACGACGCGGCTGTCGAACAGCGCCTGGCCTTCATCGGTGATGAACGTGGGCACCTGGCCCAACGGGTTGCTCGGGATGATGGTCTGGTCGCGGGCGACGGGACCGGCGGCGCTGGGCAGCTTTTCAATGCGGTCGACCAGGCCGAGTTCATGGGCGATGACCATGCACTTACGGACAAACGGCGAAGCAGGCGAGAAGAAGATTTTCATGGGGTTCCCTGTCGGTGAGAGGCGTCAGTGTTGCGCATGGGCCAGGTGCTGTCCAGCCACCCAGCCAAAGGTCAGAGCGGGGCCGAGCGTGATGCCGGGCGCGGGGTATGCGCCGCCCATCACGGACTGCATGTCATTGCCCGCGACGTAAAGCGCGGGGATCGGCGCGCCGGCCGCGTCCAGTGCCTGCGCGTGCGCGTTGGCTGCTATGCCGCAGGCGGTGCCGATGTCGCCGGGGTACACCTTGACCGCGTAGTACGGCCCCTTGCCGAGCGGCGCGAGGCAGGGATTCGGCTGGTGATCCGGATCGCCAAGGTAGCGGTTGTAGGCGGTCCCGCCCTTGCCGAAGTCCGGATCGTGTCCTTGCGCGGCGTGCCGGTTGTAGCGTTCGACAGTGGTCTGGAGTGCGGCGGCGGGCATGGCAAGCCGATCGGCCAGTTCAGCCAGCGTGGACGCCTGCAGCAGGTAGCCCTGGTCGATCAGGTGCTGGCGGGGCCGCCCGCCCGGCAGGGCGAGGCCCAGACCCCAGGTGTCGATGAACCGCTGGTCGCAGACCAGGAATGCCGGGATGCTGGGCGCCGTTTCGTTGCTGCGATACATGGCCTGCACGAACTCGTGATACGAGGTCGATTCGTTGACGAAACGTTTGCCCGCGCCGTTCACGGCGATCAGCCCGGGCTTGGCGCGGTCCCAGACCAGATGCGGGTAATTGAGCGGCGTTCCGTTGCCGGCGTCCAGAACCGAGACAGGCGCCCAGAATGCCGGACTGGCGTAGCCGCTTCCGAAAGCCGCGCCGGCCTGCTCCGACAGCCGGATGCCGTCGCCCGTGTTGCCGCGCGGGGACATCGACCAACTGCCGGTTGGCTGCGGATACGTTTGCGAGCGCCTTTCCGCATCCCACGGGAAGCCGCCCGTCGCCATCACGACGCCGCGGCGCGCGCGGACGTTCAGCGTCGTACCGTCCCGTGACACCGCGGCGCCCAGCACGCGCCCGTTGGCGTCCCGGTGCAGCGAGAGCGCTGGCGCTTGCAGCCAGTATTCGATGTGGCGCGTCAGCAGCCCATGGAACAGCTGAGCCGCCAGCGCGTTGCCAAGCAGTAGCCGGGTGCCCCGGTGGTAACCGCGGGCCCGGTCCGAGGCGAAACGCAACACCAGCGCCATGCTGTGCCGCCAGGCCGCGAACGAGCGCGTGGCGCGCAGCAGGTGCCGCACGTCGGTGATGTTGACCATCATCCCGCCGAGCACGGTGAATTCCTTCAGCGGGTCGCGCAGCTGGTTGAAACGGCTGCCCAGTTTGCGGCCATCGAACTCGACCGGGTCGAGCGAGCGCCCGCCCATCGCGGCGCCGGGCCGGTCAGGGTAGTAGTCGGGCGAAGCGGTCCGCGCGGCAAGCTGCAGCAGGCCGCGGGACACGAGGTAATCCATCATGCGCGGGCCCGCATCCAGGTAAGCGCGCTTCATGTGCTCGGGCGCCGCCGTGCCCACCGTTTGATCCAGGTAGGTCCACACGTCGTCCATGCTGTCCGGATGGCCCGCCGCTTCCGTCTGCGCGTTTAGCGGTATCCACACCGCGCCGCCGGATATCGCCGTCGACCCGCCGATGCGGTCGGTCTTCTCGATCAGCAATACCTCCAGGCCTTCCTCGTGCGCGGTCAGTGCCGCCGCCATGCCGCCCGCGCCCGAGCCCACGACGAGCGCGTCCACTTCCTTGTCCCAGGTGATGTGGTTCATGCTGCCTACGCTCCTGACCCGCCCAGCGACTTGCCGCCGTCCACGAAGATGACCTGGCCCGTAATGAAGTCCATGTGCGGCGCGGCCAGAAAGGACACGGCATTGGCGATGTCTTCCGGCCGGCCCGCCCGGCCGGTGGGCTGCAGGGCCAGTTGCGCGGCCATGCGCTCCAGCGTCAGATTGCGCAGTAATGGCGTGTCGATGAGGCCGGGGGCGATGGCGTTGACCAGGATGCCCCGTCCGGCCAGCTCCATCGCGGATGCGCGGGTGTAGCCGACCAGGGCCGCTTTCGACGCGACGTAATGCGGGTGATTCCTGGCGCCCAGATAGGCGCGCGACGCGATGTTCACGATCTTGGCGCCCGGCAGCATGGCGCGCGCCGCCTCTTGAGTCAGCGTGGCGACCGCCAGCAGGTTGACGTCGAAGGCGCGGCGGTAATCGTCGCTCGTCACCTCGAAGAACGTGCGCTCGTCGAACAGGCCGGCGTTGTTCACCAGCGCGGCCAGCGGTGGCAACGACCGCGCCAGTTCGCGCGTGGCCGCCTCGTCGGCGAGGTCCACGACGCGATGGTCGACGTCCAGTCCCCGGTCGGCCAGCGCCCTTGATTCCTTGTCCGCCAACGCCCCGTTGCGATCAGCCATCACGACGCGGAAGCCGTCGCGCGCCAGCCGCTCCACGATCGCCAGGCCCATGCCGCTTGCGCCGCCCGTGACCAACGCCGTACCCAGACTCATGATTTCTCCTTAAACGGCCAGATAGCCGCCGTCCACCGGCAGCACCACGCCATTGACATAGCTGGCCAGGTCCGAGGCCAGAAAGAGGATGGGGCCGACGATCTCATCCGCGCGCCCCGCGCGCGCCATGGGTGCACGTCCCATGTACCAGTCGGTGCCGTTTGCCTGGGCGCGCTGCCCGGCGGTCATTTCGGTTTCCATCAGCCCCGGCGCCACGGCGTTCACCCGCACGCCGTGGGGGGCGAGATCGCGGGCCAGCACTTCCGTGAACGAGCGCACGCCGCCCTTGGATACGACGTAGCCTGCCGTTGAAATACCGCAGCCGTAGGCCACGATGGAACACAGGTTGACGATCGCGCCGCGCGTGGCCTTGAGCTGCTCGACAAAGGCATGCGTGACGTTGAACGTGCCTTGCAGGTTCACTTGCATCACGCGCTCCCAGATCTCGGGCGTATGCGGATCGTCGAACGGCGCGCGCGCCGAGATGCCGGCGTTGTTGACCAGGACGTCCAGCGGTCCGTGGCGGGCCGCGCAGTCGGCGGCAAAGGCGCGAACGGCCGCCGCGTCGGTCACGTCCAGCGCCGCATGCGCGGCATGGCCGCCGGCCGCGATGATGGCTTGCGCCGAGGCGGTGGCCAGCGCCGCGTCCACGTCGGTCACGATCACGTGCGCGCCTTGGCGCGCGAAGCCCTGCGCAATGGCGGCGCCCAGGCCGCGCCCGGCGCCCGTCACGAGGACGCGCTTGTCTTGCATCGAGATCATCGCTCTTTCCTTGTTGCGCCTAGGCGCCCAGATAGGCGCGCTGCACGCCTTCGTCGCTCGCGAGCGCGGCAGATTCCCCGTCGAGTGCGATCTCGCCGTTTTCCAGGATGTACGCGTGGCTGGACACCGATAACGCCAGCTTCACGTTCTGTTCCACCAGCAGAATCGTGATGCCCTGTTCGCGGTTCAGCCGCAGGATGATGTCGAAGATCTGTTCGACCACCAGGGGCGACAGCCCCATGGACGGCTCGTCCATCAGGATCATGCGAGGCCGCGCCATCATGGCCCGGCCGGTCGCGAGCATCTGCTGCTCGCCGCCGGAGAGCGTGGCGGCCTTTTGCTCGAAGCGTTCGCGCAGGCGCGGAAAGGTGTCGCACACCATGTCCATGTCCTGCCGGACCACGGCGCGGTCGCGGCGCAGGTAGGCGCCCATTTCCAGGTTCTCGCGCACGCTCATCTCGCGGAATATCTCGCGCCCCTCCGGCACCTGCACGATGCCGCGGCCCACGACCGCGTCGGCGGACAGGCGATGGATGGGTTCGCCCGCGAATCGCACGGCGCCCGCCGTGGGCGAGACCAGGCGCGAGATCACGTTCAACGTCGTGGACTTGCCCGCACCATTGGCGCCTAGCAGCGCCACGATGGCGCCTTGCGGGACTTTCAGCGATACGTCCTGCAGTGCGCGGATGTTGCCGTAGGCGGCCGACACCGCATCGACTTCCAGCAGAATCTCAGCCACCGGCTGCTCCCTTGCCCAGATAGGCTTCGATGACGCGGGGATTGCTGCGTACCTCCCCGGGTGTACCCTCGGCGATCTTCTCGCCAAACGACATGACGGTGATGCGATCCGATATCGACATCACCAGTTGCATCACGTGTTCCACCAGCAGCACCGTGATGCCGTCGCGTTCGCACAGTTCGGTCAACAGCCGGTCCAGCGTTTCGATTTCCCGATTGCGCAGCCCCGCGGCGGGTTCGTCCAGCAACAGCAGCTGCGGCGAAATCGCCAGCGCGCGTGCCAGTTCCAGCATCTTCTGGCGGCCGAAGTCCAGGCTGCACGCAGGCGTATCCAGGAAGTCGGCCAAGCCGACGCGCTCCAGCAGATGTTCCACGCGCTCCCGCGCCTCGGCCGCGGCGGGCCGCAGCAGCTTGCCCACGCTGTTCGCGCCGTGCGCGTATGTGCCTAGCAGTGCGTTCTCGCGCACGCTGAGGGCGCCAAAGAGTTCCAGGTTCTGGAAGGTGCGCGCCACGCCCAGCGCCGCCATCTCGTGCGGCTTCTTGCCGGTGATGTCGGCGCCGTTGAACGTGATGCTGCCGCTCGTGGGGCGGTAATAGCGCGATACGCAGTTGAAAGTCGTCGACTTGCCGGCGCCGTTGGGTCCGATCAGCGCGTGGATGTGGCCGCGTTCCACCTGCATGGATAGCCCGTTGATGGCGGTCAGCCCGCCAAACTTCACCGTCAGGCCCTGCACGTCCAGGTAGGGATGGGTGCTCATGCTGCGCTCCTTTGAGGGGACTTGGACGCGGTGGCGGCCGCCCGCGAAGCCGCGGGCAAGGGCGCTGCCGGCGGCGGCGCGCGACGGGCCGCGCGACCGGCGAACAGGCCCTTGGGCGCGAACATCATGAAGCCCATCAGGATGAAGCCGTAGATGATTTCCTGGAAGGACAGCGCCTGGCGCAGCAGCTCCGAAATCAGCCCGAAGGCCAAAGCCCCGGCGATGGCGCCGCGCACGGAACCAATCCCGCCGACCACGACCATGGTCAGGATCAGAATGGTCGTTTGAAACCCCAGGCTTTCGGGATGGATGAACGACGCAAACAGCGTGTACATGCCGCCGGCGATGCCGGCGTAGGCGGCCGACAGCGTGAACGCGGTGCGCTTGATGGCGTTGACGTTCACGCCCATCGCCTGCGCCGCTATGTCGCTTTCGCGCACGGCGCGGAACGCGGATCCCAGCTGCGAACGCGACAAGGCGACGGTGGCCCACAGCAGCAGCGCGGCGATCACCACGACGAAGGGGTAGGCCTTGACGTCCGATACCAGTTCGTAGCCGAACAGCGTGGCGGGAGAGATGCGGAATCCGTTCGACCCGTTGGTGACCGATTGCCAGTTCAGGAACACCCACTGCATCGCTTCACCAAACGCGAACGTGGACAGGGCCAGATAGATGTCGCGCATGCGCAGCGCAAGTGCGCCAATCAGGTAGCCCAACGCGGCGGCCAGCAGTCCGCCCGCGATGATGGAGACGAAGAAGGGCGGATGCCACAGATTGTTGATGAGGCCGGCCGTGTAGATGCCGACGCCGTAGAAGGCCGCGTGCGACAACGCAAACTGCCCGGTTTCGCCGATGACCAGATGCAGGCCCAGCGCCAGCACCACGAACACCATCAGCAGATTGACGACGTAAATGACATAGCCGCTAGCCATGAACGGCAGCGCCATCAGCACGACAGCCATGAGCGCCAGCAGGATTCGATCGATCTTGTTGCTCATACTTTTTTCACCTGCAGTTTGCCGCCCAGCAACCCTTGCGGGCGCAACAGCAGCACGACCATGATCGCCACGAACGGCGCCACCACGATGGCGTTGGTCGAAATGAACAGCCCCACCAGGTTCTCGGCGATGCCGATCACGAATCCGCCAACCACCGCGCCTGGCAGGCTGGTGATGCCGCCCACGATGGCGGCGGCATAGGCCAGGATGGCGATGTGGCCTATGTCGGGCGTGATGAGGATCTTTGGTGTGATGAGCAGCGCGGCGACGGCTGAGATCAGGCCAGACAGCGCCCACACCATCATGCGGATGCGTGTCAGGTTTACGCCCGTCAGCCGCGCCGCCTTGGGGTTCATGCCCACGGCCCGCATGGCCCGGCCGACGCGTGTGTAGGTGAACATGCCAAAGAGCAGCAGCATGACGGTGACCGCGACGGCGAAGATCAGCAGGTCCAGCCGGGTCAGCACGGCGTCGCCGATGATGACGGCATCGGTCGATGCGAGCGGCGGCAGGGATCGCGGGGTATCGCCCAACCCCGAGGTTCGCACGAGTCCCTTCAGGGCGTACGCGAGGCCGAGCGTGGCGATGACCATCTGCACCCCCACGCCCTTGGACGCGATGACGCGTTCCATGACCACGCGCTGGAACAGTCCCGACAGGACGGCCACCCCGACCAGCGTGACCGGAATGACCGCCAGGTAGGGCCATCCCATCACCAGGATGAGGAACAGCGCGATATAACCGCCCACCATGAAGATCTCGCCCTGGGCGAAATTCGGTACATCGGTGGTCTTGAAGATAATGACGACGGCAACGGCCAGCAACGCATACACGCTGCCCGTCACCAGTCCCGACAGCACCCCCTGCTGCAGGAACAACCAGGTATCGGCAAAGCTCATGATGTTCTCCGGCGGCCCGCGCGATGCTGCGCCATCGCGCGGGCGTGGCCCGTGACGGACCGCGGGTTTACTTCTGGTACTGCCAGGTGCTCTTGAAGGCGCCCGGCACGAGGGTCATGTTCGTGCCGTCGAACTTGATGTAGATGGCGGCTTCCTGCGCGGCGCGGTCGCCGGGGCCGAACTCGATGGGGCCCGCCATGACGCCGGAGTCGAACTTCATGGTTTCCAGCGCCTGCAGCACCTTCTCACGCGTGGGCTGGGGGCCGGCGGCCTTCAGCGCGTTCACCACCGCCATGGCGGGTGGAATGCCGTAGGGCATGTAGGACTGCGGATGCCCGGGCTTGGCCGCCAGGTCGGGATAGGACTGCTTGTACATGTCGTACACCCAGGTCAGCTTCGGGCCGCCAGGCAAGTCGGCCAAAACGTCCTGGATGTAGACGTTCTTGAAGGCGTCCTTGTTGCCCACGTTCTCCACGAGCTGCTTGAGGTCCGCCGTGCCGTTGACCGCCAGCACGATCGGTTTGTTCCAGCCCAGTTCGTGCGCCTTCTTGATGATGAGGGCGGCGGGACGCGCATAGGTGGTCAGCAGCAGGACGTCCGGATTGCCCGCGCGGATCTTCAGCATGGGCGCGGTCACGTCCGTGATGTTGGGATTGACCGACTGCACCTGCAGCGCCGGATCGCCAAGCTGCTTTGCCTGAGCCTTCGCGGCTTCCAGGTTCCAGCCGCCGTACGCGTCGTCGTGATTGATGTAGCCGATCTTCTTGGCCTTCAAGTGTTCCGATGCGAACTGCACCATTGACCCGCCAACGGCGTGCTGCGAGATCGAGAAGGCGCCGTAGATGTACTTGGACGGCGGGTAAAGCGCGCCGTCGCCGGAGGCGTTCAGCATGACCAGCGGCACCTTCTCGCGCTCGATGTATTCGCGCGATGCGACGACAGCTGCCGAGCACGATCCGCCGTTCAGAAGGAAGACCTTGTCCTGCTCGTTCAGCTTCTTTACGGCGGCGACAAGATCGTTGGCGTTGCAGCGGTCGTCTTCGATGACCAGCTCGATCTGACGACCGTTCACGCCGCCTTCCTTGTTGACCTTGGCGTACCACATCTTGGCGGCATTGAGCACGTCAAAACCGTAGGCCATGCCGCTGCCCGACAGCGGCGCAAAAACGCCGATCTTGATGGTCTTGTCCGTGATCCCCGGTTCCTGCTGCGCCTGCGCGGTGGCCGACAAGGCCAGGACGCACAGCGCGGCAGCGGCCGCATAGCGACTACGTTGGTTCATGCTTTGTCTCCCGTTCTTTTTAAGTGCGCGTCTTTGGTGGATGACGCTCTTGCTGCGCTGACGGCCATGCCGCCCGTAACCCTTACTGCATGCGATATCCGCCGTTCACGTCGATGACGCTGCCGGTGATATAGCCCGCGTCTTCCGATACCAGGAACCGCACGGCGGCGGCCACTTCCTCCGCCGTGCCGATGCGGCCCAACGGAATGGCCTGGGCAGCCGCGGCAAGCGCACCGCTGCTCGTGACGGTGCTGCGCAGCATGTCGGTGTCGATCAGGCCCGGCGCGATGCCGTTGGCCGTGATGCCAAGGTGGGCGGCTTCCCGGGCCATCGCCTTGGTCAGGCCGAGGACGGCGGATTTGGCGGCAATGTAAGAGGCGCTTGAGCGGTAGCCGCCAAGCTGCGCTGCGACCGACGTGAAGGTGACGATCCGGCCATGCGCCAGAGGCGCAGCCTCGCGACGTCGAAGGTATGCGCGGCCGCAAAGGAACACGCCGCGCGCGTTCACGGCAAAACTGCGTTCCCAGATGTCGAGCGACGTGTCCTTGATGAGGGGGCGCTCACCGTTTTCCTGGAACAGCAGCAATCCGGCGGCGCTGACCAGCACTGCGATGGGCCCGTGCTGGCGTTCGATCTGCTCGAACGCGCCTTCGACGGCCGCTTCGTCGCTGACGTCGAAGGCGTGAGCGGCATGCGGTGCGCCCAGTTCATCGGCAACGCGCCGCGCGCGTCCGGCGTCCACGTCCGACACCACCACGCGAAGGCCGGCCTGCGCCAGTTCGCGGCAGATCGTTGCGCCGATGCCGCCGCCGCCGCCGGTGACAAGCGCGAGTCGGGGCGCCGGGCCAGCGGTGGCTGGCTTGGATACATTGGTCATGCTGTCTCCTTCCGTGGCGTGCCGTTCAGCCTGGGTATGAGGCCGGCCGCCTGTCTGATTTTTTGCGATTATGTATACATGGCCGTGCCGCAGGTATAGGTGCTTACCCTGAACGTCGTTTGATTTACAGCAGAGGTACTAAGGGAATCCCGGATGCGGGACCGAGACGAGTCGCCGTATGTATTCTTCATGTATACAATTCGGCCATGGATACGCTATCTCAACACGTCACGGACACGCTTCGGGACTGGGTGCTGCACGGCAAATTCAGCCCCGGCGCGCGACTGGAAGAAATCCCGCTAGCCGAAAAGCTGGGGGTGTCGCGCACGCCGGTGCGCGCGGCGCTCGCCACGCTGGGCAACGAAGGCCTGCTCGAACACTTGCCCAAGCGCGGCTATACGGTGCGGGCATACGACATCGGGGAGATCGTGGCGGCGTATGAGGTGCGGGCCGCCCTGGAAGGTCTGGCGTGCCGGCAGGCGGCGCAGCGCGGGCTGTCAAACGATGCGGTGGCGGTGCTGAAGAACTGCCTGGACGAGGGCGACCGGATTCTTGCCAAGGGCGAACTGTTGCCCGAAGACCACTTGCCGTATCAGCAGGTCAACATCACCTTGCACAACGGCATTCTGGAGGCGGCGGGCAATCCTTGGGTCAGGAGGTTCGCGACGCAGGCGCAGGCGATTCCCTACGCGTCGGATCGGATCATCCTGTGGGAAGACCATGGGATCATCCTGCGCTCGCACGATGACCACCATCGGATCGTGAGCGCCATCATCGCCCGCGATGGGGCGCGGGCCGAGGACCTGATGCGCGAGCATGTGTACTACGCCGGCATCATCCTGAAAAACAACTACGAAAGGCTTGCCCAGGCGTACCGGGTCTGAACGATCCGGAGCGCCTGGCGCAGGCAGCTGGCGCGGGCCGCTGGCCCACGCGCCTTATTCCGTAATACCCGTCTCCAGGCAGGGCTTGAACTCCCCGGTGTCCGGATCGCGCAGGAACAGGACGCCGGTGGCCACGCCGAAGTACGCGCCGTGCAGTTCCAGTTCGCCCTTTTCGACGCGGCGGCGGATGGACGGGAACGTCATCAGGTTGTTCAGGCTGTGCGCGACAGTGGCCAGCTCCAGGCGCTTCAGGTTGGCCTGGCGGTCGCCGGTATCCGGCGACATGCCCTTGGCCACGGGCTCGATCTGCGACATCCACTTGCCGATGAAATCGCTCTTGCTGAGCGGCGTGGCGTCGTCGAAGAAGAAGCGGATGCCGCCGCAGGAGGCGTGGCCCAGCACGACGATGTGCTTGACGTTCAGGCCGTTGACCGCGAACTCGATCGCGGCGCTGGTGCCGTGGTACGACGATTCCGAGTCCGGGTCACAGGGCGGCACAAGGTTCGCCACGTTGCGCACGACGAACATCTCGCCGGGGCCGGCGTCGAAGATCGCTTCGGGCGACACGCGCGAGTCGCAGCATCCGATGATCAGGATTTCCGGGCTTTGGCCGATCTCGGCCAGCTTTTGATAGCGGCTGCTTTCAGTCTGGAAGCGGCCGTCCAGGAAAGATTGATAGCCTTCGGAGAGTCTTTTGGGAAACATGATCTTCACTTCCTAGTATCGAGGCCAGGCTTGCTGGCGCGCCGGCATACGCAATAAGGGGCTTCGTTTGGAAGCCCCTGTTATCGAGTCGGCAGACGCGATTTTCCCATAACTGGCCTGATAGCCACCTGTCTAAACCCTGATCGCATAAGGGTTTTTGGCGGCGGGCCGAACGGTGGACTGGCCTAGCGCGCAGCGACGTCCAGCGCGTTCACCCGGGCGAATTCCAGCGGCGTGATCGCCTTGACCACTTTAATCTGGCCGGGCGCGAACGGGCCCACGACATCTTCGCTGACCCTGCCGATCTCGCGGTTCTGCGCGTCGTACAGGACGTAAGTCAGCAGGACGCTGTTGACGTTGCGCTCCGACTGGTTGGCGAGAAAGCCGGTAATGGTGGAGACGTTGCGGGTGCTGTCGCGCACGGCCTGGACGTTGCCCAGGGTGATGCCGTAGGCAAGGCTTTGCGCGGCAGCGGCGCCGGACAGGCCGGCCAGCACGACGAGCGCGGCAAGGACGAGTTTTTTCATGGTTGTCTCCTGATACGGCCCGCAGCGGCGACGGTAGTACGGCATCTCGGCGGGGATCAGGCGTATCTCACTCCTTTCTGCCACGAGAGACAACGGGCCAGAAGGATGAATGGGTAACAGGTTGCGGCGGATGTTGCCAATGCTGGGGCTTTGTTCGATGATTGCCAAGCCGGCGCCTTGGCCGGCGGACCGTGCCGCCCGCGTCGCGCGTGCCACTGCGCGAGGGGCGCTCAAGGGAGGAACTCATGCTTTCCCGTACCAGCCAGCTGGCTTCGGCCATCCTGTTGTCCGCATGTTTTGCCGGCGCGCAGGCGCAGACCCCCGCCGCTCCCTCAACCGCCAAGACGCCCACGCCGCAGCAGCAGCGCATGTCGGACTGCAACAAGGCCGCCGAAGGCAAGAAGGGCGACGACCGCAAGACGTTCATGAGCAGTTGCCTGAAGGGCGAGGAGCCGGCCAAGCAACTGACGCCGCAGCAGCAGAAGATGAAGGACTGCAACGCGAAGGCCGCGGAACAGAAACTGGCCGGCGACGCGCGCAAGACGTTCATGAGCACGTGCTTGAAGGGGTGAACAACCGGCAAGTAAAAACGCCAGACGATGTCTGGCGTTTTTTTTTGGACCGCTGACCGATGCTGTTGGGTGTCAGACACCCAAGATGCTCAGGTGCAGCTTCAAGGCCGTCTTGTACGGGTGCCAGACACCGGCGCTCCGCGCCTCACGCCGTCGCAATCGGCGTGACCGGCGATCCGATTGCATGCGGCAGGCGCAGCGGCGGCGCAGTCAGCATGAAGTGGTGGCGGCCATTGGCAAACAGGAACTCCGCCAGGTCCTTCAAATACCAAAGCTCCGCCAGCGGCAGCCCCAGCTTGAACAGGCAGTGATGATGCAGCGGCAGCATCGGGCGCGCGCCGGACTTTTCGCGGGCGGGGTAGGCCTCGACCGCGTAGTTGTCGGCGCAGATGGCGGCGATGCCGCTATCGGTGATCCATTGCAGCAGCGCGTCGTCGGTGCCGTCCAGCGCGGCGCCGTAGGTGTGCAGCACCTCGGGGTCGGGCGTGCCGTTCATCGCGACCACGGCTTCGGCGTAGCCGGTGCGCAGCACCAGCATGTCGCCGCGCTCAATCGTGATGCCATCCGTTGCCAGCACGTGCATCAATTCGGCGTGGCCGATCAGCGTGCGGCCCGGGCCGTAATGGCGGAACAGGTCGACCAGCACGCCGCGGCCCTGCATGCCTTTCTGCGCCAGGTTTTCAACGCCCAGCTTCAGCGCGGCAGACGGGCCGCCGCTGTTGCAACCGCAGCCGGTGTGATCGCCATCGTTGGGGCCCACAACGTCCACGCCCGCCTGAAAGCCGTTGTAGTAGCGCAGCTCGGGTGTGCCGTCGCCATCGGCATCGAACAATGCGCCCACGTGCGCCAGCGCGTCCCACTGCGTCGAGTACTGCATGGACAGCAGCACCTGGTCGTCGCTCAACACGTCGAGCGCTTCAGGGTTGACGTTTTTCAACGGGAAGTTCAGGTACGGGGTGTCCTTGAGCTTCGTGGGGCTCAATTGCGGCGGGTGGCGCCGCGGGTTGAGCACGTTGCCGCCGGGCAGGTCCAGCGGCAGGGACAGGCAGAAGGTCTTGCCGGCGCGGATCTCGCGTGCGCCCTTCAGGACCTGTTCTTCGGTGATGAGATTCAGGCGGCCGAGTTGGTCGTCGGGCCCGAAGTCGCCCCAGTTGGAGCCTTCGGGCCGATGCTTCCAGCGTTGCATGCGGCTTACTCCGTCAGGAAGTCGACGACCGCGCGGGTGAAGGCTTCCGGTTGCTCCCAGTTCGAGATGTGGGAGGTGTTCAATTCCACGTAGCGCGCGCCGGGAATGGCAGCCGCGAGTTCCTGGCCTTGCGCGGGCGTGGCGGCCAGGTCGTGCGTGCTGCTGATGACCAGCGTGGGGGCGGTGATGGACGACACCTGCTCGCGGAAGTCGGCGTCGCGCAGCGCGGCGCAGTTGCCCGAGTAGCCGGCGTCCGGCGTGCGGCGCAGCATGTCGATCAGCACCTGCGTCAGGCCCGGCTCGGCGGCGCGATAGCCGTCGGTCAGCCAGCGTTCGACCAGCGTGGGTGCCATCTTTTCAAGCGTCTGCTCGGCCACGGCGGCGATGCGCGTGCTCCAGCCTTCGGCCGAGCCGATGCGCGCGGCGGTGTTGCACAGGACCAGCTTGCCGACGAGTTCGGGGCGCGCCAGCGCCAGCCACAGGCCGGTCGGGCCGCCCATCGACAGGCCGCAGAAGTGTGCGCGCTTGATATCCAGGTGGGCCAGCAGTTCGGCGACGTCGTTGCCCAGCTGCTCGAAGCTGTATTCGCCTTCGGGGACCGACGACTTGCCGTGGCCGCGGGTGTCGTAGCGCAGCACGCGGAAGTGGCGGGTCAGTTCAGGGATCTGGCGGGCCCACATGTCGGCGTTGGTGCCCAGCGAATTGGAGAGCACGAGCACCGGCGCGTCGGCGGGGCCATCGATGACGTAGAACAGCCGTGCCTGGCTGAGATCGGCGTAAGCCATGTGGAATTCCTTTGGGGGAGGCGGCGGCCGCGCAAGCAGGCGGCCGCGCGGGTATTACAGGTGGCAGACGCCGTCGACGTAGGCTTTGCGCCAGCGGGTGATGGTTACGCGGTCGAACAGGTCGGCCTGCGCAAACGGATCGGCGTCGATGAACTGCTGCGCGGCTTCGCGCGTGTCGACGTCGACGATGTACAGCCCGCCGCCCGCATCCTTGCCGTCATCCTGCAGCTTGGCGCCGCACGCCAGCAGCAGCTGCTTGTTGGCGTCCAGGTATTCCAGGTGCTTGGCGCGGTGCTGCTGGCGCATTTCCTGGTGATTGGGCTTGTCGAAGGTTTCGATGATGTAGGGCATGCGAGGCTCCTGTCAGATCGCCGAGGGATGGCGCGCGAGCGCGGTGACTTCGATATCCATGTACGGGAAAAGCGGCAGCGACGACAGCAGCGTGTGCAGCTCGTCGTTGTTTTCGACGTCGAAGATGCTGACGTTGGCGTAGCGGCCGACGACGCGCCACAGGCTCTTCCACTTGCCGTCGCGCTGCAGCTGCTGCGCCAGGGCCTTTTCGTCAGCCTTCAGTTTGTCCGCGCGTTCGGCGGGCATGTCGACGGGCAGATTGACCTGCATTTGAACCATGAACAACATGATGGACTCTCCATGATGCCGCCCCGGCGCGCGGGGCGGTGTAGCGGCAATTAAGGGAATTCAGTTCGAAAATTTAAGCGGCAGGCCGGTCAGGCGCAGCAGCTCATCGGCGGTCATGTCGCCAAAGATGTCGGTGACGGTCACGCCATCCTTGTTGATGTCGAACACCGCAACATCCGTGTACACGCGCGACACGCAGCGCACGCCGGTCAGCGGATACGTGCAGGCCTCGACCAGCTTGCTCTGGCCTTCGCGGGTCTGCAGTTCCATCATCACGAAGACGTCCTTGGCTCCGATCGCCAGGTCCATCGCGCCGCCGACGGCGGGGATGGCGTCGGGCGCGCCGGTGTGCCAGTTGGCCAGGTCGCCATGCTGCGAGACCTGGAAGGCGCCCAGCACGCAAATGTCCAGATGGCCGCCTCGCATCATCGCGAACGAATCGGCGTGATGGAAGAACGAGCAGCCGGGCAGTTCGGTGACGGGCTGCTTGCCGGCGTTGATGAGGTCGTAGTCTTCCTCGCCTTTGGCAGGCGCGGGGCCCATGCCCAGCATGCCGTTTTCGGTGTGCAGGATGACTTCGCGGCCGGCGGGCAGGTGGTTGGCGACGAGCGTGGGCAGGCCGATGCCCAGGTTGACGTAGGCGCCTTCAGGAATGTCCTGCGCGACGCGGGCGGCGATCTGGTCGCGGGTCAGTTTGGTGCTCATTGCTGCTCCTTGGCGGCCTGCTGGCCTGCGATCTGCACGACGCGCTTGACGAAGATGCCGGGGGTGACGACGGTTTCGGGGTCGAGCTCGCCCAGTTCGACGATCTCGCGGACCTGGGCCACGGCCACGCGCGCGGCGCTGGCCATGATGGGACCGAAGTTGCGGGCGGTCTTGCGGTAGACCAGGTTGCCCCAGCGGTCGCCGCGCTCGGCCTTGATCAGCGCGTAGTCGGCGTGCAGCGGATACTCCAGCACGTACTGGCGGCCGTTGATCTCGCGGGTTTCCTTGCCATCGGCCAGCGGGGTGCCGTAGCCGGTGGGCGTGAAGAACGCCCCGATGCCGGCGCCGGCGGCGCGGATGCGCTCGGCCAGATTGCCTTGGGGCACCAGTTCCAGTTCCAGCTTGCCGCTGCGGTACAGGCCGTCAAAGATCTGCGAGTCCGCCTGGCGCGGGAACGAGCAGATGATCTTGCGCACGCGGTTGGCGCCCAAGAGGGCGGCGAGCCCCGTGGTGCCGTTGCCGGCGTTGTTGTTGATGATGACCAGGTCCTTGGCGCCCTGTTCAAGCAGGGCGTCGATCAGTTCCATGGGCTGCCCGGCGGTGCCGAAGCCGCCGATCATGACGGTGGCGCCATCGGGGACGTCCGCCAGGGCGGCGGCAGCGCTTGCAACAGTCTTAGAGATCATGATGTTCGCTCATAGGTGGCGTGTCATAATTTGTTCTTCTTTCGAACTTTCGTTCTTCTGAAGAACATCGTTTCATGGGGAATGCGAAGGCGTCAAGGCAAGCCCGCACGCCGCACTCTCCATCGTTCGGAGTCGCCCGCAAGGGGCAACGCAGGCTCGCCGCGGCGGGCCTTTTACTCGTGGAACCAGACGGATGGCCGAGCAAGACCCCCAGCAACCCAGCGACAGTTACGTGCAGTCCTTCGCGCGCGGCCTGTCGGTGATCCGGGCCTTCGGCCCCGACCGTTCGCAGATGACGCTGTCCGAGGTGGCCGCGGTGACGGGGTTGACCCGCGCCGGCGCGCGCCGAATCCTGCTGACGCTGGAACACCTGGGCTACGTCACGGCCGACGACCGCAAGTTCTCGCTGACCCCGCGCATCCTGGAACTGGGCTACGCGTATCTGTCGGGCACGCCGCTGTGGAACCTGGCGCTGCCCTACATGGAAGAAGTGGCCGAGCTGACGCGCGAGTCCTGCTCCGTGTCGGTGCTGGAAGGCGCCGACATCGTGTACATCCTGCGCCTGTCGACGCATAAGGTGATGACGATCAATCTGGCCGTGGGCAGCCGCTTGCCGGCATGGGTAACGTCGATGGGCCGCGTGCTGCTGGCGGGCCTGCCGGAAGCCGAGCTGGACCGGGTGCTGGCGATGAGCCAGATCCAGACCTACACAGCGGAAACCGTCACCGACGTCGCCGAACTGAAGCGCGTGCTGGCCGGCGTGCGTGCCGACGGCTATGCCTGCGTGGCGCAGGAGCTGGAACCCGGCCTGCAATCCGTGGCCGTGCCCATCATCGACCGCAGCGGCCGCGTGATCGCCGCGATGAACGTCAGCGGTCACGCCAACCGGTTTTCGCGCGAGGCGATGCTGGAAGCGTTTTTGCCGCCGCTGCGCCGCGCCGCCGACCAGATCAACCACGCGCTGCTGCGCCGCTAGGCCAAGCCTGCGGGCGGCAGAGGGATTGGTCCGGACGGACATGGCGGCCGCGCTCAGATGGGCGCGACGCCGAGCGTCGTGCCGCCGCAGACATACAGCATCTGGCCGGTGACAAACCCGTTGTCGGGCGACAGAAAGAACATCGCGGCGCGCGCGACGTCTTCGGGCGTGCCCAGGCGCTTGACGACGATGCTGTTGATGATGCGCTCGGTTTGCGGGGCGCCGGCCGGATTGCTCTTGGTGAAGAGGTCGGTGGCGATGGGGCCCGGGCCGATGGCGTTGACGGTGATGCCGTCGCCGCCCAGTTCCATGGCCAGCGTGCGCGTCAGGCCCACAAGCCCGGCCTTGGTGGCCGAATAGACCACGCGATCCGGCTTGCCCAGCGCGGCGCGCGACGACATGTTGACGATGCGGCCGAAGCCGGCTTCGCGCATGGCGGGCAGCGCGGCCTGCACCAGAATGAGCGCGGTGCGCAGGTGCAGATTGACGACGTAGTCCAAGTCCGCCAGCGTGGCGGTGTCGGCCGTGCCGGGCCGTGTGGCGCCGGCGTTGTTGACGAGACCGACGATGTTGAACGCGCTGGTGACTTCGCGCGCGACTTCCTGCGTGCGCGCTTCATCGGTCAGATCGGCCTGATACGAGACCAGACCCGCCGGCGGATTCTCGGGCAGCTTGTAGTCGATGTTGACGACCTTGTGGCCGGCATCGAGCAGCATGCGGATGATGGCGGCGCCGATCCCGGCGCTGCCGCCGGTGACGAGATATGCGGTGGGTTTGGTCATATCAATTCCCGTTCGTTTCAAAAAACACAGCTCTGACAATAGCCCTCGTCCCGCCCCAGATCGGGGACACCGCCAGATCCGGCTCCGCCGGTCTGCAGGTGTCGCCCCCTGGGGGGCGCGCGCTAGCGCGTACGGGGGGGCTCAATGCGTCAGGTAGCCCCAGGCGAGGACGGCGGTGATGTGGATCACGCCGACCCACAGCATCATGATGACGGTATAGCCCATCACGTCGCGCAGCTTGAGCTTGGACAGGGCCAGCGCCGGCAGGATCCAGAAGGGCTGCACCAGATCGTTCCAGGCGTTGCCCAGCATGACGGCCATGGTCGTTTGGTTGAGCGCGCTGCCGATTTCCTTGGCGGCGTCGATCATGAACGGACCCTGGATGACCCAGTGGCCGCCGGCGGACGGCGCGAAGAAGTTGATGACGAACGAGCTGATCAAACCCCAGAACGGCAGCGTTTCGGGCGTGGCGACGTCGACGAAGACCGCGGAGATCGTGGTGACCAGACCCGAGGCGGCCATGATGGCCATGATGCCGGCATAGAACGGGTACTGCAGGATGATCCCGGAGATGGTCTTGATGCCTTCGGTCAGCTTGGCGACGTAGGCGGCGGGCGTGCCGAGCAGGATGATGCCCAGGAACAGGATGATGAAGTTGATGAGGTTCAGGTCGAGCGAGCCGCCGTCCATGAAGTGAAAGACGACGTAGGCCACGCCGAGCGCGCCGATCAGCAGGCTGAGCAGGCGGCTGTTGTTGAGCTTCGAGGCGATGGTGCCCTTCTCGAGCATGTCTTCGGCGGCGTTGGACGCGTTGGCGTCGCGGTCGATGTTGGGGTCGACTTCGAGGATGGCCTCACCCTTCTTGGGGTGCAGCCAGGCGTTGAGCAGCGGCAGGGTGATGATGATGACCAGGCTGGTGAGCAGCATGGGCACGGAGAAGATGGTTTCCGACAGGGGAATCGTGCCCATCTGCGCGGCGGTGGGATGGCCGGGCGTGGCGACGAGGACGGGGATGCTGGCGGACAGGCCCAGACCGTACATGGTGAAGCCGCTGTAGGCCGCGGCGATGATCAGGGGGTAGTGAACACCCTTGACCTTCAATGCCAGTTTTTTGGCGACGATGCCGCCGATGACAAGACCAAAGCCCCAGTTCAGGTAGCTGCCGACGCCGCCGACGAGGGTGGCGGCGATGATGGCGGTGTGCGGCTTGTGGACGTGGCTGACGATGCGGTTGAGCAGGCGGTCGGTGAGCGGTGCGGTGGCCAGCACGTAGCCCATTGCCAGGATGACGGCCATCTGGGTGGTGAAGGCCAAGAGGCTCCAGAAGCCTTTGCCCCAGGCGCGGGTGATGTCGCCGATGCCCTGGCCTTCGATGCCTATGGCCAGCAGCACGGTGAGCAAGGTGAGCGCGATCGCAAAGACAAAGGGATCGGGCAGATACTTGCGCATCAGCTCGGTAAAGAATGAAGCCAATTTATTCATGGTGCCTCTAACAACTCCGTAAGGCGGTTCTCTGATGTCCGGCGGCGCGGGTCATCGGGTGACGATGCGGGCGTGCCGGACGATTGCTTTTCTTTGTGTGGGTGGGCTCGTGGCCCGATGGCGCGGTCGGTCATGGCCGCCGCGCCTTTTTGTGGATGCTTGAGAACGGACTCAGGAGCCGCTGGCTTTGCCGTTCAACCAGGTGGCCAGTTCGCCGAGGGCGGCGCTTTTCTCGCGCAGGACGCGCTCGCGGCGTTCGGGGCTCCAGGTGTAGAAGCCCTGGCCGCTTTTGGCGCCGATGTGGCCGCTGTCGACTTTGCTTTTGAGCAGGTCGGAGGGTTCGGTGCGGTTTTCGAGATCTTTGTACAGGTAGCTGGCGATGGCGTAGTGAACGTCAATGCCGTTCATGTCGCGCTGTTCGAGGGGGCCGGACAGGGCGAGGCGGATGCCCAGGCTCCATTTGACGACTTCGTCAATATCCTCTGCGCTGGCGACGCCTTTCTCCAACAGGGAGATGGCTTCGCGGGCGAGGGCGTGCTGGATGCGGTTGGCGATGAAGCCGGGGATGTCTTGACGCACAAGAACGGGGCGCTTGCCGCCGAAGCGCAGGGTGGCCATGACTTTGGCGACGGTGTCTTCGGAGGTGTCGTCGTTGCGGACGACTTCGACGAGGGGGATGACGTCGGCGGGGGTGAAGAAGTGGGTGCCGACAAAGCGGTCGCGGCGCTGGACGGCGCTGGCGATGGCGTTAATCGACAAGCCGGAGGTGTTGGTGGCGAAGAGGGTGTGCGCGGGGCACAGGGTGTCGAGCTTGGCGAAGATGCCGCGCTTGAGATCGAGGTTTTCGGGGACGGCTTCGATGACGAGGTCGCTGGCGGCGGCGGCTTCGAGGCCTGGTTCGAGGCGGATGCGCTGGATGGCTTGCTGGACTTCGCCGGGGGCGTAGACGTTTAGCTGGCGTTCGATGGTCTTCAACGCGCGCTCGAGTGCGCCTTCGACGGGGTCAATCAACACGACGTCGAGTCCCTTCGAGGCGAACAGCGCGGCAATGCCGCTGCCCATGGCGCCTGCGCCGATGACGGCGAGATTCTTGAGGGGAGTGTCCATGATGGCTCGCTTGGTGCTTGCGGCTGCTGCTTGCAGGCGGACACGCGGGGACCAGGGGTGATGCTGTCTCGTCCGGGGTGCCTTTCTGTGCGCGGCTTGGCCAGAAAAATCTTTTTGTTCTATATACGAACATTTGTGCGTGTATAGAATTTCTGTGGAGGATAGTACTAAAAGTTGCTGGGGGTGGACAAATGGGGGATTCGCGGTGTTCGGTGGGTGGACGGTGGGTGCGCCTGAGTGTTTCGCGGGCTGCGGGCTGCGGGCTGCGGGCTGCTGGCTTGCGGTGGGCGGGGTTCTTTTGACGCCCGGCACGTCGTCGGCCTGGGGCGCGCGGGGCTCCGGCGGTTTCAGCTTGGCGGGCGTTGGGGAGGGTGGGGTTCTTGAGGTTCTTGCCTGTGTCGTGCGGGTTTGAAGCATCTTGCGATGCCCGCCCCGCGACGGTCGCGCGGGCGGCCTGGCGGGGCTTACGCGGTGTCTTGCGTCGGTGTGATGACGCTTCGCGCTTGCGGGGGATGAATCAGCGCATGTGGCTGCGAAGCGCGGCTTAAGTCTTTCTATGGGTGGTGGGGGGCTGGCTCAGCCTGCGGCAGGCTTTCGTCGTCGTCCGCGCGATGGCAGACCACGCATAGTTTGTTGCCGTCGGGGTCGCGGAAGTAAGCACCGTAGTAATGCGCGTGATACTCGGGCCGCAGGCTTGGCGGGCCCTCGCAGGTGCCGCCGTTCTTCAGCGCGCGTGCATGCGCCTGGCGTACCGCCTCTCTGGTGTTGGCCATGAAGGCGACCATCTGACCGTTGCCCGGTTCATGGGGCTGGCCGTTGTGCGGCCTGCTGATGGCGAAGTAGGGGCGTTGCTGGCCGGCGCTTTGCCAACCCGCCCATGGCCGGTCTCGTTCGCAGAAGCGAGCTTCGACGCCCAGAATCTCGAACAGGGCGTCGTAAAAGCTCAGAGCGCGGTCGAAGTCGGTGATGCCGACGAAGATGTGCGAGAACATTTTTTGCTCCTTGGCCTGCCGCCTATCCCGAATTCCGCAGCCCCGCAGCGATCCCGTTGATCGTCAGGTGGATCGCGCGTTGCACGCGCTTGTCGACCTCTGCGTTGGGATTTTTCTGCACCGCGCGATGTCGCCGGATGAGGTCAACCTGCAGGTAATTCAGCGGGTCGATATAAGCGAAGCGTTCGCGCAGGGCGATCTGCAGCGTGGGGTTGTCGGCCAGCAGTTCGCGTTGCGTCAGCAGTTTGAGCATGGCGAGCGTGCGGCCGTGTTCGGCGCTGATGGCGCCGAAGATGCGTTCGCGCAGGGCGCGTTGGGGGACGAGTTGGGCGTAGCGGGCGGCGATCGCCAGATCGGATTTGGCCAGGACCATTTCCATGTTGGAGAGCAAGGTGCGGAAGGCGGGCCAGTCGCGGGCCATTTCGCGCAGTTGTGCAAGGCGGCCGCGGCGCGAGCGGGGGGCGTCGGGGGCGCCGGTTTCGAGATAGGCCTCGATGGCGGAGCCCATGCCGTACCAACCGGTGAGCATGAGGCGGCATTGGGCCCAGGAGAAGCCCCACGGGATGGCGCGCAGGTCTTCGATGCGCTGGCCTTTCTTGCGGGAGGCGGGGCGGGAGCCGATGTTCAGGCCGGCGATTTCGCTGATGGGGGTGGCGACGAAGAAGTAGTCGGCGAAGCCGGGGGTGTCGTAGACGAGGCCGCGGTAAGTGCTTTGCGCGGTGTCGGACATGAAGGACATGGCGGGGCCGTGGTGGGCCATGTGGGCGTCTTCGGCGCTGGTAGCTTCGGCGCGGGGGGCCAGGCTGGATTCGAGGGTGGCGGCGATGAGGAGTTCAAGGTGCCAGCGGCCGACTTCGGCGTCCTTGTATTTGCTCTGGATGACTTCGCCCTGTTCGGTCAGGCGGATCTGGCCGGCGACGGTGCCAGGGGGCTGGGCCAGGATGGCGTCGAAGCTGGAGCCGCCGCCGCGTCCGACGGAGCCGCCGCGGCCGTGAAAGAGGCGCAGGCGGACGTTGCGGGCGGAGAAGACGTCGACGAGTGCGCGTTCGGCCTGGTAGAGCGACCAGTTGGACGTGAGGAAGCCGCCGTCCTTGTTGCTGTCGGAGTAACCCAGCATGACTTCCTGGGCGCCGTTTTGCGCAAGTTTTACGCGCTGGCGGATCTCGGGCAGGTCGAGCCAGGCGGCCATGATGTCGGCGCCGCGCTGCAAGTCGGGGATGGTTTCGAAGAGGGGGACGACCATGAGGCCGTCTTCGGGGGGGATGTCTTGCCCGGCGGGGGCGATGAGGCCGGCCTCTTTCTGCAGGACCATGACTTCGAGCAGGTCGCTGAGGGTTTCGGTGTGCGAGACGATGGTCTGGCGCACGGCCTGTTTGCCGTAGCGGGCGCGGCCGGCGGCGGCGGCGCGCAGGACGGCGAGTTCACGGGTGGTGTCTTCGGAGTAGGCGATCCAGGGGGAGGCCAGGGGGCGTGCCTGCGCGAGTTCAGTGCGCAGGAGGTCGACGCGTTCTTCTTCGGACAGCGCGAGGTAATCGAGGGGTTTGCCGTTGTGGGTGACGCCGGCGCGCGAGAAGAGTTCGGCGAGCGCGGCTTCGTGGACGTCGGAGCTTTGGCGCAGGTCGACGGTGGCGAGGTGAAAGCCGAAGACCTCGAGGGCCTGCTGCAGGCCGGACAGGCGCAGCTTGGCCAGCGGGGCGCCGTGATGGGCGCCGAGTGACGCGGCGATGATGGCGAGGTCGGCGGCAAGCTCTTGGGGCGCGTCGTAGGCGGGGGCGGCGACGGTGCTGCGGCGGGCGAGGTTCTGGCCGGTGAGCCGCAGCGCGGTGTTGGCCAGGCGGGCGTAGATGCCGACGAGGGCGCGCCGGTAGGGTTCGTCGCGGCGGTGCGGGGAGTCGTCGCCGCTACGCTCGGCGAGCGCGAGCAGTTCGGGGTCGGCGGCGATGAGCAGGGTGGTGATGGAGAGTTCGGCGCCGAGGGCGTGGACTTCCTGGAGGTAGTGTTCGAAGAGGACGGTGGCCTGGCGCAGCAGGGCGCGCTCGAGCGTGGTGGCGTCGACGTTCGGATTGCCGTCGCGGTCGCCGCCGATCCAGCTGCCCATGCGCAGGAAGGGTTCCAGCGGCGGGGGCGGTGCGGCGAAGGGCTTGGCGGATTCGCGGTTGAGCAGCTTGGAGAGGTCGCCGTAGAGGCGCGGGATGACCTGCAGGAAGGTGCTGCGGTAGTAGGAGAGCGCGTTCTCGATTTCGTCGGCGACGGTCAGGCGCGTGTAGCGCAACATGCGGGTCTGCCACAGGGTGGCGACGCGGCCGAGCAGGGCGGTGTCGAGTTCGGCGAGCTCGTCGGGGGTCAACTGGGCTTCGCGTTGGGCGAGGGCGGTGGAGATTTCGCGGTGGACGTCGAGGGTGCTTTTGCGCTGGACTTCGGTGGGGTGCGCAGTGAGGACGGGCATGACGCAGGCCTCGGCCAGCAGGCGGCGGATGCGCGCAACGCTGACGCCTTGTCCGCCAAGGATCTGAATGGCTTCGCGCAGGCTGCCGCGGGCGGGCGTGCCGTCGGTGAGCGCGCGGGCGCGCTGGCGGCGGTTCTGGTCGCGGTCTTCGGCGATGTTGGCCAGATGCAGAAAGTAGCTGAAGGCGCGGGCGACGGAGTTGGGGTCGCTACCTTGCAGGCGCTTGACGCGTTGTTCGAGCAGTTTGCTGTCGGCGTCGTCGCCTTCGCGGCGGAATTTGACGGCGGTGCGGCGCAGGGTCTCGATGGTGTCGAAGACGCGCTTGCCTTCGCATTCTTCGATGACCTCCCCTAACAACCGGCCCAACAGCCGGATATCGTGACGCAAGGGTTCTGCGGAATCGGACTGCGTGCGCTTGGCATTCATCGTGCGGGGATCCGTCTGACGGCGGTTGGAAGGGGATTGAGTCGAAGCGGGCGTTGCGGGCAAACCTTGAAAATGATCGGTCGATTTTACGCAGCGTTCCTTACGGGGGAGGCGGTTTGCTCGGTTAAAGTGCGGGGTATCCCTTCGTTATTCCAGAAGCCCCCTTTATGCAAAATCATCAACGTCGCGCGCTCGTGCTGTTTTCGGGCGGGCAGGATTCCACCACTTGTCTCGCCTGGGCGCTGGAACGCTATGCGCACGTGGAGACGGTGGCGTTCGATTACGGACAGCGCCATCACATCGAACTGTCGGCGCGGCTGAATGTGCTGCGCGAGATCCGGGCCAATTTTCCGGACTGGGCGGCGCGGTTGGGCGAGGACCATCTGCTGGACCTGAAGGTGCTCGGTCAGGTGGGCGATACGGCGATGACCAGCGACCGGGCGATCGAGATGCAGGCGAATGGTTTGCCGAATACGTTTGTGCCGGGACGCAATCTGCTGTTCCTGACGCTGGCGGCGGCGCTGGGGTATCGGCGTCAGTTGGACGTGCTGGTGGGTGGAATGTGCGAGACGGATTTTTCCGGGTATCCGGATTGCCGGGATGACACGATCAAGGCGCAGCAGGTAGCGCTGGGGTTGGGACTCGGGTCACGGGTGACGATCGAGACGCCGTTGATGTGGATCGATAAGTCGGAGACCTGGGGGTTGGCTTATGCGCTGGGGGGGGATGCGTTGGTGGAGACGATCGTCGAGGAAAGCCATACGTGTTATCTCGGGGAGCGGGGGGCTCGGCATGATTGGGGCTATGGGTGCGGGGAGTGCCCGGCTTGCAAGCTGAGGAAGATCGGGTGGGAGAAGTGGGTGGTGGCTTCGGCGGCTGAGGGGTGAGCTGCCGGTTATTTTCTGGTGCCTGGAACAGACGCAGGAACCGCAGCAGTCGGCTGGCGAACGGCCGCTTCGGGGAAACGGATCGAATTTCCGGCCTCGCCCGCCTTCATGGTGCGGTTCGGGATTCCAGATCCATATCCGCAGGCCATTGAACTCTTGGGGCTAGACGCAAAGCGATGTTGTACGGGGCGACGTCGTTGGCATCACGCGGTTCGGCGTGATCGGGGTCGAGGCCTTCGATGCCGTTCTGCATGTAGGCGCACACGTAGGCCCAGAAATTGGAGGTGTTAGCAGCGTCAGTATTTAAGTGGAAGCGTGTTACGACTTTGTTAGTACCGGGTTCCACAACTGCGATGGAGACGCCTTCCTTGATGATGAGACCTCCGCCTGGCGTCGCGCCTCGGACTTTCCATTTCTCCGCGCGCAGATTGTCCCAGTCATAGCTGGCGGTGGTCACGTATGCGCGCTCGAAGGGATTCCACCATACAGAATGGAAGTCATAGACGTATACCTTGCGGCGTAGTCGATTGAATCGAAGCGGAAGATCGCGGGGCGGGGAGACTTCGGCACGATAGATAACCCACACTGTCCAGGCACAGATGGCAATTGACATTACAAAAAGCAGAAGAATGCCGACTCCAAGCAGGCCCACCCTCGCCGATGCCACCCCGTGGATAGTATTTGCGACCAGGTCTGAATGCTCAAGGAAGGACCATGGGATAAGCAGTGAAAGGAAGAAGGGAACACCGCGAATACTCGACGTATTCCGAGCAAATTCAACATACGTCTCGTCCATATGATTCGGAGCCTTCCAGAGCAGCAAGGGAGGTTCACTGAGAGGGTCATTGGGGGCAGGCAAATCGCGTTGCCAGCCGACGCAGGGGGGGATCAGCTGAGGTCTTGCCATCAGAGCTCTTCCGTGATTTCGATGGCGGCGAAGCCAGCGCTATCACTCATATCCGGCCAGAACGCCACGACCAACGTTGCCGATTTGATCTTGTTGAGGTGATCCAGCGAGTAGCGGCCGCTGAGGACTGGCCGAGAAGACGTTGGTTTCGTCTCCCCGTCCAGCGTGTAATCCGGCCTACTCAGGGCGGAAACCTGGATGGTGTCCCTGCCGTCGTTAAACTGCCCTGATGCCATGACGTGGGAAGTCAGAACAGGGATACGCTTACCGTCTTGCGCTAAACCAAAACGCTCAGTGGTGAGCGTAAATTGATAGCGTGATCGTTCGGCATCGAAGCCGGGTAGGGTTGCGCTGTAAACAAGCAGTTTGACATTCTCGGTTGCGCCGCCGTGTTTGAGAACCTCAATGTCTTCAACGTAGAGCTCATCATTTGATCTAGCCCGTCGTTCTTCGGAGAAACGGAGGTCAACATCCATACCGAGCACTGCGGCATTGAGTGCGGCGATGGCGACGTCCATGTCATTTGCATCGCGCCAGCGATCATTGCTTTTTGTTTGGCCGAAGTAGCATCGCCGCGCCCACTTTTCCAATGCGTCAGATTCGAGGCTCTTTGCTATTTGTAGTATCCCGTAGGCGAGGAGGCCTACAGCAATGCCCGCTCCCAACGCGCCGAACAGCGCGAGCAAGCCTGCTGCTCCCCCCGCAGTCAGAGCTGTCGCAGCCAGTGATAAAAAGGCGGAAACTATGTAGGTGCCGGCGGCACCCACATCACCTGCTTTGGATACGCGCATAGCCGCATTAAAACTCGCACCGGCATCCGCAATTCCCGCCAAAGCTGAAATGGCTCCACCAACCATCACCATCTTCGAGCCCAACCCCACCACACGAGTTAGCACAGGAGTTTTCTCCGCGCCCCATCGCAACATAAAGCCCCTGGCAGCGTCCGCCGGCACCTTTATCGCCAGCCCGGCCGCTTCCACACTCGCTCCCATGAAGCCCAGAGCTACGCTATAAAACGCTGCGACGGCCTCCGGATGCTGCGCTCCCACCTTCGCATCCAGGTCGGCAATCGCGCTTTTCAAACTGTCCCGTAGAAAGTGAAGCCCGATAAAAGATAAGCCGCCGTCCACGCTACCGACGGCCAGGCCCTTTAAGCTCGCAAAGGTGCTGCCGGCGACACGTCGAGCTCCCGCTGCGCCAACCTGCATTCCATTTAGCACCGCGGCCGCTGCGGGTTCCAGATTTTTCAGGCCGGCATTAACTTGAC
>NZ_DCYD01000023.1:245661-288769 GCF_002331005.1 Achromobacter sp. UBA2119 | reverse complement strand
CAGATCGGCCTCGGGCTCAGGCGTGCGTGCGCCGCGCGCGGGCGCGAGATTGGCGGGGGGGGCCGGGGGGGGGCGGTCCGGGGGGGGGGGGGGGGGGGGGGGCGGGGGTGGTGGTGGCGGGGGCGCGGCGGATATCAACCCCGGCGGGATAGATGGAACGGGCTACGGCGGAAATGGCGGCAATGGGGGAGAAGTTGGTATGCCGGGTGGCGGCCAGTCGAATTATGCAGGGGGCGGTGGGGGTGGCGGCGGCACCTACACCAACGGCGGGTCGCCGGGCGATGGATTAGCCAGCCCAAATCCGGGTGTAGGCGGATCAGGCGGTATCGCTGGCGGTGAGGCCGGTGTCGATGGTGGCAGAGCGACCCAAGCAACGTGGGCCGGGGGCGGTGGAGGCGGCGGGGCGGCTGGCGGATCTGGCGGCAACGGGGGGCCCGGTGCCGGCTTTCCCGGTGGCCCCCCGGGCGGCGCCGGCGGAAACAGCGGTCACGGCGTCCATGTCACCGGCGCCAACTCCGTGATCATCAATTCGGGCACGATCTCGCAGGGACCGGCGAACCAGAACACCGCCATCAAGTATGCGGCCACCGCCCAAGATTCCACGCTGGTCCTGCAAGCCGGCAGTGAAATCATCGGCCTGGTCGACGCCACGGAGTCGGGCGGCAAGAACACGTTCAGGCTGGATGGGGGCGCGGCGCTGGCCTTTGATGTCAGCCTGATTGGAAGCGGCCCGCAGGCCCAATACGTGGGCTTCAATGCCTTCGAAAAAACGTCCGCGGGAACCTGGACCCTGATGGGCGCGCCCAATCAGGCCATCATGCCCTGGACCCTGTCGGGCGGGTGGCTCGCGATTGCCGACGACGCGAGCCTGGGCGACGCGGCCGGCACCCTCACGTTCAACGGCGGCGGACTGCAACTTGACGCCAACATCCTGTCGCAGCGCGACATGCAGTTTGCGGGAGAGGGCGCGATCCGTGCCGCTGACGGCACGGTATCCGTGATGCAAGGCGCGATCAGCGGGTCGGGCGCGCTTACCAAGACCGGTGCCGGGACGTGGATCATCGACAGCGACAATGCTTTCGCCGGCGCAACGCTGATTGACGACGGCGTGCTGCAACTGGGCGCGGGCCAGGCCACCGGATCGTTGGGCGCGGGCGTGATCGAGAACAACGCCGTTCTGGCGACAGACCGCGCCAACGCCCTCATCCTGTCCAACGCCATATCCGGTACGGGCGAGCTGTGGCAGGCCGGTTCGGGCACGACGACGCTGACCGGGCCGCTCACCTACACCGGCATCACGCGGGTGGACAACGGCATGCTGGTCATCGACGGCACCTCGTTGGGGCAGGCCGATCATGCAATCGCCAGGGTGGTTGCCGCGAGCAGTGCGGGCCTGGGCGTGGCCAACGGCGGCACATTGGAAGGCTGGGTGGACGGATCGAATCTATCCATCGACGCGACGAGCAAATGGAACATCCTGACGGATGCGTCCAACCCCGCGCAAGCAAACAACCTCAGCACCGTCAACGAACTTCGGCTTGCTGGTAGCGTCGCCTTTGCGCCGCCCGCTGAATGGACCAACGATGCCATCGGTCGTACGTTCACCGCCAACAGTCTGGTGGGTGGCGGCGGCGAAGTGCAGTTGCACATGATTCCGACCACGTCGGGCACCGTGGATTATCTGACCTTGAACGCGGGGGCGACGGGGTTGACCAACCTGGCGCTCAACACCGACAGCGGCTTTGGCGATCCGCTTCACGGCAACGGCTTTCTGGTGGTCAAGGCGGGCGCCAGCACGGACGGCGCGTTTCAGCTAAAGCCCGGCCAGCCTCCGCGAGGCGGCGCGTTCCGCTACGTGCTGGCGCATGGCGCGCAGGATGGCTCACCGGACTTTGCCAACAACTGGTATTTGATCAGCGAAGTCCGCCCCGAAGTCTCCATTTACTCGCAATTGGGCGGGCAAGCGTTGCGGCAGTCCGAGCTGGCGGTGGGAACGTTCAACGAACGCATGGGCGCCACCGAAACGCTGGCCCGTAAGGTGTATCCGTATGCCTGGGCCAGAACGCTGGGGGCCTGGGAGAACCGCGACGGCGCGCCGCGCGGCATCCTGCAGTCGCAAGTGGGAAGCCGCACGATGCTGGGCGGCCTGCAGGTGGGTACGGACCTGTTCGTGACCAACAAGGGCATCCGCCGCAACAGCCTGGGCGTGTTCGGCACGGCGATGGTGTCCCGCGCCCAAGTGGATCACTATCAAGCATCCACCCGTTCGACGATCGATGCCGGCCGCAGCGATCAGACGATGTATGGCTTGGGCGCTTATTACACGATGATGGACGGCAAGGGCGGGTATGCCGACTTCGTCACGCAGATCAGCCGGTACGGCGTGAAGACCCAATCGAGCGGCGCGGAGGGCATGTCCATGCGGACGTCGGGATGGGGCGCGGCGCTGTCGGCCGAAGCCGGCAAGGCGTTCGACATTGGCGATGCCTCTGAAGAGCTTCGACTGGAGCCGCAGGCGCAGATGATGGTTCAGCACCTCCAACTGCGCGACAGCGATGACGATCTTGGCCGGGTGACGCTGCCGAAGTCGCATGCACTGCATTCGCGCGTGAGCGTGAAGCTGTCCAAAGCCTGGGGTGAGCAGGACGACGCGCAGAACCACGGCTGGGTGATGCTGAGCTACCGGCACACGTTGGGGGAATCGTCCAGCGAGTATCAGACGCTGACGCAGGGCGACATCGCCTTTGACAACAAGCTGGACGGATCGCGCGTAGGGCTATCGGCGGGCTACGACCGTCGGGCCGGCAAGAACACGTTCGTCAATGTGCAGTTGAACGCCGAGCAGGGATTGGGCGGCGCGTCGGGCTTGCGCGCGGTGGGTGGCTCGGTGGGGATCAAGTATCTGTTCTAGCGTTCGCAGATCAGGCGTCTGCGAATGACGGATCCCACGGAGGTACTGGCCGCGTGCTGGCATTGCACGCCAAGCCATTGAATCGCCCGCCCCGCGCGCATGCGGGGCGGGCGATTTTTGTTTGCTAGTCGTCCAGTGAAGGCACGGTGCCGATCTGCATCAGGATGCGCGGCGATTCCATGTCGCCGGTTTCCTTGTCGATCATCACTTCATAGGCCGCGACGCCGGCAAATTTGGAGGCCATGGAATTCGCGATGCGGATGGCTCCGAATTCGCTGCTGGCCGGGCGGATTTCCCCGGGGGCGACGCCATTGGCGGCGGCGCGGTAGGGAACGACGATGTACTGAACGAGATGAGCAGCTTCTGACACAGGAATTCTCCCCTGGACGACAGTGTTTCGGGCGAGCGCAATGTATCACGTCGCACTGTGTTTTTGTACAGTATTTTTGCCACGGTCGCCAAGATATTTTTACGAAGCGACTTCGCCGTTCAAGGAAAACCCCTAGCGTTTCGCCATTGCCTGCCCTCCGGCCCCGCGCTTAGTATTTTCGAAAATCCTCAGCGTTTTATAAAACCAGGGGCACGGAATGGAAGCGAACCGCTACGACGCCTACCGCGAAGACACCGCGGGCCGCGCCAATGTGGCCGACTCGCCAGAGCGGGTGGCCTATTACCAGGAGCTGGCGCGGCTGGAGACCGGGGCGCTGTGGACGGTGGCGAACAAGATCGAGCCGTGGGCGCCGCGGTCAGCGTCCGTGCCCGTGGTCTGGCGCTATCAGGACCTGCGCGGTCACGTACTGCGGTCCGCCGAACTGGTGTCCCCCGAAGAGGCGGGCCGCCGCGTCATCTACCTGAACAATCCCGGCCGGCGCGACGTGGCGGCCGCGGTGGGCTGGCTGTATTCCGGGCTGCAGGTGATGCGGCCGGGTGAGCTGGCGTCCGCGCACGCGCACACGCATTCGGCGCTGCGCTTCATCATGGAAGGACAGGGCGCGTTCACGGTGGTGGACGGTCACAAGATGACGCTGGGGGCGAATGATTTCGTGCTGACGCCGAACGGCACCTGGCACGAGCACGGCGTGGCCGAGGACGGCACCACCTGCATCTGGCAGGACGGCTTGGACATCCCGCTGGTCAACGCACTGGAAGCCGGCTTTTATGCCGTGCATCCCGACCTGAACCAGACCGTCACGCATCCGGTGGACGACACCAGCGGCGCGTGGGGCGGCGTGGCGCTGCGGCCGCAGGTGTCCGGCTGGACCAAGCCGTATTCCCCGCTCTTCAAGTACGAATGGGAGCCTACGTACGAGGCGTTGCGCCGCTACGCGCGCACCACCGCGGGCAGTCCCTACGACGGCATCCTGCTGGAATACGTCAATCCGGCGACGGGCGGCCCCGTGATGCCGACAATTGGCGCCAGCATGCAGCTGCTGCGTCCCGGCGAGCACACAAAGGCGCACCGGCATACCGGCAGCTTCATCTACCAGGTGGCCAAGGGCAGCGGTTTTTCCGTCATCGACGGCAAGCGCTATGACTGGACCGAACGCGACATCTTCTGCGTGCCGTCCTGGGCCATCCACGAACACGCCAACCTGTCGTCCAACGACGACGCATGCCTCTTCTGTTTCAACGATCTGCCTGTCATGCGCTCGCTGGCCCTGTACCGCGAGGAAGCGGCGCAGGACAACGGCGGCCATCAGCAGCTGATCTAGTTTCCGAACGCAAACCGCCGCGCTGCTGCGGCCGGTTCCACAACCTTTGACCTTCTGGAGTTCCCGATGCGCCTGGTGACCTTTCGCGCTCATCCCACCGCCGCCGCCCGCCTGGGCGCGCTTGTCGACGGCTACGTGATCGACCTTTTCCTGCTGGGTCAGGAAGGCGGGGTGGATCTGCCCGACGACATGCTGGAGTTCATCGACCTGGGGCCGGTGGCAGTCGCGCAGGCGACGCGTCTCTTGGACACGTTCCGCGGCAACTGGCCGGTGGGCAGCGCGGTGCCGCAGGAGAACGTGAAGCTGCTGGCGCCCATCCCGCGTCCGCGCAAGAACATCTTTGGCATTGGCTTGAACTACGTGGAGCATGTGGCCGAATCCAGCCGCACGCTGGACACGTCGGCCGACCTGCCCAAGCAGCCCGTCATCTTCTCCAAGCCGCCCACGACGGTGATCGGACCGGGCGACGCCATCGAGCACAACGCGAAGATCACGCAGCAGCTGGACTGGGAAGTCGAGCTGGCGGTGATCATCGGACGCCGCGCGTCGCGCGTTGCCGAGGCCGATGCGCTGTCGTATGTGTTCGGGTACAGCGTGATGCTGGACATGAGCGCGCGCGATTGCCGCCGCGCGGGGCAATGGATCTATTCCAAGGGGCAGGACACGTATGCGCCGTTCGGACCGTGCATCGTGACCGCCGATGAGATTCCCGATCCGCAGGTGCTGGACCTGTGGCTGACGGTCAACGGCGAAAAGAAGCAGGGCTCGAACACGCGCCACATGTTGTTCAAGGTGCCGTTCCTGATCTCCGACATCAGCGCGGGCATCACGCTGGAGCCGGGCGACATCATTGCCACCGGCACGCCGGAGGGCGTGGGCGCCGGCCGCAAGCCGCAGGAGTTCCTGTGGCCGGGCGACGTGGTCGTGGCCTGCGTCGAAGGCATCGGCACGCTGCGCCACCCGGTGGTGGCCGTCTAGGAGCGCCGCGCTTGAAACCCAGAATCAAGGCCCCGCGTGAGGATGCGGCGGCAAACGGCGGCGCCGAGATCGAAGACATCACGCTGTCCGAACAGATCTACCGGCAACTGCGCCGCGACATCATGCGCGGCGCGTTTGCGCCGGGCCAGTCGCTGCGGCTGGAATTGCTGCGCCAGCGCTATGGCGGCAGCTTTTCACCGATCCGCGAGGCGCTGAACCGGTTGCGCAGCGAACGCATGGTGCTCACTACGACGTCGCGCGGGTTTCGCATCGCGCCGCTGTCCGTGGACGAAATGCGCGATGCCTGCGAGACCCGCATCCTGATCGATTGCGACGCGCTGCGCCGGTCGCTGGCCAATGCCGACGACGCCTGGGAGGCGCGGCTGGTCGGGGCGTTTCACGCATTGGCGCTGGCCGCGCGGCGGGCGGACGCCGCGCCGGGACTGGACCCGGACCGCGAGGACGCACTGGAAGCCCGTCACCAGGATTTTCATCAGGCGCTGATCGGCGCCTGCCGCTCGCCCTGGCTGCTGGACCTGTCCGCGCAGTTGTACGCGCAGACCGAACGCTACCGCCGGCCGGCGCGCGCGCAAGCCATGGCGTACGGCCCTGAACGCGATGTTGACGACGAGCACCGCGCGCTGCTGGATGCGGCGGTGTCGCGCGATGCCGATCGCGCGGTGGCGATGCTGGCGGCGCACTACCGCGAGACGGCGCAGGTCATCGCGCGCATCCTGTCCCTGCCCGAGGGACAAGCGGCGGCCTAGCACGCGCGATGCCGTAAGCTTGTCGTCCATGGCAGACCTGAAACTCCTCGAAGACCTGATTGCGCTGGCGCAGACCGGCAGCTTCGTGCGTGCGGCCGAGCTGCGGCACGTCACGCATCCCGCTTTCGGGCGGCGCATCCGTGCGCTGGAGACGTGGGCCGGCACACCGCTGGTGGAACGCCAGCGCCTGCCGGTGACGCTGACGCCCGAAGGCGAGACGCTGCTCAAGACGGCGACGCAGGTCGTCGAGCAGATGGGGCTGGTGCGCCATCGCATCCGTAGTTCGGGCGCGGGCGGCGAGGCCGTGCTGCGCATCGCCACGGGCCGCAGCCTGGCGCGCACGCTGGTGGCGGACTGGATTGCGCGGCTGCGGCACCGCGCGCCGCGCGTGCTGACGGACGGCACGCAGGTGGAGCTGTCCACCGGCAAGGCGCAGGACCTGGTGGTGCGGCTGGAACAGGGCAAGGTCGACCTGTTGTGCTGCTACGAGCATCCGGCGCTGTCCGTGCCGCTCAGCCCTTCGCGCTACCGGTATATGACGCTGGCGACGGACAAGCTGGTGCCGGTCAGCCAGATGGATACCCGGGGCCGGCCGCGTTTTCTGCTGCAGGAGGGCGGGGCGCCCGTGCCGCTCATCACGTACACCGGCGGGCTGGCAATGGAGCGCATCGTAGGGGATCGGCTTGAGGCCACGCCGTATGCGCTGACGCCGTTTGTGCGCAGCGATTCGCTGGACGCGGCGCATGGCGCGGTCGCCAAGGGTGTGGGGGTGGCTTGGCTGCCGTGGTCCATGGTGGCGGCCGACTGCCGGCGCGGCGCGCTGGCTGAGCTGGGCGGGCGCAGCGACGAGATCGCATTCGAAGTCCGCCTGTACCGTCCGCGCGCGCGGCTGACCGACCTGGCCGAAGCCGCCTGGGAAGCGACGGCGAATCGCAAGGCGTGAATTCAGGTCTGGCCTCGGGTCCGGATTCCTGCGCCTGAAGTTCAACGCCTGTTGTTCAGTAGCCGGAGTTCAGCGACCATATCTCGCCGCCAGAATCCCGATCAGCACAACGATGTGCCGTTTTGGCACGGACTGCCCCTGGGGAGCGCTCGAAAATAGCCCCCGAAATCAAATGAGACGGCTCCGCCGTCCACCCACAGCACCCCAGGGAGAAAGTCATGAAGTCCATCTTGAAGCCGCTGCGTGCGGCGCTAGTTTCGTTGTGTGCCGCCTCGGCGCTTGCCGCGGCCCCTGCCGCCAGCGCGGCTGATTACCCGGCCCGCAGCATTTCGCTGATTGTCGGTTACCCCGCCGGCGGCAGCCTGGATCTGACCGCGCGCCTCTTGGGCGAAGAACTGGGCAAGCGCCTGGGCCAGACCGTTGTGGTCGAGAACGTGGGCGGCGCCGGCGGCACGATCGGCGCGCAACGCGTGGCGCGCGCCGCGCCAGACGGCTACACCATCTTTTTGGGCTCCACCAATGAAATGGTGATCGCCCGCATGATCAACACCGCCGTCAAATACGACAGCGCCAAGGATTTCACGGCGCTGGGCATCGTGGCCTCGCAGCCGATGCTGCTGGCCGCCAGCAAGAACTCGGGCGTGAAGACCGCCGCCGACTATCTGGAAAAGCTCAAGGGCGCCGCGCCCGGCACGTTCAACTACGGTTCGTCGGGCGTGGGCACGACGCTGCACTTGGCCGGCGAGATGATCAACCAGGCCACCGGCACCCGCGCCGAGCACGTCCCTTACCGCGGCGTGTCGCCGCTGGTGACCGATCTGATGAGCGGTCAACTGGACTACGGCATGCTGGTGCTGTCCTCCGGGCTGCCGCAGGTGCGCAGCGGCAACATCGTCGCGCTGGGCCTGACCGAGAACAAGCGTTCGCCCGCCGCGCCCGAGATCGCGCCGCTGGCCGCCACCAAGGGTTTCGAGTCCGTGGACATCAACCTGTGGTTTGCGTTGTACGGCCCGGCCGGCCTGCCCGAGCCGGTGGTGACCAAGCTGCGCACCGTGCTGGATGAAACGCTGAAGTCGGACCAGTTCCGCGCCAAGATGCAGGACGCCGGCGGCGAAGTGGCCAAGCCGGGCGTGGACCCGGTGGCGTTCCAGGCTGAAGAAACCAAGAAGTACGGCGCGCTGGTCAAGGCCGCCAAGATCGAAGCGCAATAAGGCTGCGCGCGACGCATCACACCATCGAAAGACCAGGCATCAAGCGGATATCACCATGGAATTCAAGCTCCCCGTTCCCGACATCGCCGCCGAGCGCGCGGGCAATACCGACACGCCGGGCGTGTGGCACTTTGATTCGGGCGTGCCGGGACGGGCGCTCATGGTGAGCGCGCTGGTGCATGGCAACGAGTTGTGCGGCGCCTGGGCGCTGAAGGACCTGCTGGCCTCGGGTCTGCGCCCGCGCCGCGGCAGCCTGACGCTGGCCTTCTGCAACCTGGACGCGTTCGACCGCTTCGATCACGCAAACCACGATGCGTCGCGTTTCGTGCAGGAAGACATGAACCGCGTCTGGAGCGCCGAGCGTCTGGACAATCCCACGTCGCCGGACCGCCAGCGCGGCGCGGCGCTGCGCCCGTGGGTGCGGCGTGCCGACTGGCTGCTGGATCTGCATTCGATGCACGAGCCGGGGGCGCCGCTGCTGCTGACGGGCGTGCTGCCGCGAAATATCGCGCTGGCGCGCCGCCTGAAGGCGCCGCAGCACGTCATCGTGGACGCCGGCCACAAGGACGGCGTGCGCATGCGCGACTTCGAACACTTTGGCGACCCGGCCCGCGAAGACGCGTGCGCCCTGCTGATCGAATGCGGCTTTCATGGCGACCTGTCGTCGCGCGATGTGGCGCGCGACATGGTGGCGCGGATGCTGGTGGAATCGGGCGTGATCGACGCGTCGGACCTGCCCGAAGGCTGGCTGCTGCCGGATCCGGCGGCGCAACGCGTGCTGGAAGTGACGGATGCCGTGGTGGCGCCGTCGATGAATGTGCGCTTTGCCGGCCCCTGGTCGGGGCTGGAAACGTTTGAAAAGGCCGGATCGCTGATCGGTTGGGCCGACGAGCAGCCGGTGGTGACGCCCTACGACAACTGCACGCTGATCATGCCGTCGCTGCGGCAGTTGAAGCCCGGCGTGACGGTGGTCAGGCTGGCCCGCGACTACGCCGCGGGCTGAGGGGGCGCTTACTTCTGCGGCGTGTAGCGCAGCTCGTCGAGCTGATAGCCCTGCGCCGTGGCGGCGGCCAGCGCCTTGTCCAGTTCTTCCTTGGGCAGCTTGGGCGAGCGCGACAGGATCCACAGGTACTTGCGGTCGGGCGTGCCGACGACGGACCAGCGGTATTCGGGATCCAGGCCGATCACCCAGTAATCGCCCTTGAATGGCTTGAAGAAGGTGACTTCGAGCTTGGCGTTGTTGCTGCCTTCGACCACCGTGGCGGTGCCCGACGCCGAATCGATATCCCCGTCCTTGGTGCGGCAGCGGTTGTTCACGCCGATGGTGCCGTCCGGATGCGCGGTGTATTCGGCCGTGGTGTCTCCCACGCAATTGCGCTGGAAGAACATGGGGAAGTTGGCGATTTCGTACCACATCCCCACGTAGCGTTTCAGGTCGACGGATTCCACGGTCTGCATGGGCGGCGGCGCGGCGTGGGCAATGCCCGCCACGCTGACCGCCAGGGCCAGCAGAAATTTTGCGGTGCGGCGCATGGATAAAACCTCCTGATGTGACTGGTAAGGCCCGCGCGCGCACCCCGCAGGGGCGCGGCGCGGACCAATCCCTAACGATACGCCTTATTTGCGCGGCGCCTTGAGCGCGGCGTGATAGCGGCTCACGTAGGTATCGAAGTCTTCAGTGTCCGACTGTTCCAGACGGAGCTGTTCGGCGGCGGACGCTTCGGCGGCTTGCTGATAGGCCGTGGCCACGTCGGCCGGCAGCGGCTGCGCGCGCAGCGCATCCGCATGCTTGCGGCTCAGCGCCAGCGAGTAATCGTGGAACGACAGGCCGCTGTCCTTCAGTTCGGCCAAGAGGCGCGCCGAGGGCGTGGTGTCGGGCTGGTCAAGCTTGGCGCGTTGCGCCGCCAGCGCATCCGCGTAGGCGGTGCCGCCCATGGCGCTGTCGTACAGCGCCGCGTACGGCGCGATCTGATCCAGCAGTTCGTGACCCCATTGCGCCAGGCCGATGGTCTGGCCGTCGCGGTCCAGCGTGAGGCCCGGTTTGCGGCCTTCCTTGACGACGACCGAGAAGTTGTCGGCGCTGCGCTGACAGTAACCGTTGGCGGGGAAGAACGGGCTGTCCGAGGCCGTGCAGAACAGCAGGAAGGCGTCGACAAAACGGGCGGTGGTGGCGTCGATGCCGACCGGCGAATACGGATCGATGTCCAGGCAGCGCACTTCAACGTATTGCACGCCGCGTTCGGCCAGCGCCGTGATGGGGCGTTCGCAGCGGCCCGTGGCGCGCTTGGGACGGATGCTGGAGTAGTACTCGTTTTCGATCTGCAGCACGTTGGTGTTGAGCTGGATCCATTCGCCGTCGCGGTGGGTGCCGATCTTTTGATAGTCGGGCCAGGGCTGCGTCACGGCGCCGTACAGGCGGCCGAGGAACGTGTCCAGGTCGTTGTAGCAGAGCTTGAGCTGCGACTGCGCCTTGTTCTGGTAGCCCAGGTCGCTCATGCGCAGGCTGGTGGCGTAGGGCAGGTAAAGGGTGTGGTCGCCCAGTTTGTCCAGCGCGTGGTCCTGGCCTTGCAGGAAGCCGCTGGCCAGCGCGGGCGCCGAGCCGAACAGGTACATCAGCAGCCAAGAATACCGCGTGAAGTTGCGGATCAGGCCGATGTACCCGCGCGAGCGGCGGTCCTGGTCGGAGCCCGGCTGCGTGTCGAGCACGGACCATAGGGCTTCAGGCAGCGAAAAGTTGTAGTGCACGCCGGCGATGCACTGCATCGTCTTGCCGTAGCGTTCGGCCAGACCGCGGCGGTAGACGTGCTTGAGCATGCCCGTGTTGGACGTGCCGTACCAGGCGATTGGGATTTCAGGTTCGGGCGGCAGCGTGGCCGGCATGGACTGGTTCCAGATCAGTTCATGGTCCAGCACGGTGTAGACGTGGCGGTGCGTGTCGGCAAGCTCGGCCAGGAGCGCGTCCACGTTGTCGTGCGTGCCCGTGATGAGTTCGAGCAGCGACTCGGAATAATCGGTGGTGACGTGTTCGTTGGTCAGCGCCGAGCCCAGCCCGGCGGGGTGCGGCGTGCGGGCCAGGATGCCCTGTTCGTCCACGCGCAGGCCTTCTTTCTCGATGCCCCGCAGGGTCTGGGTCAGCATCGAGCGGTTGGCCTCTAGGCGGGCGAGGCGGTTGGCGGCAGTATCGGTCACGGATTGTTCTCGTTGGGGGCTGTCGCCGGATTTTACGGGGTGCTGGCCTCCTGTGCTGAGGGAACCAGTACTGGGGACAGGGACAATGCCTGGGCGGTGCGCGCCAGCCATTCGTCCAGGTCAGCATAGACGGGATCGGCAATGGGGGCGGTTTCGTTGAAGATCTCGTGCCACGCGGTGTCGTACCAGCGCAGGGTGAGCAACTCAGCAGGCGCCCGCTGGGCGAACTGGCGGCTGCCTTCGGCCGCCACGATGGAGTCGTCGCCGGCCACCATCAGCAGCGTGCGGCAGGGCAGCAGGCTGGCTTCGCGCAGCGCCTGCTGGCCGGCTTCGTCCACAAAGCGCGCCAGCCGCCCGGTCATGCGGCGCCGCACCAGGGGATCGGCGCGGTAGGCCTTTACGACGGCCCGGTCGTGGGAAATGCGGGCGGGCGCCAGGCCGTGCGGGACGCGCAGGTCGGGGGCATGCAGGGACATCCATGTCAGCGTGCGGCGCACCCATTGCGGAACATTGACGGCAAAGGGTGGGGAGCTGAGCACCAGCCCGTCCAGGTCGGCCAGCCGGCGCTGGGCGATGCGCACGGCGACCAGGGCGCCCAGGCTGTGGCCCAGCAGAATGGGCGGACGGCCGCAGGCCTGTGTCCAGTCCTGCAGCCGGTCCACGGCATCGGTGACCAGGTCTTCCTGGTCACGCAGGGTGGCGGGGTGTCCGCCGGAGCGGCCGTGACCGCGGTGATCGTGCGCGCCCACCGTCCAGCCCCGGGCGGTCAGCCAGCGCGCCAGCCGGTCATAGCGTCCGGCGTGCTCGCTCAGGCCGTGCAGCAGATAGATGCTGGGCCGGGCTGCCGGCTGCCCGTCTGCGGCCTGCGCGTCACGGGAGTGCCTGTCATCGGATAGCCCGTCATCGGAGTGCCGGCCACCGGATAGCCGGCCTCCGTCGCCTGCTATCGGAGGCGGGACATTCGGCGCGGCGGGCCAGCAATAATTGGCGAGCAACGTGCCATCGGGCGCGGGCGCCATGGAAATCGGCGACAATTTCTGGATTCCTCGAAATGACGGGACCCTGGAGTCCTCAGGTAATGACGATTTCATCGCTGTTTCGTTTCATGTTCAAGAAAGCGGGCGTTTTTTTGGCGCTGACGTTGGCGTTGGCGGCTTGCTCGCCCAGTTACAACTGGCGCGAGATGGATGTGGCGGACGGCCACGTCCGCGCCGCGTTCCCCGCTCGGGTATCGACCGAAACCCGCGATCTGAAGCTGGACACGCACGCGTTGAAGTTCACGATGGCCAGCGCGACCGTCGGCGAAGCGGTGTTTGCCGTGGGATCGGCGCCCCTGCCGCCGGAGATCGCGGCCAGCCCCGCGGCCCGGCAGGCGCTGGGCGTGGCGCTGATGCGGTCCCTTTACACCAACATGCAGGCGCCGCCGCCCAACGAATGGCCGCCTTATGGTCAGGAAATCGAGGTGCGCGGCAAGGCGGTGGGCAAGCCCGGATGGCTGCAGGCCAAGGTGTGGGTGACGGACACGATGCTGATCGAGGCCGTAGCCGCCGGCACCGAGGAAAGCCTGCCCGCCGAGCGCGCGCGCGAATTCCTGCGGTCCGTCGTCATCAAGCCTTGAACTCGAGCAGGCCCAGCCGCAGCGCCGCCACCACGGCCGCGCGGCGGCCCCGTACGCCAAGGCGGCTGCAGGCGTTGCGCAGGTGGAAATTCACGGTGCTTTCGCTGACGCCCAATATCCGGGCGGTTTCCCAACTGGTTTTGCCCGCGGCCGACCACCGCAGGCACGCGGCCTGTCTGTCCGATAGCGGCAGACAAGCTGCCTGCCGGTCTGCCAGATGCAGGCCGGCGGGTGGAATGGCGCTGCGGACGGCGCAACGCGATGAGTGGGCAGGAATGCGCATCGGTGTGGCGGACATGGCGGCGAGGACGGGATGGTCCTGTTGTGAACAATGCGTCCATGCTGCGGCGACCGCCCCGGCCGGGGCAAGCAATGATGCCGTGACGCATCAATCTTTTTATCTCTGACGGAATAGTCCATGTTGGCCATCGCGCAGTTCTACCTGTCAGCCATTGTGCTGATGATGCCCCTGCTTTCCTGCGTGGGAATCGGGCTTTATTGGGGTAAGCGCGATCTTCCTTTCGGCGGCAACTTCATCACCACGCTGGTGACGTCGGTCACCACGCCCGCGCTGGTGTTCCATACCTTCGTCACCACCCACCTGGACAACCGCGCGCTGGCCGACGTGGCTGCAGCAACCCTGATCGCCCTGCTGCTATGCGCGCTGATTTGCGCGGCGCTGCTCAAGGCCTGGAAGCTGCCTGTGCTGAGCCTTCTACCCACGGCGTTCCAGCCCAATGCCGGCAACCTGGGTCTGCCGATTTCGCAACTGGCGTTCGGCGACGCGGGCCTGTCGGTGGCGGTGGCTTTTTTTGCGGTGAGTTCCTTCGTGATGCACACCATCGCGGTGCGCATGCTGCCTGGCGTCAACACCAAGGGAAGCTGGAAGAGCCCGATCCTGCTGGCGTCCGTGGTGGCGGTGGCGCTGCGTTTGCTGGACGTGCCGGTGCCCGCGTGGATCATCGAGACGGCGCGCATGCTGGGCGCGGTAACGGTGCCGCTGATGCTGCTGAGCCTGGGCCATGCGCTGGCGCTGATTCCGTCAAACGGCATGCGCGACGGCGCCAAGGTTGGTGCGATCCGCCTGGTGGCGGGTCTGTTGACCGGGCTGGCTGTGGTGTGGGCGATGGACCTGGAGCCGGTGCTGGCCGGTGCGCTGACGCTGCAGATGGCCATGCCGTGCGCGGTGGTCAGCTATATGTACGCGCGGCGCTACACGCCGCTGGGCGACACCGCGGCGGGCGCCGTGCTGGTGTCCACCGTCGTGTTTCTGCTGCTGGCGCCGCTGATGCTGTGGTTCTCCCACGGGCAGTAGGGGCGCCGGGCGGCGGGGTCAAGTCCCGCAGTCAAGCCCGGCAGTCAAATCGCGCAGTCAGGCCGCGCGCTTCAGCCAGCACCCGCCAACGTGCGCAACTGCGTCATCAACGCATCGGGCAGGTTCAGGCCGTGCTTGACCGCCTCGTCGCGCAGCTTGCGGCGGCGGTCGCCCGGCAGGCGCACGCCTTCGTCTTCGAGCATGGCGTCGACCAGCGTTTCCACGCGTTCCAGGTAGACATCGTTACCCGCCAGCGCGTTGGGATCGATTGCCATGAAGGCCTGCCCCAGCCGCGCCGGGCCGCCTTCATCCACAAAGAACGACTCGTTCTCGTAGCCGAAGCGCGCGCCGGTCAGCGCGCAGGCCATGAGTTCGACAATGAGCGCCAGCATGGCGCCCTTGACGCCGCCCGCGGGCAGCATGCTGCCGGCCAGTCCCGCCTTGGGATCGGTGGTGGGCTGGCCCTCGGCGTCCAGCGCCCAGCCCAGCGGAATGGGCTGGTTGTCGCGCGCGGCGATCATGAGCTTGCCGCGCGCCACCTGCGACAACGACAGGTCGATGACCAGGCGCGCGCCGCCGCGGCGTGGGAAGATCGCCGCGATGGGGTTGGTGCCGAACAGGGGGCGCTTGCCGCCCCAGGCGGGCATGGCGGCAGGCGAGTTGCTCAGCGCCAGCCCCACCATGCCGGCGTCCGCCAGGGCTTCCAGGTGGTAGGCCGCTTCGCCAAAGTGATGGCTGTTGGCCACGCCCACGAACGCAACGCCATGCTCGCGGGCACGGGCCGTGGCCTGTTCGACCGCCATCGCGCAGGCGGGAAACGCCAGGCCCGAACCGGCATCGATCAGCGCTGCGCCGCCGCGTTCGTTCACAAGGCGCGGCACGGCCGAGCCGATGGCGCGACCGGTGCGCAGATGACCGGCGTAGAACGGCACGCGCGACAGACCGTGAGAGCTGAGCCCCTGGCTTTCCGCGAAGACCAGTGCGCGGGCGGTGCTGTCGGCCATGACCGGGTTGGCGCCGGCGGCGGCAAGACCGGCCGCGGCCAGGTGTTGAAGTTCGTCCAGATAGATGTGAGCCATATCCTTCCTGTCGTGTGAGGCGCGCCGCGCCTCGTCAGCGTGCGCGGGCGTCAAGCGCCATTGTCACACCGGCGGCCACCATGTCGGAAACGCGCGTGTTGGCCTCTTGCGTGAGCCCCGCGATGTGCGGCGTCAGGATCAGGTTCGGCGCGTCGGCCAGCGCACTGCCCGCGGGCAGCGGTTCCTGCTCGAAGACGTCCAGCGCCGCGCCGCGCAACCGCCCGGCCCGCAACGCCGCGGCTAGCGCGGCTTCGTCCACGATGCCGCCACGGGATGTGTTGATGAGGATGGCGCCGGCGCGCATGCGTTCGATGCGCGCGGCGTCCAGCAGATGCCGGGTCTGGGGCGTGAGCGGCAGGTGCAGCGTCACGACGTCCGCCTGGGCAAGCAGATCGTCCAGTGACAGCGATTCTGCACCTGCTTCCTGCCACGCGGGATGGTTGGACGGCAGGGCGGCGTCGCTGCCCACGATGCGCATGCCCAGCCCGCGCGCAAGCTGGGCGGCCAGGCGGCCGATGCCGCCGAATCCCACCACGCCCAACGTGCGGCCGTGCGCTTCCAGCCCCTGCGACAGCGCATTGCGGGGCCACACGCCGGCCGCCACGTCCGCGGTGGACCCATAGGCGCCGCGCAACAGCGACAGCATCGTGCCGACGACGTATTCGGCCACGGCGCGGGCGTTGGCGCCCGTGGCGGGAATGACCTTGATGCCGCGCGTCTCGCATCCCGCCAGATCGATGTTGTCGAGCCCGACACCCAGCCGGCCCACGGCAACCAGGCGCGGCGCGGCGGCCAGCAGCTCCGCGTTCACCTGAGTGCGGTTGCGCACGATGAGGGCGTCGGCATCCGCGACGGCGGCGAGCAGCGCGCCGCGCTGCTCGACCAGTTCGGGCGCGTACTGCACGTCGAACCGCTGCTGCAGGGCCTGGACGGCAGGCGTGTCCATGAACTCCGATATCAAAACTCGCATCTGCCGGGCTCCTTTTCGTGGTGGCAGGTTGGCCGCGTCAGGCGACCTGGATGTTGGCGTCGCGGATGATCTTGGCCCAGCGGTCGACCTCGGACTTCAGGTACGCGCCGAACTCTTTCGGGCCGCGCGGCTGCGGCACGAAGCCCAGTTGCAACAATGACTGCTGCATGGCGGGCTGCGAGACCTGCTTGACGATGGCGTCGCCGATGCGCTGGACGAGCTGCGGCGGGGTCCCGGCCGGCGCGAGCACGCCCGTGAAGTTCTCGACGATCAGGTCCGGCAGGCCGGCTTCGGCCGTGGTGGGCAGGTCGGGCAGGTCCTTGCTGCGCTCGCGCGTGGTGATGGCCAGCGCGCGAAGCGAGCCGTTCTTCACGTGCGCCAGCGATTCCGGGTAGTTGGAGAACACCACGTCCAGATGCCCGCCGATCAGGTCCGTGAGCGACGGCGCGCCGCCCTTGTACGGCACGTGCATCAGCGGCACACCCGTCAGCTTCTGATACAGCGCCAGCGTCAGGTGCGGCGGGGTGCCGTTGCCGCTGGAACCGGCCGACAGCGGCTTGGCCTTGGCCGCGCGCGCCAGGTCGTCCATGGTCTTGATGTTGCTCTTGGCGTTGACGACCACCATGATCGGCGACGACGCCAGCCCGGCGAGCGGGGTCAGGTCGCGGGTCAGATCGTATCCGGCCTTGCCCGCGAACAGCGTGGCGTTGGCCGCGTGCGACAGCGTGATGGCCAGCCAGGTGTAGCCGTCGGGCGCCGCGTTCGACACATGCGCCGCGCCGATGTTGGCGCTGCCCCCGGGTTTGTTTTCAACCACCACGTTCCAGCGTTCGGCGTCCGCCAGCGCCTTGCCCACCTGGCGCGCGGCCACGTCGGTCAGGCCGCCCGGCGGAAATGGCACCACGTAGTTGATGGGACGCTCGGGCCACGCGCCTTTCTGCGCCAGCGCGCGTTCCCACGGGGCCAGCGCACAGAGGCCGGCGGCGCCCAGGGCGCCCAGCAGGCGACGGCGCTGCGCATCGTGCAGGGGGTAATGCGGTTCGCTACTCATCTGTCTTCCTCCTTGGGGATAACGCCCGGGTAGGAATGCGTACGCCTTTGCTGCCGCGGACTGCGCCCGGGTCTGCAGGTTCTTGTCGTTGATGTTGCGAGGATGCCGCTAAGGCGGCCGGCGCGTTCTCCTGGTCGCGCCGGCGCCGGAAAGGCGCTATCAGGCGCTTTCGAAAATCCGCGTGAGCACGAACTCGCGGTGGCCCAGGGCCTCGGCCGCGGTCCACCGTCCGTTGGCGGTGGCCAGCATGCATTCCAGCAGCTTGTCGCCGGCCTGGTTCAGGTCGATCTCGCGCTGCAAGAGGGCGCTGGTGTCCACGTCGATGTGCTCGGACATCGTGCGCACCGTGCGCGGATTGGCGCAGATCTTGATGACCGGCAGGATCGGGTTGCCGATGACGTTGCCCTGGCCGGTGGGGAAGAAGTGCACGGCGTAGCCCGAGGCGGCGCACAGCGTGACCATTTCCGCCGCGGCCGAGGACGAGTCCATGAACCACAGCCCGGGGCCGTCGGGGATCTCGGCCTTGTCGATGACGCCATCCACCCGGCATTGCTTGCCGATCTTCTGGATGTTGCCCATCGCCTTTTCCTCGATGGTGGTCAGGCCGCCGGCGATGTTGCCCTTGGTGGGCTGGGATTCGGACAGGTCGCTGGTCTTCCAGCGGTCGATCATGGCCTGGTAGCGGTCGAACATGAACATGAAACGCTCGCGCACGGCGTCGTTGGCGCAGCGTTCGGCGACGATGTGTTCGCCGCCGGTCAGCTCCGACGTCTCGCCGAACACCAGGGTGGAGCCCAGCGCATACAGCTTGTCGAACGCGTTGCCCACCGTGGGATTGGCGCCGCAGCCGGACGTGGTGTCGGATTCGCCGCACTTGGTGGAGACCCACAGGTCGGCGATGGGGCATTCGCTGCGCGTGAGCGCGGTAGCGTAATGCACGTATTCCTTGGCGCAGCGCGACGCGCGCATGATCGTGTCGTGGTCGCCGTGCAGTTCGATGGAAAAGCCCATGACGGGCTTGCCGGTGGCGGCGATGCCGTCGACGACGCGTTTGGTCCAGCCTTCCTCGATGCCGATCACGACCACGGCGGCGACGTTGGGGTTACAGCCGGTGCCGATCAGCGTGCGAAAGTGCAGTTCAAGATCCTCGCCGAACTGCAGGCGGCCATAAGGATGAGGCAGGGCCAGGGTGCCCTTGATATTGTTGGCGACGGCTTCGGCCGCGGCGTTGGAGATGTCGTCCACGGGCAGGACGATGACGTGGTTGCGCACGCCGACGCGGCCATTGTCGCGGCGATAGCCTTGGAAGGTGGTCTGGGCAGTGATGATGGACATGGTGGGTTCCTGTGCGATGGACGGGCGCTTACCAGCGCTTGGTCTTGATGTTGTGCACGTGGGCGTGCTGGCCGGCCTTGATGGGCGCCACCACGCGGCCGATGTCGACGCCGTACTTGAAGACGGTGTCGCCCACGGCCATGTCCTTCATTGCCACCTTGTGTCCGATGGGAATGTCCTGCGACGCGCGTACATGGATGATCTTGTCCTCATCCATGATCCAGGCGTTCAGCTCCGTTCCGGCGGTCAGGCCTTCCACCACGGCGACCGCCACCGTGTCCTTCGCATCGTGCAATACGGCGTGAATCATTGTCTTCCTCTCTGAGTCAGGGGCGCCGCCCGGGTGCTGCACGCGGCGCGGATCACAACGGCCAGGAAATCTTAGGCCCGGCTTTTTTCAAAGTCAACTAAATCATATAGATGACTTACATGACTTGAGCGAACGACGGACGCGCCGCTACACTGGAGGTCCATGATTTTTGCGATGCACCCATGAACACCAGCCTGTCACCGACTGTGCCCCTGGGCAGTCCCTTGTACGAACAGGTCAAGCAGGCCGTGCTTGCCGCGCTGGCGCAAGGCGAGTGGAAGCAGGGCGACGCGATTCCTCCGGAAAAACATCTGGCCGAACGGTTCGGCGTATCGATCGGCACCTTGCGCAAGGCCATCGACGAACTGGCCGCCGAGAACATCCTGGTGCGCCATCAGGGGCGCGGCACCTACGTCGCGGTGCACACGCGCAACCATCACTTCTTCAAGTTCTTCCGCATCGTCGGGCAGGACGGCAGCAAGTCCTATCCGACCACCGAGCTGTTGCGCTTCCGGCGCGTGAAGGCCTCGGCGGTCGCGCGCGAAAAGCTGGATCTGCCCGCGGGCGCCCATGTTTTCGAGTTCCTGAATGTGCTGTCGCTCAACGGCGACGTGGTCATGGCCGACGAGGTGTGCCTGCCCGAACCCCGCTTTCCGGGGCTGACTGAAACGCATCTGCGCGAGCGCACCAGCACGCTGTACGCGCTGTACCAGGACCTGTTCGGCGTCAACGTCATCGCCACCGACGAGCGGCTGCGGACTTGCCTGGCCGAACGCACGCAGGCTCGCTGCCTGGGCGTGGCCGAGGGCAGTGCGCTGCTGGAGATCCGCCGCATCGCGTTCTCCTACAACCGCCAGCCGGTGGAATGGCGCGTGTCCCGCGTGAACACCGAACGCTACGAGTATCTGGGACAGGAGCCCTGGGAAGCCGGCACGTAGCAGTGCTAGAATTCCTGCCGCACTACCCAATTTTCGGCGCCGATTTGCCTGATCCGCTTGCGGGCGCCTTCCAATAAATCCAGCTAAAGAGGTCCGTATGACCACTCCTGCCCAACATTTGGCCGGTGATTCGGCCAGCGGGTTCGTCCCCGCAACCGTCACGACTACCGATACCGTTGATCCCGGTTCGGTCGGCCTTGTCTCCCCCACGTTCATTCGTTTCGACGAACCGCTGCCCCTGCTGAGCGGCCAATCGCTCGCGTCCTACGAACTGGCTGTCGAAACCTACGGCACGCTCAATGCGCAGCGCACGAACGCCGTGCTGATCTGCCACGCGCTCAATGCCTCGCACCACGTGGCTGGGCAAGCCGCGGACAACCCCAACGACCTGGGCTGGTGGGACAACATGGTGGGCCCCGGCAAGCCGGTGGACACCAATCTCTTCTTCGTGATCGGCGTGAACAACCTGGGCTCGTGCTTCGGCTCGACCGGGCCGGCCAGCATCAACCCCGAGACCGGCAAGCCCTGGGGCGCCGCGTTCCCGGTACTGACGGTGGAAGACTGGGTGCGGGCGCAGGCGCGGGTGGCGGACCACTTCGGCATCGAGCGCTTTGCGGCGGTGATGGGCGGATCGCTGGGCGGCATGCAAGCGCTCAGCTGGTCGATCACCTTGCCCGAACGCGTGGCCAACTGCATCGTCATCGCCAGCACGCCGCGCCTGTCCGCGCAGAACATCGGCTTTAACGAAGTGGCCCGCCGCGCCATCATCACCGACCCGGATTTCCACGGCGGCGACTACTACGCGCAGGACACCGTGCCGCGCCGCGGCCTGTCGGTCGCGCGCATGATCGGCCACATCACGTACCTGTCCGACGACGACATGGCCGAAAAATTCGGCCGCGCCCAGCGCGCACCCGCCGAGAACGGTGCGTACCGCTACGGCTACGACGTCGAGTTCGAGGTCGAGTCGTACCTGCGTTACCAGGGCGAGAAGTTCACGCGCTATTTCGACGCCAACACCTACCTGCTGATCACGCGCGCGCTGGACTACTTTGATCCGGCCCGCACCACGGGCGGCGATCTGGCGCGCGCGCTGGCGCCTGCCAAGTCGAACTTCCTGCTGGTGTCGTTTTCGACCGACTGGCGCTTCCCGCCGGAGCGGTCGCGCGAGATCGTGCGGGCGCTGCTGAAAAACGCCAGTCCCGTCACGTACGCCGAGATCGACGCGCCGCACGGCCACGACGCCTTCCTGCTGGAGGATGCGCGCTATCACGCGGTGGTGCGCGGCTACTACGAACGCATCGCGCGCGAGCTGGGCCTGCAAGCCGCCGCCCCGATTGAAGGATGCTCCGAATGACTTCCGTGACTCCCCGCTATGCCCACAGCGCGCTGCGGCCCGACCTGGCGCGCATTGCCGGCTGGATCGAGCCGGGCAGCCGCGTCCTGGACCTGGGGTGCGGCGACGGCGCGCTGCTGGCGCACCTGCGCGACCATCGCCAGGTCAAGGGAGCCGGCGTCGAACTCGACGACACCTGCGTGATCGCCTGCGTGCGCCGCGGCGTCGAGGTCATCCAGCAGAACCTGGAAGACGGCCTGGCGCTCTTTGACGACAAGCAGTTCGACACCGTCGTGCTGTCGCAGACGCTGCAGTCCATGCACCGCACCGAGCACATCCTGCGCGAAATGGCCCGCGTGGCGCGCTACGGCGTGGTGTCGTTTCCCAACTTCGGCTACTGGCCGCACGGCTGGGCCATCCTGCGCGGCCGCATGCCCGTGACCGGACAGATGCCGTACCAGTGGTACAACACGCCGAACATCCATCTGTGCACGTTGCGCGACTTCGAACAGCTTGCGGGGGAAGTGGGCCTGCGCATCCTGGAACGCGCCACGTTCAACGAAGGCAAGGAAGTGAAGGCATTCCCTAGCTGGCGCAGCACGCTGGCCGTGTACCGCTTTGCTTCGCCCTGACAATAAACCCCTGACATTCCGACACGCATCCTCCTGACGGCGCGGGGCAACAGGCCCTAAAATGCCGCAAGCCCGCGGCCGGCGCCCGTGACGCCGCTGGCCAAGTTTCAGGAGACCGTCATCACCGCTGTATCCAACGTCTACACCAGCCCGCGCGTTGCCCCCTTGCTGGTGCTGGGCTTTGCCAGCGGGCTGCCGCTGGCCCTGACCAGCGGCACCTTGCAGGCCTGGGCCACCGTCGAAGGCGTGCCGCTGCAGGAAATCGGTTTCCTCACCCTGGTAGGCACCGCCTACACCATCAAATTCCTCTGGGCGCCGTTCGTCGACCGGTTTGCGCCGCCCGTGCTGGGCCGGCGCCGTGGCTGGATGCTCGTGACGCAGCTGCTGCTGGCGGTGGCGATCATGGCGATGGGCACGCTTTCGCCGTCGTCCACGCTGATGGCGCTGGCCGTGCTGGCCGTGCTGGTTGCCTTTCTGTCCGCCACGCAGGACATCGCCTTCGACGCCTATTGCACGGACGTGCTGCGCAAGGACGAGCGCGGCGCGGGCGCGGCCATCCGGGTCATGGGATACCGGCTTGCCATGATTGCGTCCGGCGGTCTGGCGCTGATCATGGCGGACCAGTGGATAGGGTGGGGCAACACCTATATGGTGATGGGCGGGCTGATGCTGCTTTGCGCGCTGGCCACGCTGTGGGCGCCCGAGCCCGAGCACATCGCGCGTCCGCCGCGCACCCTGCGCGAGGCGGTGAATGAGCCGCTCCGCGAATTCTTCATGCGCCGCGGCGCGATGGAAGTGCTGCTGCTGATCGTGCTGTACAAACTGGGCGACGCGTTCGCCGGGGCCCTGTCCACCACGTTTCTGATCCGCGGCGCGGGGTTCACGCCGACAGAGGTCGGCACCGTGAACAAGGTGCTGGGGCTGGCGGCCACCATCATTGGCGCGCTGGCGGGCGGGTCGCTGATGGCGCGCTGGGGGCTGTACCGGTCGCTGATGGCGTTCGGCCTCTTGCAGGCAGTGTCGAACCTGGCGTACTGGCTGATCGCGGTCAGCCCGAAAAACCTGTGGCTGATGGCAACCGGCGTGGGCATCGAGAACCTGTGTGGCGGCCTGGGCACGGCGTCATTCGTGGGTCTGCTGATGGCGCTGTGCCACCAGCGGTTCTCCGCCACGCAATTTGCGCTGCTGTCGGCGCTGTCGGCCGTGGGCCGCACCTATCTGGCCGGCCCGTTGACGCCGCCGCTGGTCGAATACCTGGGATGGCCCGGGTTCTTCCTGCTGACGGTGGCCATTGCCCTGCCGGGACTTGTGCTGCTGCGCAAGCTGCGCGGCACGATCGAGACCATGGAAAAGCAGGGCGAGTCGTAGCCGGCCGATCGCAAAAAAAGGCGGCGCACAAGCGCCGCCTTTTTGCTGGCCGAAAACCTACTCTTCGCCGCTCAGCCGGACGATCAGCACGTCGCTGGGCAGGGATTCCAGCAGCCGCTCGGCCACGCTGCCGATGGCGGTGCGCAGGATACCGGTGCGGCCGTGGGTGCCGGTGACGACCAGATCGGAGCGGTGGTTGAACGAGTAGTCGGACAGCACGGTTTCGGGCTGGCCGGCTTCGAGCACGACCTTGGTCGGGCGGCCCTTGGGAAGTTCGGGCGTTTCGGCGATGAAACGCTCGGCGCACTGTTCGGCGGTTCGATACAGGTTGTCTACGACGCCGTCGTCCGGCTTGCTCACGCTCTGGAACGGCACTTCATACGCGTTGAACAAGGTGATGTCCGCATTGGGCACCAGTTGTAGCGCGGCGCGCAGCGCCTGGCGCGAGCCATCCGAGAAGTCGGTGGCGACCAGTACGTCGCGGTACGGCCGGCGGGGGCGGTTCTTGACTACCAGCACGGGCTGACGCGCCTGGCGGGCCAGCTTTTCGACCGTGGTGCCGAGCAGCAGGCGGCCCAGCGTTTCCTGGCGGGCGATGCCGGCCACGATCAGCGAGCAGCCATACGCGTCGGCGGTTTCCATGATGCTGGCGACGGGGTCGCCCTTGGTGACCACGACTTCCGCCGGCACGTTGGCGGCGGCGACGTCTTCGGCGAGTTCGCGTTCGACGAGGGCCTTGTGGTCCGGCGACAGGCGGCGCCAGACTGGGGTGGTGAGCGGCGTGGCATGGGATTCCATGACATGCAGCATGATCAGCTTGGTGTTCAGTTCCTTGGTCAACTGCAGGGCGCGGTCGAGGGCTCTGTCGCCGCGCGCACTCAAGTCGGTGGCCAGAAGGATGGGGCCAATTTGCTGGGTCATACCTAATCTCCCGGTTACGGCCAGAGGGGCGGCTCCCGCGTCCGCGCTGCCTGGCCCAGTAGCGCCCGGTCGGGCACGTCTCCATTGTCTCGCCGCGAAACGAGACCGGAGTTGATCGTTGTCAACGCAGGTTTGAGGGTACGGGATGATGCGCGCGCAGGCAATGGCGCGCCCGCCGGCAAGGCTCAATACAATGGGGCCTGCCCAAGCTACCCCCCCACCTATGTTTACCGATCTGTCGCCCGCTCTGCTGCACACGCTGTACCTGGTCGCCATCGTTGCCGAAGCCATGACGGCGGCACTGTCGGCGGGGCGGCGCGACATGGACTGGATGGGCGTCTGCATCATCGCGTGCGTGACGGCGCTGGGCGGCGGATCGCTGCGCGACGTGCTGCTGGGGCACTATCCGCTGACCTGGGTCGTGCATCCCGAGTACCTGTGGATGACGGGCGGGGCAGCCATCCTGACCGCGCTGATCGCGCCGGTCATGCGCCGCTTGCGCAGCGTGTTCCTGCTGGCTGACGCGCTGGGTCTGGTGGCGTTCACGGTCATCGGCTGCCAGGTGGCGCAGATGATGCAGTTGCCGATCACCGTCGTGCTGATCAGCGGCATGATCACCGGGTGCGCCGGCGGGGTGCTGCGCGACGTGCTGTGCAACGAGGTGCCGCTGCTGTTCCGCAAGGAACTCTACGCCAGCGTGTCGCTGGTGACCGGCGCACTGTATCTGGGCTCGATGTCGCTCGGCCTGTCGGCCAACGCGTCGGTGCCCATCGCGCTGGCCGCGGGGCTGACCATGCGCCTCATGGCCCTGCGCTTCAACTGGCAGATGCCCAAATTTGTCTACCGCGACGACTGGGACTGACCGCGCCAGGCGATCAAATTCGTCCTTCCCGCTCTGCCCGCAGACGGCCACGCGATGCCGTGTCTATTGTGTGAAACATTATTTCTATTTCTGTTTCAATAGATTTCTAGTATCTTGTCTGGGTCTCATAGCTTGCATACGCAGTAGAAGGGGAGCCGATTGGACGTCAAAGCGCCCGCCACGATTCCGTATTTCCTACAGGAACAGATTCGTGAGTTGATAGTGAACGGCACTATCCGGCCCGGGCAGCCGTTACGGGAACAGGAACTGGAACAGCGCTTCGGCACCAGCCGCAGCCCCATCCGGGAAGCGCTGCGTCTGTTGGAACTGAGCGGGCTGGTGACGCACATCCAGCGCAAGGGGTTCCGGGTCACCCTCTATACCGAAACCCAGATCCGCCATCTGTACATGCTGCGCGCGGAGCTGGAAGCCTATTGCATCCGGCAGGTCGCCGAGATGCCCGATCTGAGCGCGCTGGTGGCCGAACTGACCACACAGCATGAGGCGATCGTCGCCGCGATGGGCCGCCTCGATGGGCGCGGCTTCATCGCCGCCTCGCGCGATTTTTACCTGGCCGCCGCGCGCTTTACCGGCAATGCGCCGCTGACCAGCATGCTCGGCAAGGTGTACGAACAGATCGAGCCGTTGCGCCACATGCTGGCCAGCAGGTCACTGGAGGCCAACAAGATTCCGATCTATACGGAAGGCGTCATCCAGGCCCTGCGCGTCCGGGATTTCGACCACGCCGCGGCGTTGACGCGCAAGTACGTGGTGCAGGTGCTGCCCGACATCGTGCGGGCGTACCGCGAGGCATCGCTCGACGACGCCTAGCTATTGCGCCCGCCTTAGCCGCGGGGCGGCGTGCGCACCTCGATGCCCGCCTGCTCCAGCGCGCTGCGGATGCCATTGGCAAAGACCAGCGCGTTGGGCTGGTCGCCATGGATGCAAAGCGTGTCGGCCTGCACCGGCACATCCTTGCCGTCCACCGACCGCACCAACCCTTCCCGCACCATCCGCACCACCTGCGCGACGGCCACATCCACGTCTTCGATCATGGCGCCTGCGCGCGTGCGCGGGGTAAGGGAACCGTCGTCCTGGTAGGAGCGGTCCGCGAAGACTTCATTGGCGGCCGACAGCCCAACGGCGCGCGCCGCATCGATCAGTTTGCTGCCCGCCAGCCCGTACAGGATCAGCGAGGCGTCCACGTCCTTGACCGCCTGGCAGATGGCTTTTGCCAGCGGTTCGTCCTTGGCTGCCAAGTTGTAGAGGGCGCCGTGCGCCTTCACGTGATGCAGCCGCGCGCCCTGCGAGGCCGCCACGCCGGCCAGTGCGCCGATCTGGTACACGACGATGTCATAGGCCTCGTCCGGACTGATCTGGATGACGCGGCGGCCAAATCCCGCCAGGTCCTGCAGGCTGGGGTGGGCGCCCAGCGCCACCCCTCGCGCCAATGCCGCGGCCACGGTCTTGCGCATGGTGGCCGGGTCGCCGCCGTGAAAGCCACAGGCGATGTTGGCAGAGCTGACGAACTGCAGCACTGCCGCGTCGTTGCCCATGGTCCAGACGCCATAGCTTTCGCCCATGTCGCAATTGAGGTCGATGCGGGTGGTCATAACGGGTTCCTTTCTAGACCAGCAGCGCGCGCAGCGGTTCAAGCGCGGCGTGCAGTTGGGCAAACGCGCGCTCGCGCTCGCCGTCCAGGCGCTGCGCTTCTTCTAGCTCGATCCGCTGGAAACGCAGCGTCTGGCCGGGTGCGGACTGCGCCAGGGCGGGCAGATCCACGGTGGCGATCTGCGCAATCTTGGGATAGCCGCCGGTGGTCTGCCGGTCGGCCATGAGGATGATGGCCTCGCCGCCCGAAGGCACCTGCACGGTGCCGAAACAGGCCGCTTCGGACAGCATCTGCCGCGGCTGGTTCATGGCGAGCGGACGGCCGAGCAGTCGGTAACCCATGCGGTCCGACTGCGGACTGATGCGGAAATCCGACTCCGCAAACGCGCGGCGGCTGCTTTGCGAGAACTCCGGCCAGTGCACGCCGGGCAGAAAGCGGATGAATTCGCGCTGCTTGTTGCCCAGCGTCGCGGGCAGATAGACGCGCACGTCCCACAGCGTCTTTTGCAAGGCGGCGGCATCGCGGTCCGGCGGCAGCGGCCGGCGCAGGGGGACGACGTCGCCCTTGGCGAGCGCGCGTCCTTCAAAGCCACCGAATCCGCTGCGCAGGTACGTGGTTTCGCTGCCCATGACGGGCGTCAGCGCGAACCCGCCGTGCACGGCCAGATAGGCGCGCACGCCGGCGGCGGGCCTCGCGCCGAAGGCCAGCACGTCGCCCGCGCGCGCGATCAGCGGACGCAGCAGGGGGATGTCCTGGCCATTCAGGGTGGCGCCCAAGTCGGCGCCCGCCAGCGCGAAACAGGCCGGCACGTCGAAACGCAGCGTAGGGCCGGTCAGCGTGATTTCCAGCGTGGCCGGGTCGCCTTCGTTGCCCGCCAAGGCATTGGCAAGCCGGTGGGCGCGCTCGTCCATGGCGCCCGCTGCCGGAATGCCCTGATGCTGGTAGCCTTCGCGCCCGCGGTCCTGGAAGCTGGATAGCATGCCCGGCTTGATCACCGTTACGCTCATGGCCGGTTCCCCCGGATGCGGTCGAATTCGTCGGGCGCGATCGGCACGAAGCGCACGGTGTCGCCGGGCTGCAGCAGGGCGGCGGGTTCGCGGGCCGGGTCGAACATGACAAGCGGCGTGGCGCCGATGATGTTCCAGCCGCCCGGCAACCGGTTCGGGTAGATCACGGTCTGGCGGTTGGCGATGGCCACTGCGCCCGGCGGTACGGCGGTACGCGGCGAGGGGCGGCGGGGAATGTTCAGTTTTTCGTCGTGCACGCCCAGATAGGCATGTCCGGGGGCAAATCCCAGCATGAACACCATGCTGCGCGGTTCGCTGTGCAACTGGATGACGGCGTCGGGCGAAATGCGCGCTGCGCGGGCGACCTCGGCCAGGTCGGGACCGTGTTCACCGCCATAGCAGACGGGGATGTCGACCTCGCGTCCGCCCGCATCGCCGGTCGGAATGCCGCCGGCCAGCAAAGCCTGGATGTGTTCTGAGAGTGAGGCGTAGGTGGGGCCTTCGCCCTGTCCGCCGGGCCGGTAATGCACGGCCACGGCGACGAAGGAGGGCACCACGTCGGTGACGCCCGGCAGCCGTGCGTCGCGCAGCATGCGAGCCGCCGCCAGGCACGTGCGGCCGATGGCGGCGTCGATGTGTTCGCCGAAGGAAATGATCAGGCAGCGGTCACCCTGGGGCAGGATGCGCCAGCGGGTTTCGGCCGGAGAAAGCGGGTCTGAATATACGTTCAACGGCACGAAACCTGTAGTGACGGGTTACTTGGCGAACAACGAATCCATGTTCTTGAACGCCTTGAATTCCAGCGCGTTGCCCGACGGATCCAGGAAGAACATGGTGGCCTGTTCGCCGACCTCGCCCTTGAAGCGGATGTAGGGTTCGATCACGAACTCGGTCTTGGCGTCGGTCAGGCGCTTGGCCATGGCTTCCCATTGTTCCATGGAAAGCACGGCGCCGAAATGGCGCACGGGCACATTGTGCGAATCGACCGCGCTGGTGGCTTTGTGGCCACACTCGCTGGGCGCCAGGTGAGCCACGATCTGGTGGCCGTAGAAATTGAAGTCGATCCATTCGGAGGAGCTGCGCCCCTCCGGACAGCCCAGCTTTTCGCCGTAGAAGGCGCGGGCTTCGGCCAGGTCCCGCACGGGGAAGGCCAGGTGGAACGGCGGCAGGTTGGTTTGAGCGGACATGCAAGGCTCCGGGTCAGGCAAAGGAAAGATGAGCGTTCGGGGCGGGCCGCCGCCGCAGTCGCGTCGGCATTAGCACCAGGACGTAGTTTAAGTATTGTTTTTTTTATAGCAAAACGATATTTTTCGAGTCTTAGCATCGAAAAAATTGATTGTGCTCAAAGAATTCAAGACCTTCATCGCCGTGGCGCGGGACGGCACCTTCACTGGGGCGGGGGCGCAACTGGGACTCACGCAGTCCGCCGTCAGCGCCCAGATCCGGCGCCTGGAAGAGTATCTGGGCGTCGCGCTCTTTGACCGCAGTCCGCGCGCCGCCCTGCTGAACGCGCAGGGCCGCGAGATGCTGCCTCAGGCCGAAGAGCTGGTCGCCATGGCCGATCGCATGGCGGCCTCTGCCGGCGGCGCCCATGTCAGCGGGCTGCTGCGCATTGGCGCGATTGCGTCCGTGCAGCAGGATCTGCTGGTCCACGCGGTGGGCGAGTTCCGCGCGGTCTATCCCGATGTGCGCGTGCGCATCGTGCCCGGTGTGTCGCTGTCGCTGCTGGGTCAGGTGGACGCGGGCGAAGTGGATCTGGCCGTGCTGATCCGCCCGCCGTTCGCCTTGCCGCCCGAACTGGGATGGCAGCCGCTGATGAGCGAGCCGGTGATGCTGGCCATACCGGAATCCTTGCCGGTCGCGCCTTGGCGGGAACTGCTGGCGACCCAGCCCTTCATCCGCTACGACCGCGCTTCGTTCGGCGGGCGGGTGGTGGATGTATTCCTGAAGAAGCACCGGATCACCGTGCATGAGGCCGTGGAGCTAGACGAGATCGAGGCCATCGCGGGGATGGTCCGGCACGGGCTGGGCGTGGCGCTGCTGCCCCGCCTGCGGCGTCTGGACATGACGGGGCTGCGGCTGCTGCCGCTGGACGAACACGCGTTTCACCGCGAAATAGGCATCATCGGCCGCCTGCCGTTCGACCCGGGCAGCGTCCGCGAAAAGATCGCGCAATGCCTGCATCGGGCGGCGGGTGATTCGGCAGGGGTTTGACACCATCCCAAGCCAGCCGGTCGCACAACAAAAAAGCCCCCGAAGGGGCTTTTGCTTTTACACCCGGTCGCAGCGGACCGTGATCGGGTGATCGCGCAAGGCGGTCATGACGATGTCGTCGACCTGGCCCTCCACGTCGGTGATCACGTAGCCGATCTGGCCGCGCGTCTGCAGGGTCTGGCTGACGATGTTCAGGCCGTGTTGCGCCATCAGGTTGTCCAGCGCGCCCAGCGCCCCGGGCGCGTTGCGGTGCACGTGCAGGATGCGCGTGCCGCCGGCCTGTTCCAGGAACGGCAGCTCGGGGAAGTTGACCGCGCCCTTGGTGGTGCCGGCCTGCAGGAAGCGCACGAGCTTTTCGGCGACTTCGCGGCCGATGTTCTCTTGGGATTCCTGCGTGCTGCCGCCGATGTGCGGGGTGAGGATGACGTTGGGCATGCCGATCAGCGGGCTGGCCAGCGGTTCGTCGGCGCTCTTGGGCTCGGTGGGGAACACGTCCAGCGCGGCGCCGGCCAGGTGGCCGGATTTCAGCGCCGCGTGCAGCGCGTCGATGTCGACGACCGCGCCGCGCGAGGCGTTGATCAGGATGGCGCCGCGGCGCATGCGGCCGATGGTCTCGGCGTTCATGATGTTTTCGGTGGACTTGCCGCCGGGGACGTGCAGCGTCACGACATCGGCCTGTTCCAGCAGATCGTTCAGCGTGCCGGCGGGGCGGGCGTTGCCCAGCGGCAGCTTGGCCTCGACGTCGTGATAGATGACGCGCATGCCCAGGCTTTCGGCCAGGGTGCTGATCTGCGAGCCGATGTTGCCGTAGCCGACGATGCCCAGCGTCTTGCCGCGCGTCTCAAACGCGCCCGCGGCGCTCTTGTCCCAATGGCCCTGATGGACCCGGGCGTTCTTTTCGGGAATCCGGCGCAGCAGCAGGATGGCCTCGCCCAGCACCAGCTCGGCGACCGAACGCGTGTTGGAGAACGGCGCATTGAAGACCGGGATGCCGCGCTGCATGGCGGTGTCCAGATCGACCTGGTTCGTGCCAATGCAGAAGCACCCGACGACGCGCAGATCGGGGTTGCCGGACAGCAGGGCGGCGTCCAGGTGCGTGCGAGAACGGATCCCCGCCACTTGCACGCCGCGCAGGGCGTCGTGCAATTGCGCCGGCGGCAGGGCCGCGGCATGCGTGACGATATCGGTGTAGCCGGCGGCCTCGAAGACGGCGCGGGCGCTCGGGTGGATGTTCTCGAACAGGACGATTTGTGCCATGACTGCCAAGGGTTGGTGAGAAACGCAATTATTTATTGTGGACCATTTTTGCTGCAGTGCAAGGAGTAGCCATTGAGGCGGTGTGGGTGAATTGTTTCAGGCGCGGCTCAGCGGTAAGCCTGGAAAACCTTGGCGCTGCCGCGCTTGTCGACCAGCACCACGTCGTGCGGCGTCTTGCGCCCGCCGTATTCCGGACCGTCCATGCCCGGGGACCCCAGCGGCATGCCGGGGGCCGAAATACCCGCCGCGTCCGGCTTTTCGAGCAGCAGCCGGCGCACGTCGCTGGCCGGCACGTGGCCTTCCACCGCGTAGCCATCCACCATCGCGGTGTGGCAGGAACCGTAGTTGGCCATGCCCGCGTTGCGGCGGATGGGGCCGGTGTCGTCGACGTCGTGCGTGACGACCTCAAAGCCGTTGTCGCGCATGTGTTTGACCCAGTCTTCACAGCAGCCGCAGGTGGGCGTTTTCCAGACTTCGACTTTGACGGGCGCCTGCGCGGCCGCGATGGCGGGGGCGCCGAGAACGGCGGCGAGGACCAGGCAGCGTGTTAGACGGACAAGGTTCATGATGCTCCAGGCGAAAAAGGTTTGTTCAAAGGATACGCCCGCGCGGGGCGCGTCACCGCACCGACACCGAGCCCTTCATCCCCGCGGCATAGTGGCCGGGCTCCAGGCAACCAAACGACACCGTGCCCGCCTTGTCGAAGCGCCACACGATCTGGCCGCTTTTGCCGGCTTCCAGCGACACGGCATTGGGTTCCTCGTGCCGCATGCCGGGATCTTTCAGCATCATGGCGTAGTGCGCCTGCAGGTCGGCATCGGTGCCCAGCACGAGCTCATGCCGGATCTTGCCGGAATTGTGCACGTTCAAGCGGACGGTTTCGCCGGCCTTCACGTCGATTGTGGCGGGCGAAAAGCGCATGGCGTCATTCATGTCGATCTCGACCGTGCGCGTGACGCGGGCCGGATCGCCCGGCGTGCCGATGGGCGCTGCGGCGGCGGGCTGCGCGTGGCTGCCATGCGCGTGGTCGCCTGCGGCCAACGCCACGCCGGACAGCATGAGCGCCAGGGCGGCGAACGAAGTGCGTAGCAGAGTGCCTTTCACGAGAATCCTTGCAGAGGGAATGAGCGTGATGGCACTTTAAGAAACCGGGGGTGACCCGATCCTGTCGCGCAGATTACGTTTTTGTAATGTTCGGCCCTGCCGCCGGATCCATCAGCGTGATGCCGACGACAGTGCCGGTGCCGTCTGACACTGCATCGGCCTCGCCGCCGTGCATGAGCGCAATGGCGCGCACGATGGCAAGACCCAGGCCGTGGCCTTCGCTGCGCGGGGCGCGCGCCGGGCCGGCGCGGAAAAAGCGGTCGAAGATGCGGGGCAGGTCTGCGGGCGGGATGGGCGGCCCGGGGTTGCGGACCGTGACGCGCGCGCCGCCGGGGATGCGCGCGCAGGCCACCACGATCCCGCCGCCGGGTGGTGTGGCCTTGATGGCATTGGAAATCAGGTTGGCCAGCGCGCGTCGCGCGAGGCCCCGGTTGGCGGCCACGGTGGCGTCGCCCTCGCAGCGCAACTGCACGCCGTGTTCTTCCAGCGTGGCTTCGTAGTATTCGGCAACGCGCCGCGCTTCCGCGGCCAGTGACACCGGAGCCAGATCGGCCGCACGTTCGCCACGGTCGGCCCGGGCAAGGAACAGCATGTCGTTTACCAGCGTCTTCAGGTCTTCCAGCTCTTCCAGATTGGATTCCAGCGCGTCGCGCAGCTCGGCGGCGTCGCGCGGCGCGGACAGCATGACCTGCGTGCCATTGATGAGCGTCGCCAGCGGCGTGCGCAGTTCGTGCGCCACGTCGGCGTTGAATCCCTCCATCTGCTGGTAGGCCGCCTGCAGCCGGTCCAGCGTGCGGTTGAATGAGCGCACCAGGTCATGCAATTCGCGGTCGGTGTCTTCCAGCGGGAGGCGGCGCGCCAGGTTATCGGGCTGGATGCCCGCGGCCTGTTCGGACAGCCGGCGCGCCGGCGCCATGCTGCGCCGCACGGCCCAGGCCGCCAGCACGACGGTGGCGCCCACCCACAGCGCGCAGATCAGCGCGAGGGCCGTGCCGTAGGCGTAAAGAAATTGCGAACTGGTCCGGGTGCTGACCGCCACCGTCAACTGCGCGCCAGGCAGAATGCGATCGTTCATGGCGACGCGCAGGCCGCGCATGCGGCCGCCATCGGGCGTTTCCAGCAGGACCTGGCGACCGTCCGGCGACGCCAGCGTCTCGGGCGGCGTGCCGCCATAGACGGCCTTGCCTTGTGCGTCGACGATCCAGATGCCGAGCTGGCCCTGCCCCGCGCGCATCTGGTCGAAGGTGGCCGCCAGATCGTGCAGGCCGCTGGCGCTGTTCTGCATGTCGATCAGGTGGTCGATGAGTTCGAGCTTGCCGCTGACTTCGGTGATCTCCTGGCGTTCGACCTCGCGCTTGAGCGCCCAGAAGAGCGTCGCCCCGGCAAGGCTTGAGACCAGCAGCGCGATGGCGCCCAATAGCAGCGTCAGCCTCGCCTGCATGGACCGCACGCGCGGGCGGATCATCGGGGGCTGCCGCCCGGGGCGACGCGCGATTCCAGCACATACCCCATGCCACGCACGGTGTGCAGCAGTTTCGAGTCGAAGGGATCGTCCAGCTTGCCGCGCAGGCGCCGCACGGCGACGTCGATCACGTTGGTGTCGCTGTCGAAGTTCATGTCCCAGACCTGCTCGGCCAGGGTCGTGCGCGACAGCACCTGTCCCTGGCGGCGCAGCAGCAGGGCCAGCAGGCTGAATTCCTTGGCGGTCAGGTCCAGGCGGTGGCCGCCGCGCTGGGCACGCCGGCTGGCAAGATCCAGCTCCAGGTCTGCCAGGCGCAGCAGCGTGGGCTCCTGCGAGCGGCCGCGGCGCAGCAGCGCCTGCACCCGGGCCAGCAGTTCGGAGAAAGCGAAGGGTTTGACGAGGTAGTCGTCGGCGCCGCCCTCCAGGCCGCGGACCCGGTCTTCGACCGCGTCGCGGGCGGTCAGCATCAGGATGGGCGTGTCCTTGTGCGCGCGCACCGAGGCCAGGACCTCGAAGCCATCCACGCCGGGCAGCATGACGTCGAGCACGATGAGGTCGTACGCGCCTTCCAGCGCCAGATGGCGGCCATCGACGCCGTCGCGCGCCACGTCCACGACGTGGCTTTGTTCCGACAGTCCCTTCTTCAGGTAGTCGGCCAGTTTGGGTTCGTCTTCAATGACCAGGATGCGCATGGCCAAAAACTTTACCACCCGCGGGGCGCACTCAGGCGCTCGCGCGGGCGGAATTCAGGCCGTTTCGGCGATAGCGATGCGGTCGGCGGGAAAGCGCAGCGAGAAGACGCTGCCCTTGCCGGGTTCGCTGGTAATCAGCAGTTCGGCGTCGTGCCGCATGGCGATATGCTTGGTGATCGCCAGGCCCAGCCCCGTGCCGCCAACGGCGCGCGACCGGCCCCGGTCCACGCGGTAGAAGCGTTCGGTCAGGCGCGGCAGATGGCGCGCCGGGATGCCGATGCCCGTGTCCTGCACGCTGTAGCACGCGCCGCCTTCGGGCTCGCGTTCCCAACGCACGGTGATGGTGCCGCCGTCCGGCGTGTAGCGCACGGCGTTGGTCAGCAGGTTGGACAGGGCCGAGGTCAGCTCGTTTTCGGCGCCCAGTACGTCCAGGGTTTCGTCGATGTGCCAGACCAGCTGGTGCCGGCCGCCCGACAGCGCTTCGATCTGCTGGCGCGCCTTTTGCAGCAGCGCGCCCATGTTGACCGCGCGCGGATCGCTGCCCGGCGATGATTCCAGCGTGGACAGCGTCAGCAGGTCTTCCACGATGGCCTGCATGCGGTGCGCCTGCTCGTGCATCATGTCGATGTACTGCTCGCGCTGCTCCTGCGGCAGCGCGTCGTCGGGCATGTCGCGCAGCGTTTCCAGAAAACCCGCCAGCACCGTCAGCGGCGTGCGCAGTTCGTGCGAGACGTTGGCCACGAAATCGCGGCGCGTGGTTTCCAGGCGTTCGATCTGCGTGACGTCGCGAGTGATGAGCAGGCGCTGGTTGCTGGCGTAGGCCGTCAACTGCATCATCATCAGCCTTTCCTGGCCTTGCTGGCCCAGCCGCACCAGGATGGGTTCGGGCCAGGATGGGCGATGCGCGTATTCCACGAATTCCGGCGCGCGCAGCAGGTTCAGAAGGTTGTGTCCGCGATCGGCCGGCAGCCGCAGACCCAGATGCTGGCGCGCCATGCGGTTGCACCAGTCGATCTGAAAGTCTTCGTTCAGCGTGACGGCGCCGTCGGGCAGGGCCTGGGCAGCAGCCAGCATGCCTTGCATGGTGTCGCGGGTTTCAGTCAGTTCACGTGCGCGGGCGCGGGTGTACCGATAGAGCGGAGCAAGAATGTCGTCCCAGGGGCCGACAGAGGCGGGCGGGGCGGAGTCGGGTTGATTGGCCCAGCGGGAGACCAGCGTCAGCCGCCAGCTGCGCCACAGCAGCATAGCGGTCAGCGAAGCCGAAAACACGACCCAGCCCGCGGGGTCTCCAATAAGCCATTGCGCCAGTAAGGCAACCACCGCCCACAGGGCGACAAATATAAGCGTGCGCAGCCAGATCATCGTGCGCCAGTTTTACCGCGTTGGGAGCTGTGCCGTAAACCGATAGCCGCTGCCGCGGACCGTTTCCACGTGCGCGTCATGGCCGCTGGGTTCCAGGGCCTTGCGCAGGCGGCGGATGTGCACGTCGACCGTGCGTTCTTCCACGAAGACGTGGTCGCCCCACACCTGATCCAGCAGCTGCGAGCGCGAGAACACGCGCTCCGGGTGCGTCATGAAGAAGTGGAGCAGACGGAATTCGGTGGGGCCGATCTGCAGGGACTGGCTGTTGCCCGACAGGCGATGCGTCACCGGATCGAGCTTCAGGCCGCCGACGTCGATGACGTCGTCCGTCAGCTGCGGCGCGCGGCGGCGCAGCACGGCCTTGATGCGGGCCATCAGCTCCTTGGGCGAGAAGGGCTTGGTGATGTAGTCGTCGGCGCCGGCCTCCAGGCCGTCCACCTTGTCCTGCTCGGAGCCCTTGGCGGTCAGCATGATGACCGGGACGGCGCGGGTGCGCTCGTCGTTGCGCAGCTTGCGCGCCATGGCCAGGCCGGAGGTTCCCGGGAGCATCCAATCCAGCAGGATCAGATCGGGAAGCTCGGCGCGGATCAGCGTCTGCGCCTGGTCGGCGTCGAAGGCGCGCAGCACCTTGTGGCCAGCGAAGGACAGGTTGACGGCGATCAGTTCCTGGATGGCGGGTTCGTCTTCGACGACGAGGATGGTGCTGGACATATCGAATTGGGCACACTTCTGAGCGCCGGCGCGGCGCGAACATTGCGATAGTATGGCCGCAATATTTCAGGTATGTGACCGCAGCGCGTCATTCGGCGGGTCCGGCACGCCGCAGGCGCGCGCCCGATAGGCTACCATTGACCGATATATCGGGAATTCACCATGCAAAACCCCTCCGAATCGCAACAATCCGCCGGTTCCGGCTCGACCTCCACGCACTTTGGCTTCCAGTCGGTCCCCGAAGGCGAAAAGGCCCGCAAGGTCGCCGAAGTCTTCCATTCAGTCGCCCAGCGCTACGACGTCATGAACGATTTCATGTCGGCGGGCCTGCATCGCGTCTGGAAGGCCTTCACCATCGGCCGCGCCGCCATCCGCCCCGGCATGAAGGTGCTGGACATCGCCGGCGGCACGGGCGATCTGGCGCGCGCCTTCGCCAAGCGTGCCGGCCCCACGGGCGAGGTCTGGCTGACCGACATCAACGATTCCATGCTGCGCGTGGGCCGCGATCGTCTCACTGACGCCGGCCTGCTGGTGCCCACCGCCGTCTGCGACGCCGAGCGCCTGCCGTTCCCCACCGGTTACTTCGACCGCGTCAGCGTGGCCTTCGGCCTGCGCAACATGACCCACAAGGACCGCGCCCTGGCCGAAATGACCCGCGTGCTCAAGCCGGGCGGCAAGCTGCTCGTCCTGGAGTTCTCGCGCATCGCCAAGCCGCTGTCGCCCGCGTACGACTGGTATTCGTTCAACGTCCTGCCGTGGCTGGGCAAGAAGATCGCCAAGGACGAGGCCAGCTATCGCTACCTGGCCGAATCCATCCGCATGCATCCCGACCAGGAGACGCTGGCCGACATGCTGCGCACCGCCGGCCTGGAGCGGGTGCAATATTTCAACCTGACAGCGGGCATCGCCGCGCTGCACGAAGGCGTCCGTCTGGGCTGACGCCCGGCGTCCACGGCGGATTTCGCCGCCCCGCGGGGAACTTGTGGGGCGGCGGCTTGTCCGTTATTCTTACGCCATTCAGATTACTGTAAGAAAAGTCGCGCAGATGGTCTCGCGTATTGCGAGGCCCTCCCGTTGCTCGGGGCAGCGGGGGCGCGAGTACGAGGGAGCAAATCTATGTCCAAATTCTGTCTTTCGCGCTTTGTCGCGGCAGCGCTCATCGCCGTTTCGGGCGCTGCGCTGGTGACGGCGTCGTTTGACGCCGAAGCCCGTCGCGCCGGCGGCGGCGCCAGCGTGGGCCGTCAATCCTCCAATGTCACGACGCAGCGCCAGGCCACCACGCCGCCGGCTGCCAACAGCAATACCGCGGGCGCCACCGCCGCGCCGGCAGCCGCCGGTGCCGCAACGGCCGGCGCAGCGGGCGCCGCCGCCAAGAGCGGCGCTTCTCGTTGGTTGGGCCCCATCGCCGGTATCGCCGCCGGTCTGGGTATCGCCGCGCTGCTCTCCAGCATGGGCCTGTCGGGCGCATTCCTGGAATTCCTGTCGTCCGCGCTGCTGATCGCCGCTGTCGTCTTTGCCGTCATGTTCATCATCCGCCGCCTGCGTGGCGCCGGTCCGCGCACTGCTACCCAGGGCGCATTTGGCGGCAACAACAACGCCTCGGGCCAGCAGCAACAGCAGCCGATGTGGCGTGAAGCGCTGAAGCCGGGCGCCGCCGCGCCCGCAGCCGCCGCACCGGTGGCCGCCGCTCCCATCGAGCCGCCGGCTGTCCTGCCCAAGGCGGGCGATGACAACAACTGGTTCGTGCCGGGCGATTTCGACACGCCGGCCTTCCTGAAGCAAGCCAAGGAACAGTTCGTCCGCATCCAGGCCGTCTGGGACAGCGGCAGCACCGACGGTCTGCGTGAATTCCTGACCGACGACCTGATCACCGAACTCAAGCCGCAACTGGCCGAGCGCGGCGCGGCGCCCAACAAGACCGAAGTGGTCCTGCTGAACGCCGAGATGCTGGGCATCGAAACCGTTTCCGACGGCCACCTGGCCAGCGTGCGCTTCTCCGGCATGCTGCGCGAGGCGCCGGGCGCCGAGGCTTTCCGCTTCGAAGAAGTCTGGAACCTGTTCAAGCCGGCCAATGGCGGCTGGTTGCTGGCCGGCATCCAGCAGATCCCGGTGGAACACGCCAGCTAAACCCTGGCGGTCCGGCTCGACCGGCCCTCTGCCGCGGACGCCGTCACGGCGTCCGCATGAACCGGCCCCCAAAGGGCCGGTTTTTCATGTGCCTTCCGCAAAACAGGCCCCCATCTAACCCGTTACACTCCCGATTTACCCATCAACTTCGGCAAGCCCTCCCGGGTCCTTGCAACCGCTCATGCTGCCTTTTTCGTTCCTGCCCACCCCCAAGCGCCTGGCCGTCAGCGCCCTCAACGCCCTGTTGCGGCGTGAGGACTGGGCGCGCGAACGCCTGGCGCGGCATGCCGGCAAGACGGTGCGTTTCGTCATGGGCGGCTTCACGCTGGGTCTGTCGATCGATAGCGACGGACTGGCCGACCAGGCCGATCCGGCCGTGGTACCCGATGTCACGCTGACCGTGTCGCCAGACAAGCTGCCGTTGCCGCGTCTGGGCGCGGGGCACGACAAGCCCGACTTCGCCGAGGCTACGCATATTTCTGGCGACGCGGCGCTGGCGCAGGTGGTCGCAGATCTGTCCAAGCAATTGCGGTTCGATCCCGAAGACGCGCTTGCCCGTGTGGTGGGCGACATCGCCGCGCTGCGCATCGTGGGCGGCGCGCGCGCGGTGGCCGGCGGGGCTCGCAATGCGGGTCAGCGGCTGGCCGAGAATGTCTCTGAATACCTGTCCGAAGAAAGCGGTGTGCTGGCGGGCCGCCCGGCCCTGGAGCAATGGCGCCTGGACCTGGCCGAACTTAACGCGCGCGCGGATGCGCTGGCGCGATCGGCGGCCGCGCTGCAAACCCGCCTGGCCTCGGCCGGCGCAAAGCGGGGCGCCTGATCCATGTTTCCCTTGCTGCGCCTCTTTCGCATCATCGTCGTCTCGCTGCGCTACGGCCTGGACGAACTTGTCCTGTCCAGCCTGAATCATCCGCTGGCCACGTGCCTGCTGCGCGTCATGCGCCTGGGCACGCGTCCGCGCTCGCCGCGCGGGCAGCGCCTGCGTCTGGCTTTGGAATCGCTGGGTCCCATCTTTGTGAAGTTCGGGCAGGTGCTGTCCACCCGCCGGGACCTGATCCCCGCCGACATCGCCAACGAACTGGCGTTGCTGCAGGACCGTGTGCCCCCGTTCCCGTCCGCCCAGGCGGCTGCCTGCATCGAGGCGGCGCTGGGTGCACCGCCCGAAAAGCTGTTCGCGCAGTTCGACGTGGACCCGGTGGCCTCGGCGTCCATCGCGCAGGTTCACTTCGCGGTGCTGCACGATGGCCGCGAGGTCGCCGTGAAGGTGCTGCGTCCGGGCATGCTCAGCATCATCGAAAAGGACATGTCGCTCTTGAAGGTCGTGGCGCGCATCATCGAGCGCCTGGGCGCCGATGGCCGCCGCCTGAAGCCGCGCGAGGTTGTCGCGGAGTTCGACAAGTACCTGCACGACGAGCTGGACCTGGTGCGCGAGGCCTCCAATTGCAGCCAGTTGCGACGCAATTTCGGCCCGGAATCCGGCCGCGGCGACATGCTGATCGTGCCCGAGGTGATCTGGGAATACACGGCCTCCACCGTCTTCACGATGCAGCGCATGTACGGCATGCCCGTGGGCCAGGTCGAGCGCATGCGCGAAGCCGGCATCGACATTCCGACGTTGGCGCGCACGGGCGTGGAGATCTTCTTTACGCAGGTGTTCACCGACGGCTTCTTCCATGCGGACATGCACCCGGGCAACATCTACGTGTCGGACCGCCCCGGCACGCTGGGCAGCTATATCGCGCTGGACTTCGGCATCGTGGGCTCGCTGTCCGAGTTCGACAAGAATTACCTGGCGCAGAATTTCCTGGCCTTCTTCCATCGTGACTATCGCCGAGTGGCGCAACTGCATATCGAATCGGGCTGGGTGCCGCCGGATACGCGCGAGGAAGAGCTGGAAGGCGCGGTGCGCGCCGTCTGCGAACCGTATTTTGACCGGCCGCTGTCGGAGATCTCGCTGGGGCAGGTGCTGCTGCGGCTCTTCCAGACCTCGCGCCGTTTCAACGTTGAAATCCAGCCGCAGCTGGTCCTGTTGCAGAAGACCCTGCTGAACGTCGAGGGACTGGGCCGCCAGCTCGATCCCAACCTCGACCTCTGGAAGACCGCAAAACCCTATCTGGAACGCTGGATGCGTCAGCGTGTCGGATTCCAGGGATTGCGGAAAAGCCTGGAAAAAGAGGCCGTGCAGTGGTCGCAAATGCTGCCCGCCTTGCCAAGGCTGGTCCATGACCATCTGAGCCGACCCAATGTCTCGCCCGCGATGCTGGCCGAGATGATGCAGTTACGCCGCGCACAAGAGCAGAACAACCGGCTGGTTGCAGCGCTGGTTGGCGTGCTGGCGCTGGCAGTCGGGGTCGCGATATGGGCGTTGACCCGATAGGCGGCGCGATGATCTAGACCTTACTGTCATGTTTCATTCATGAAACGGTCATCATAGCTTCGCGGGAGACGGCGAAAAATAGCGCTGCGCAATTGGCAAGCAGCGCCCACGCCTATAAGAACGCGCGCGCCATTCATCAATTTTCATAGCCCCACTAGCGGGACGAATACAAGGGCAGAATATGCTTTATCCAGAACTCTTCAAGACCATGGAAGCCGTGCGATGGAACATGGCGCACGATATTCCGTGGGGCGATTTCGACCGCAGCAAGCTCTCGGACGAACAAGCCCACACGATCAAGATGAACGCCATCACGGAGTGGGCGGCGCTGCCGGCCACCGAGATGTTCCTGCGCGACAACCGCGGCGACAGTGATTTCTGCGCGTTCATGTCGGTCTGGTTCTTTGAAGAGCAAAAGCATTCGCTGGTGCTGATCGAGTATCTGCGCCGCTTCTGCCCGGACCTGGTGCCGACCGAGGAAGAGCTGCACAACGTGCGCTTTGAATTCGACAAGGCCCCTGAACTTGAAACGCTGATGCTGCACTTCTGCGGCGAGGTCCGCCTGAACCACTGGTACCGCCGCGCGGCCGAATGGCACACGGAGCCGGTGATCAAGGCGATCTACAAGACGGTGGCGCAGGACGAAGCGCGCCACGCGGGCGCCTATCTGCAATACATGCGCCGCGCATTGCATGACCGCGGACAGGGCACGAGCGAGCAGGCGCGTCTGGCGTTCTCGAAGATCGGGGTGTTGATGGCGTCGGCGGGCCGCACGCAGCAGGCGCTGCATCCGACCAATCTGCACGTGAACAAGGATCTGTTCCCGAACGATACGGTGCAGTCGCGCCTGCCGGAGCCGGGCTGGCTGGAGCATTGGCTGGATACGCAGATCCGCTTTGACGGCGTGTGGGAACAGAAGGTGGCGACGCGGATCCTGCACATTCTGTCGAAGCTGTTGGACCGCAGCTTCGAGACGGTGAAGGATCTGAACCGCTACCGGAAGGAAGTGTCGGCGCTGATCGTGCCGAAGGACAAAGAGATCATCCTGGGCGGCGCCTGATCCCTCCTATAATCGCCGCATGCCTGCCGCCCGCTTCGAATCCAAGGTCCTGTCCCGCGACGAACTCGTCGCTGCCGTTGCCGCTGGCCGCTATCCGCGGCCGCTGGTGTTTACGAACGGGGTGTTCGACATCCTGCATCGCGGGCATGCGACGTATCTGGATCAGGCGGCGCAGTTGGGGGCGACGTTGATTGTCGCCGTGAATACGGATGAGTCGGTGCGGCGGCTGGGTAAGGGTTCGGAGCGTCCGCTAAATCGCGTGGAAGACCGCGCTGCGCTGCTGGCGGCACTGGGTTTCGTAACCGTAGTCACGTCCTTCCATGAAGATACGCCTGAGGCGTTGATCGGAGAGATCAAGCCCGATCTGATCGTCAAGGGTGGCGATTACGATATGGAGACGTTGCCGGAGACTGCGCTGGTGAAGACCTGGGGCGGACGTGCCGTTGCGATTCCTTTTGAGTTTGAGCGGTCTACGACGGCGTTGGTGAAGAAGATTCAGGGCGGGTGATTCGTTGCTGAATCTACATATCGGATTGAAGGCGGCCTTTGTAGGCCGCTTTTCTTTTTGTCTTTTTGTGGGGGCTTCGTCGGTGGGGTGGGGGGGGCGCATCTCGTGGCGTCGGTCTTCGTTGGTAGTGACCGATCTTCGTAGGTCGCCCGGCGCCGCGGTCACCGTG
>NZ_DCYD01000023.1:218049-245602 GCF_002331005.1 Achromobacter sp. UBA2119 | reverse complement strand
CACCGTGCTGCGAGGGTCTTTGGTTTGCGCGCTGCAAGAGCTGTGGTCAGGGAAGGAGATCTGCGGGGCCGCCGAATTGCTGCCGCCCGGGCGGCGGCAATCGGCATCTGAGTTGTGGGGCGTCGTGGGGGTGTGCGCTCCCGCGCTGGCGGGGGGGCGATGGGAGTCGACTGGGTGTCTGACACCCGTAGAGATGATCTTCAGCTCCAGACAGTGCACCAAGGGTGTCAGACACTGGTCGCAGCAGCGGAAACGCCCTCAGCGCGGCGGGCGCAGCAGCCGGTTGATCGCTTCCAGGTCCGATTCCGCCAGGATGCCGCTGGTGGCCTTCAGGCGCAGGCTGGAGAGCACTGTGCTGTAGCGGGCCAGGGCCAGGTCGCGTTGGGTGGCGTAGAGCTGTTGCTGGGCGTTCAGGACGTCCAGGTTGATGCGGACGCCGACTTCGTAGCCGGTGCGGTTGGCTTCTACGGCGGCGCGGCTGGATTTTTCGCCGGCTTCCAGGGCCTGGATGCGGGCCAGGCCGCTGGTGACGCCGGTGTAGTACTGGCGGGTGGCCTGGACGGCCTGGCGGCGGGCGGTTTCGTAGTCGTAGCGCGCCTTCTGTTCCAGTTCGACCTTTTCCGTGACTTGCGAGGACACGCCGCCGCCGGAGTACAGCGGGATGGAGAGGACCACGCCGATGGTGTTGTCGATGGGCTTGCCGGGGGCGGCGTTGCGCATGACGGCGTCGCTGGCGCTGCCGCTGGTGGCGCGCAGGTTCAGGGTGGGGTAGTGGCCGCTCTTGGCGATCTGGATTTCGCGGCCGGCGATGCGGGTCAGCAATTGCGCGCGCAGGACTTCGAGGCTGGAGGTTTCGGCCTGGTTGCTCCAGTCGGCGATGCGGGCGGGCTGGGGGGCGGGCAGTTGCACGCCGTAGGGCAGTTCGGCCAGGGCGCCGGGCTGGGTGCCGATGATCTTGGCGAGTTCGTCGCGGCGCACTTCCAGGTCGTTCTGCAGGCGCAGTTCCTGGGCGACGACGAGGTCGTAGCGCGACTGGGCCTCGTAGGTGTCGGTGATGGTGGCGTTGCCGAGTTCGAAGTTGCGCTTGGCGGATTCAAGCTGGCCGGCGACGGCGGTTTTTTCGGCTTCGGTGGCGGTCAGGGTGTCCTGGGCGTACAGGACGTTGAAGTAGGCGTCGGCGACGCGCAGCAAGAGGTCTTGGTAGGCCTGCTGGAGTTGCACTTCGACGTCGGCGACGATGAGCTTGGATTGCTCGAAGTTCTGCCAGCGGCCCCAGTCGAAGAGCGGCTGGGTAAGCGCCAGGTCCCACACGCCGCGGCCGCCGCTGTAGGCGTAGGACAGGCCGCGGGTGCTGCGGGTTTCCTGGTAGGCGCCGCCGGCTTCGGCGGTGATCAGGGGCAGCAGCAGGGCGCGGGCCTGGGGTTCTTTTTCAAGGCCGGCGCGGTAGTTGGCGCGCGCGGCGGCGTAGGTGGGGTCATTGCCCAGCGCGGCCTGCCAGACCTGGACCAGGTTCTGGGCGGACGCGGTCAGCGGGCCGGCACTTGCGGCGCAGGTGAAAACCAGTAAAGCCGTAAGTGAGCGGACGCGCATGATCTTTCAACGATACGCCGGGCCGCCGGACGTGACGCCGGCCCCATGGGGGCCGGGCAAAAGGCGGCGAGGTCGCGGAGTTAGAACTTGAACTGCGACACCGTGACGCCGCGCAACGGCTTGATGACCGTTTCGAAGAGCTTGACGGTTTCGAAGCTGGCGGCGGTGGTGCGGGTGATGCGACAGGCGGTCATGATGGGGGCTTGGCCAACCACCACGACAAGGCGGCCGCCCACGCGCAGCTGGTACTTCAGCGCGTCCGGCACGACCGGCACGGAACCGGTGACCAGGATGGCGTCGTATTCGGTGGAGCCCCAGCCATTGCGGGCGTCGCCGGTTTCGACCTTGACGTTGGTGACGTTGTTCATCTGCAGGTTCTGCTGCGCGAAGGTCACCAGGCGGCTGTCGATCTCGACGGAGGTGACCTGTTGCGCCAGGTAGCCCAGGAGGGCGGCCTGGTAGCCGGAGCCGGTGCCGATTTCAAGCACGCAGTCGGACTTGGTGAGCAGCAGTTCCTGCGCGAGACGGGCTTCGACCTTGGGGGCGAGCATGGTCTGGCGCGTGTTGACCGCGTTGATCTCGAGCGGCAGCTCCAGGTCGGAAAACGCCAGGCCACGCAGGGCCGGCGGAACGAATTGTTCGCGGCGCACATCGAACAGCGCTTGCAGCACGTTGGCGTCCAGGACGTCCCACGGGCGGATCTGCTGTTCCACCATATTGAAGCGGGCTTGTTCTACGTCGGGCAGGGTCGAAGCGTTCATGACGGTCAGAAAAAACAGAGGAATCAACGGGCCATTGTACCGATTCGTAGCGTCCTGTGACGGCGCGCCCGTGCGGCAGATGTTTCAGGCGCGGCGCGGAACCCGGAAAAGCAGACGGCGCCCCGTGGGGCGCCGTTGAGCTCAGCCTGAAAGGGGCGTTACCACCAGCCGTGGAAATGGTGGACCGGGCCGTGGCCCGAGCCGACCGACAGGCGCTCGGCGTGGCGGATGGCTTCAGTCAGGTAGGCCTTGGCGCGTTTGGCGGATTCCGGTACGTCCCCGATTTGCGGGAGCAGCGCCGCCAGCGCGGCCGACAGCGTGCAGCCGGTGCCGTGCGTGTTGGCGGTGTCGATGCGGTGGCCGGGCAATTCGATCATGCGGTCGCCGTCGTGCAGCAGGTCGATGGTTTCGCTGCCGGGCAGGTGGCCGCCCTTGACGAGCACCCAGCGTTCGCCGGAATGCGCCAGCTTGTTGCGCAGGCGTTCGGCGACGCGCCGCATTTCCTTGACGGTCTCGACGGGGCGCTCTTCGAGCAGCACGCCGGCTTCGGGAAGATTGGGAGTGAGCAGGGTGGTCAGGGGCAGCATGGCTTCGCGCATGGCGCCGACGGCATCGTTTTCGAGCAGCAGGTCGCCGCTTTTGGCGACCATGACCGGGTCCAGCACGATGTGCGCGGGCGTCCATTTGGCGAGCTTTTCGGCCACGACCTCGATGACGGGGCGCTGGCCCAGCATGCCGATCTTGACCGCGTCGATGCGCACGTCGGTGAACAGGGTGTCGATCTGCAGGCCGACGAAGGCGGGCGGCACCGGCGAGATGCCGGTCACGCCCTGCGTGTTCTGCGCGGTGAGCGCGGCGATGATGGCGCAGCCGTAGGCGCCCAGCGCGCTCATGGCCTTGACGTCGGCCAGGATGCCGGCGCCGCCGGACGGGTCGACGCCGGCGATGGTCAGCGCGTTGGGGATCGGACGGCCGCTGGCGGCCGGCTGGCGGGAATTCATTTCGCGGGACCGCCGGTGATCAGGCCTTCGGTGGGCGAGCTGGGCGCGCCGCTGTACAGCTTCTTGGGCATGCGGCCGGCCAGGAAGGCCTCGCGGCCGCTTTCCACGCCCTTCTTCATGGCGCTGGCCATCAGGATGGGATCGCGCGCGCCGGCGATGGCGGTGTTCATCAGCACGGCGTCGCAGCCAAGTTCCATGGCGATGGCGGCGTCGGACGCGGTGCCCACGCCGGCATCGACCACGACCGGCACGCGGGCCTGGTCGATGATGAGGCGCAGGTTCCAGGGATTCAGGATGCCCATGCCGGAGCCGATCAGCGAGGCCAGCGGCATGACGGCCACGGCGCCCATGTCTTCCAGCATGCGGCACTGGATGGGATCGTCGGTGCAATAGACCATGACCTTGAAGCCTTCGTCGACCAGCGTCTTGGTGGCCTTGAGGGTTTCGGGCATGTTGGGGAACAGCGTGTGCGGGTCGCCCAGCACTTCGAGCTTCACGAGGTCGTGGCCGTCCAGCAGTTCGCGGGCTAGGCGCAGCGTGCGCACGGCGTCGTCGGCGGTGTAGCAGCCGGCCGTGTTGGGCAGCAGCGTGAATTTCGAGGTGGGGACGTAGTCCAGCAGGTTCGGCTCGCCGGCGTTCTGGCCGATGTTGGTGCGGCGGATGGCGACGGTGACGATTTCCGTGCCGCTGGCGTCCAGGGCCGCGCGGGTCTGTTCGAAGTCCTTGTACTTGCCGGTTCCGACGAGCAGGCGCGACGAGTAGGCGCGGCCAGCGATGGTGAGAGTGTCTTGTGTGGTCATGGCGGTGCTTCAAAGGGCGGGCGCGCACGATGCGAGGCCCGCGGGGGACTGGCTGACTGATGCCGAATGATAAAGCAGTCCGCCGGCCGGCAGGGCCGGGCACTGGCCCGCGCGTTCCACTATTTGCGGATCGCGCGCGTCAGCGCACCCGGTCCAGGTCGGCGCAGAGGGTCTCGGCCGCGTCGATCAGCCGGGGCCCGGGCCGGTACAGCGCGTCGGCATCGACGCCATAGACGTGGCCCTGGCGCGCCGCCGGCAGGCCCATCGTCTGCCAGGCGGCCAGGTTCCTGGCCGTGTCCTCCGGCCGCGAAACGCCGGCCAGCACGGCCTCGGGCCGGGCCGCCAGCACGCCTTCCAGCGTGACCTGCGGCGCCACGATGGGCGCCTGGCCGAAGACGTTGACGCCGCCGCACAGCCGCAGCGCGTCGCTGACGATGCTGCTGTCGTTCAGGGTGTAGATGGGGTCCAGGCCGGCCTGGACGAAGACCCGTACGGGGCGGCGGCCGGCATAGCGCGCCTTCAGGGCATCCAGCCGGGCGCGCATGTCCTGCGCGGCGGCCCGCGCGATGGGCTCGGTGCCGAACAACTGGCCCATGCGCTCGACGGCGCCGGGAATGGCGGCGAGCGTCAGCGGATCGCTGTAGAAGACGGGCACGCCCAGCTTGTCCATCACGCGCGTCAGCGGTTCGGCGGCGGACGGTTGCCAGGCGATCAGCAGGTCGGGGCGGGCGGCGGCCACGCGTTCGGCGTCCGGCTGCGTACCGTCGCCGATGACGGGCAGCGCGCGGGCCGCGGCCGGGTAGTCGCTGCCGAGGACGGTGCCGACGATGTATCCGCCCGCGCCGGCGGCGTAGATGAGTTCGGTGGCATGGGGCGCCAGCGTCACGGCGCGCCGGGCGGGGGCGTCCAGCGTGACGGTGCGGCCGCGGTCGTCCTGGACCTGGATGGCGGGGGCGCCATGGGACAGCCGCGGAGACAGCGCCAGGGTCAATGCCACGATCGGCACAAATGTCGGCATCAACCCTGACGCCGACGTCAGGGTCAGCTTCAGCGCAACGCCGGCAGTCGTCAGGACGCGTCGAAAGGTCATGCAGCGGCTCCGTCGGGTGGGCACAGATGTAGAAAAGGGCCTGCGCAGACCCTGAGCCTCAACAAAGGCTCAGACCGGCAGGCCCAGTCCGCAAGGCGGCAATCAGTAGCGTAGCGTGAGCGACGCGTAGAAGTTGCGGCCGGGGGCGGGGTACAGGCTGTAGTTGGCGACGGGACCCAGCATCTCGAACGAGGCGTTGCCGCCGCGGATGCCGTACGTGGCGTACTGGCGGTCGAAGATGTTGTTCACGCCCACCGCGGCTTCGATGTTGCGGGTGAACTTGTACGCGACCTTGGTGTTGAACAGCACGTAGGCGTCCAGTTCCTTGTCGAACTGGTTGGCCTGGTCGTTGTCCATGCGCGACTTGCCCACGTACTGCGCCGACACGTTCCACAGGAACGCATCGGTGGGGCGCCACGTCACGCCGGCGTTGGCCAGCCACTTGGGCGCCAGCGGCACGGTCTTGCCGGCCAGGTCGACGCCGGCGTAGGTGCCGGAGCGGAACTGCGCTTCCATCCAGGTCAGGTTGGCGTCCACGGTGACGCTGCTGGACAGCGCGGTGTGGCCTTCAAGCTCGATGCCCTGGCGGCGGGTCGGATCCAGGTTGGTGTTGGCGCCCGTGCCCGGGCCCCACAGGCCGTCGGCCAGCGGGTTGTACTGGATCTCGTTGGTCAGGTCGTAGTGGAAGTACGACAGGCGCGCGCTGCTGCTGGCCGACTGCCAGGTGACGCCGATTTCCTTGTCGGTGGACGTCTGCGGGGCCAGCGGCGACTGGACCGACAGCAGTTCGTCGGCGTTGGGCAGGCGGAAGCTGCGGCCGACCTTGCCGTACAGGCCGAAGCCGCCGGACAGGTCCTGGCGCACGCCCAACTGCCACGCGGTCAGGTGGTGGCTGCGGTCGGACGGCGTGCCCGAGCCCGAAATCACTTCCAGGTCGTCGGACGCGTACTGGCGGCGCACGCCCGCCGTGATGTAGGTGCTGTCGGTGGCGCGGATCTGGCCTTCGGCAAACAGGCCGTACTGATGCTGGCGCGACTGCCACTTCGACGGTTCGAAGTCGTAGTAGGCGTTCTGGTCGGCGGTGGTCTTGGCTTCCTGCGCATCGGCGCCGAAGACGACGCTGTGGCCGCCGTTGATCGGCAGGCGGTAGCGCACGCTGGCGATGTTCTCTTCCAGCTTCTGGTCGCGCAGCGTGTCGCCGAAACCGTCGTAGGTCAGGCCGCTGAGCTTCTTTTCGCGGGTGGACAGATCCGAATACAGCACGCCGGCGCCGATGGCCTGCTCAAGTTGCAGACCAAACGTGGTGGTCGTGGTCTTGACGTAGTCGACGTCGTTCTTCGAGCCGCGCGGATCGTCCTGGAATTCGTTCACGCCCGTGAACGGGTTGATCGTGCGCGGGCCGGGCAGTTCCAGCTTCTGCGTGGTGGTGCGGCCGTACAGGCGGATCGAGCCGTCGTTGTGGCGGAAGGTGATGCCGCCGCCGCCGCCTTCGCGGCGCTCGCCGCTGTTGTCGCGGTAGCCGTCGCTGTGCAGCGACTGCATGTAGGCGTCAACGCCCACCTTTTCGTTGTTCATCGCGACCGCGGCGTCGTACTGGCGCAGGCCGTAGCTGCCGAACGTGGCGGTGGCACGGGCGGTGACCGGCTCCTTGGCAAAGTCGGAGCGGGTGATGATGTTGATCACGCCGCCGGTGGTGCCGCCACCGTACTGCACGGAGCCGCTGCCACGCACGATTTCGATGCGTTCGACCTGATCCAGCGGCACCACGCCCAGACTGGGCGCCGACAGGTCGTTGGTGTTCTGCTTGACGCCGTCGATCAGGATCAGCGTGTTGCTGGCGCCGGTGATGCCGAAGCCGCGCAGGTCGACGATGGCGTTGTCGCTGGAGCTGGTGGTGTTGATCAGGTTGATGCCGGCCTGCGTGGACAGCAGGTCCTGCATGGTGCGCGCGCTGCTGGCCGCGATGTCCTCGGCGGTGATCACCGAGATCGACACCGGCAGCGTGCGGCCGTCGGTGGGCACGCGCTGGGCGGTGACGGTGATGCTGTCGAGTTCGGACGTGGCGGGAGCGGTTTGCTGGGCGGCGGCGATGGCCGGAGCGGAACAGAGCAGGGCGCCGGCATAGCGCCGGATGGAGCGGGCTTTCATCTACAAGACCTCGGTGCAGCCCGCGACCCCGCAGGCCATTCACGATGGGAAGGATGCCGGCGCGCCGGGCGAGCCGAAAGGCCGCGTGGCGGGAAACAGGCATCCTGACGAGCGAACAGGCCGGTATCGGGCTGCCATGGGCGCCAGGCGCGCATGGGGACCGTTGCGGGGGCAGCACAGGCTGGACGGGCGGCGCTGCGGCGGCCTTGCGGGCGGCGCGGCACTGCGGGGGCGTCTTCCTGTTTCCCGTTTATCTTTCGCTCGCGGCGGGCAAGTGTTGCGTGCTTGCCCAACCTGATGCGCCGAAAGCACCGGTTCGGGGCCGAAACTGTATCACCGTGAGGCGCGCGAAGGCCCATTTTGTTACGATCAGGGCTTGTTTTTTCGGCGTTTTTCGCGTTTTAGCCACATCCGCGCTGCCGTGGCCAACCTAATCCGGACCTGATCGTGTCGTATCCCCGCCTGCCGTACCCTCCCGAAGCCTATACCCGCGGCGGCGACTTTGCCCGCCTGCTGGGCAAGCGCATCCTGATCCTGGACGGCGCCATGGGCACCATGATCCAGCGCTACAAGCTGGGCGAAGCGGACTTCCGCGGCGAGCGCTTTGCCGAGCACGGCAAGGACGTGAAAGGCAACAACGAACTGTTGTCGCTGGTGCGGCCAGACGTCATCTCGGAAATCCACCGCCAGTATCTGGACGCGGGCGCCGACGTCATCGAGACCAACACCTTCGGCGCCACCACGATCGCCCAGGGTGACTACGACCTGCCCGAACTGGCCTACGAGCTGAACCTCGTGTCGGCGCAGCTCGCGCGCGAAGCCTGTGACGCCTACAGTACGCCCGACAAGCCGCGCTTCGTGGCGGGCGCGCTGGGCCCGCAGCCCAAGACGGCTTCCATTTCGCCGGACGTGAACGACCCGGGCGCGCGTAACGTCACGTTCGACGAACTGCGTGTCGCCTATATCGAGCAACTGAACGGCCTGCTCGACGGCGGCATCGACATCGTCCTGATCGAAACCATCTTCGACACGCTGAACGCCAAGGCCGCCATTTTCGCGACCGAGGAAGTGTTCGAGGAACGCGGCATCCGCCTGCCGGTGATGATCTCCGGCACGGTGACCGACGCGTCCGGCCGCATCCTGTCCGGTCAGACGGTCGAGGCCTTCTGGAACTCGGTGCGCCACGCGCGTCCCGTCACCATCGGCCTGAATTGCGCGCTGGGCGCGGCGCTGATGCGCCCCTACGTGGCCGAGCTGTCCAAGATCTGCGACACCTATGTCTGCGTGTATCCCAACGCCGGTCTGCCCAATCCCATGGCCGAGACCGGCTTTGACGAGACCCCGGCCGACACGTCGGCGCTGCTCGAGGAATTTGCGCGCGCGGGCCTGGTGAACATGTCGGGCGGCTGCTGCGGCACCACGCCGGACCACATCCGCGCGATTGCCGAGAAGGTCACGGCGCTGACGCCGCGCGTCGTGCCCGAGATCGCCGTCAAGACCCGCCTGTCGGGCCTGGAGCCGCTGAACATCGACGAAGACACGCTGTTCGTCAACGTGGGCGAACGCACCAACGTGACGGGCAGCAAGATGTTCGCCCGCCTGATCCGCGAAGAGAAATACGACGAGGCGCTGGCCGTGGCCCGCCAGCAGGTCGAGAACGGCGCGCAGATCATCGACATCAACATGGACGAGGCCATGCTGGATTCGGTGGCCTGCATGCACCGCTTCCTGAACCTGATCGCGTCAGAGCCCGACATCGCGCGCGTGCCGGTCATGATCGACAGCTCGAAGTGGGAAGTCATCGAGACCGGCCTGAAGTGTGTGCAGGGCAAGGCGGTGGTGAACTCGATCTCCATGAAGGAAGGGCTGGAGCCCTTCCGCCATCACGCCCGCCTGTGCCGCCGCTATGGCGCCGCGGTGGTGGTGATGGCGTTCGATGAACTGGGCCAGGCCGACACACTGGAGCGCCGCAAGGAAATCTGCGGCCGCGCCTACAAGATCCTGGTCGAGGAAGAGGGCTTCCCGCCGGAAGACATCATCTTCGACCCCAACGTCTTCGCGGTCGCCACCGGCATCGACGAGCACAACCACTACGCCGTGGACTTCATCGAAGGCACGCGCTGGATCCGCGAGAACCTGCCGCACGCGCGCATCTCGGGCGGCGTGTCCAACGTCAGCTTCTCGTTCCGGGGCAACGAGCCGATGCGCGAGGCCATCCACACCGTGTTCCTGTATTACGCGGTCAAGGAAGGCATGACGATGGGCATCGTCAACGCCGGTCAGCTGGGCGTGTACGCAGACCTGGACGCCAAGCTGCGCGATCTGGTGGAAGACGTGGTGCTGGACCGGCCGGAACCCGTCGGCAAGACGGAAGCGGACGACGAGCGCACGCCCACCGAACGCCTGGTGCAGTTTGCCGACAGCGTGAAGGGTTCTGGCGCCAAGAAGGAAGAAGACCTGGCCTGGCGCAATGCCGAGGTCGAGCAGCGCCTGTCGCACGCGCTGGTCCACGGCATCACGGCCTTCATCGTGGAAGACACCGAAGAGGTGCGCCAGAAGATCGCAGCGCGCGGCGGCCGTCCCATCGAAGTGATCGAAGGCCCGCTGATGGACGGCATGAACGTCGTCGGCGACCTGTTCGGCGAAGGCAAGATGTTCCTGCCGCAGGTCGTGAAATCCGCCCGTGTCATGAAGCAGGCCGTGGCGCACCTGATTCCGTTCATCGAGGAAGAAAAGCGCCAGATCGCGGCCGCGGGCGGCGACGTGCGCGCCAAGGGCAAGATCGTCATCGCCACTGTCAAGGGCGACGTGCACGACATCGGCAAGAACATCGTGTCGGTGGTCCTGCAGTGCAACAACTTCGAAGTCGTGAACATGGGCGTGATGGTGCCCTGCGCGCAGATCCTTGAGAAAGCCAAGGAAGAGAACGCCGACATCGTCGGCCTGTCCGGCCTGATCACGCCCAGCCTGGAAGAGATGGCGTACGTGGCGTCGGAAATGCAGCGCGACGAGTACTTCCGCAGCCGCAAGGTGCCGCTCATGATCGGCGGCGCCACCACCAGCCGCGTGCACACCGCCGTCAAGATCGCGCCCAACTACGAAGGCCCGGTGATCTACGTGCCCGACGCCAGCCGGTCGGTGGGCGTGGCCACCAACCTGATGTCCGACCAGTCGGAAGCCTACCTGACGGAATTGGCCGAAGAGTACGAAGACGTGCGCCGCCGCCATGCCAACCGCAAGGCGACGCCGATCCTGCCGCTGGCCGAGGCGCGCGCCTCGCGTCCGGCGATCGACTGGGACAACTACACGCCGCCGCGCCCCAAATTCATCGGCCGCCGCACGTTCAAGAGCTACGACCTGGCCGAGATCGCGAAGTACGTGGACTGGGGCCCGTTCTTCCAGACCTGGAGCCTCTTCGGCCCGTACCCCGCCATTCTGCAAGACAAGGTGGTGGGCGAGCAGGCGCGCAAGGTCTTTGCCGATGGCCAGGCCATGATGAAGCGCATCGTCGAGGGCCGTTGGCTTACCGCCAATGGCGTCGTGGGCTTCTATCCCGCCAACACCGTCAACGACGAGGACATCGAGGTCTATAAAGACGAGACGCGCAGCGAGGTGCTGTTCACGTACCGCAACCTGCGCCAGCAGGGCGCCAAGCGCGAAGGCGTCAGCAACAAGTCGCTGTCGGACTTCATCGCGCCCAAGTCCAGCGGCAAGGTCGACTACATCGGGATGTTCGCCGTCACAGCCGGTTTGGGCATCGAAAAGAAGGAAGCGGAATTCGAGAAGGCGCTGGACGACTATTCCAGCATCATGCTCAAGTCGCTGGCGGACCGCCTGGCCGAAGCCTTCGCCGAGTGCCTGCATGCGCGCGTGCGCCAGGACCTGTGGGGCTACGCGCCCGACGAGGCCCTGTCCAACGAAGACATGATTGCCGAGAAGTACGTGGGCATCCGCCCGGCGCCCGGTTACCCGGCCTGCCCGGAACACGTCGTGAAGACCGACATGTTCCGCGTGCTGGACGGTGAGGACATCGGCATGATGCTGACGGACAGCTACGCGATGTACCCGGCGTCCAGCGTGTCGGGCTTTTACTTCAGCCACCCGCAGTCGCAATACTTCAACGTGGGCGTCATCGGCGAAGACCAGCTCGAAGACTACGCCCGCCGCAGCGGCCGCAGCATCGAAGACCTGAAGCGCACGCTGGCGCCCAACCTCGGCTGACGCGGCTGACTGCCGCGAAAGCCCAGGCTGAGGCTAAGGCTGGACCCGGGGCGCAGCGATGCGCCCCAATATCTTTTCGATGGCTACGCCGATCGCGAGCACCTTGCGGTCCTCGCCCGGCAGGCCGTCGATCTCCAATCCCACCGGCAGGCCTTGATTCGACAGCCCGGCCGGCACGCTCAGGCCAGGCAGGCCGGCGTTGCTGCCGGGATCCACGTTGCGTGCCAGGCGGGCAAAGGTTTCGAAACTGCTGGCTTCGGGCGTGGACGCGGGCGGCGGCACCGGCACGGTCGGAAACAGCAGGCCGTCCAACGCGTGTTCCTTGAAGGCGCGGCGATAGACGTCGATGAGCTCACGCCGGCCGCCTGCGATGGCCTGTTCGTACAGCGGTTGCAACGGCAGAAGCTGGCCGTCCGGCGTGGGCAGCACGCCCGGCACGATCAGGTTGTCGAAAATGCCCTTCACGTCGGGGCTGGAAATCTGCGCGACTACCTCATCAAAGGTCACCCCCACGTGATAACGCGCCAGATAGGCCGTCAGATCGGGCTTCTGCTCGAACAGGCATAGCGGCATGCCGACCGCCGCGTTGGCGGCGGGTAGGTCGGGCATGTCCAGCTGCACCAGCGTCACCCCGGCGGCGCGCAGTGTGTTCAAGGCGGCTTCTGAAACCGCCTGCACGTCGGGATCGAGGTCGGCCCAGAAGTACGCGGCCAGGCCCAGGCGAATGCCTTCGGGCGGCAGGGGCGCCAGCCGCTCGGTCTGGCCCGTGAGGATCGCATCCAGCAGCACGATATCGGCCATGTCGTTGGCGATGGGTCCGGGTGTGTCGCGCGTGTGGGAAATGGGGGTGATGCCCGCGCCGTCGTAGCGGCCCACGGTGGCGCGGAATCCGGCGGCGCCGTTCACCGAAGCGGGCAGGCGCACCGAGGCGCCGGTATCGGTGCCCAGCGCGGCGGGCGCCAGCCGCGCGCCCACCGCCGCGCCGCTGCCGGACGACGAGCCGCCAGCGATCAGGCGCGCGTCGTAGGCGTTGCGCGTGCCATCGCCATCCGGGCCGGGGAAGGCGGTGTTGAAGCCGGACACGCCGAACGCCAGTTCATGCATGTTGGTCTTGCCCAGGATGACGGCGCCGGCCTCGCGCAGCCGCTGCACGACGGGCGCGTCCTCGGCGGGGCGGAAGTTTTTCAGCGCTGGTGTGCCAGCGGTGTTCGGCAGCCCCGCGACGTGGATGTTGTCCTTGATGGCGACGGGCACGCCGCCCAGCGGGCCGTGGCCGGGCGCCGCATCGTAGGCGCGCGCCTGCGCCAGCGCGCCGTCGCGGTCGACCGTGATGAACGCGTTCAGGTCCTGGCGGGCGTCGATGCGGTCCAGGCAGGCTTGCGTCAGCGCAACGCTGGTGAGGCGGCCCTCGCGGATGTGTGCTGCCGCTTCAGTGGCGGTCAGGTCCGCCAGATTGGCGGGCAAGGGCTGGTCGGTCGTGCTGGGCATGTCGCTTTCCTTGGCTGTCGTTCGATCCGTATCTATACAGGGGCCGCGCGGGGGCTGTCGAGGGGCGATCCGGCGGTTGTCCGGGCGTTGTCCGAGCGTTGCCGGTCGGCGCGTAGTGGAAAACCACGATGGCGGAAATTGGTGGACCAAATACGATTTGGTCAGACCAATTTGAGGCGCCATGACGTTGCATTCGCTCTCCAAGCCCGAAGTCCCCGCCGGCCGTGTCGCACCAGACCGCGGTTACTTGCGGTTGGCCGCGCAGATCCATGCGCTGGTGGCGCAGGGGGAATTTGCCGCGGGCCAGCGGCTGCCGGCCGAGCGCGCGCTGGCCGAGCGCTTCGACGTCAGCCGCACGTCCGTGCGCGAGGCCATCATTGCGCTGGAGCTGCAGGGCGTGGTGGAAGTGCGCGGCGGCTCGGGCATCTATGTCTGCGAACCGGGCGCGAACCGACCGTCCGCGATGCCGGAGGCGGGCGCCGGCCCCTTCGAGCTCCTTCGCGCCCGCTGCCTGATTGAATCCGAGATCGCCGCGCTGGCGGCCACCACCCGCACTGACGCGGACCTGGACCGCATTTTCGAGGCGCTGACGGCCATGCGCGACCGGATGACGGACAAGGACGCCAATGCCGAGGCCGACCGCCGCTTTCACCTGTGCATTGCCCAGTCCACCGGCAACAGCGTGCTGCTGGCCACGGTGACGTCGATGTGGGATCAGGCCCGGGGGCCGGTCTGGGAAAAGATGGAACAGCATTTCCATACGCAGGCCTTGCGCCAGGCGTCGCAGGCCGATCACCAGCGTATCTTCGGCGCGCTGGTGGCCCGCGACGCGCAGGAGGCGCGGCAGGCGATGCGCGATCACCTGGAACGGGTGATCGGCGAGTTTGCACAGGGGTGGCGCTGATGCTGAACTGCATGATCCACGGGGCGCAGGACCTGCGCCTGGACACCTCGGACTCGCAGCCCTTGGGGCCGTCGCAGGTGCGCGTCGGCGTCAAGGCCGTGGGCATCTGCGGATCGGACCTGCATTACTACCGGCACGGCCGGGTGGGCGATTTTGTCATCCGCGAACCGCTGACGCCGGGCCACGAAGCGTCCGGGCAGGTGCTGGAGGTGGGCGCGGACGTGACGGCGGTCCAGCCCGGCGACCGCGTGGCGCTGGATCCGGCGCGCACCTGCGGCGTGTGCCGCTATTGCCGGCAGGGCGATTCGAATCATTGCGAGTCGGTGCATTTCTTCGGCAGCGCCAGCCGCTTTCCGCACATGCAGGGTGCGATGCGCGAAGAGGTGGTGGTCGACGCGCGGCAATGCGTGCCGGTGCCGGATTCGCTGTCGTATGAACTGGCCGCCTTTGGCGAGCCGCTGGCCGTTGCCCTGCACGCGGTGCGCAGCGCAGGATCGCTTTTGGGCAAGACGGCCATGGTGGTCGGCGCGGGTCCGATCGGCGCGTTGATCCTGATGGCCGCGCGCCTGGCGGGCGCCAGCCGGGTCATCGTGGTGGACATCGTGGACCAGACACTGGCGGCGTGCGCCCGGGTGGGCGCCACGCAAACCATCAACGCGGCCACGGACCCGGCCGCCCTGGACGCGCTGGCCGCGGGCAAGGGCACGGTGGACGTGTGTTTCGAGGCGTCGGGCAGCTATGCCGGCCTGGCAAGCTGCCTGCGCGCGGCGCGTCCGCGTGGCGTTGTCGTGACGGTGGGAACGCTGTCCGGCAGCAGCGCCGATTGCCCGTTCAACCAGATCATGGTCAAGAGCCTGTCGTGCATCGGCAGCTTCCGCTTTGTGAACGAATACGCGATGGCCGTGGATTGCCTGGCCCGCGGCCTGGTGGATGTGTCGCCGCTGCTGACGGCGGCGGTGCCCGTCGCGCGCGTGCATGACGCCTTTGCGCTGGCGGGTGATCGCAACCAGGCGATGAAGGTGATGGTGACGTTCTGATCCCGCGGCCGCGTTGAGCGGCCGTCCCTTTCCTGTAGCCGGAAGTCCAAGATGAAGATTACGAATGCACGCGTGATTGTCTGTTCTCCGGGCCGCAACTTCGTGACCCTGAAGATCGAAACCGACCAGGGCCTGACCGGCATTGGCGATGCGACGCTGAACGGGCGCGAACTGGCGGTGGCCGCCTACCTGACCGAGCACGTCATCCCCTGCCTGATCGGGCGCGATGCGCATCAGATCGAGGACATCTGGCAGTACCTGTACAAGGGCGCGTACTGGCGGCGCGGGCCGGTCACGATGACCGCGATCGCCGGCGTGGACACCGCGCTGTGGGACCTGAAGGCCAAGGCCGCCGGCCTGCCGCTGTACCAGCTGCTGGGCGGCAAGAGCCGTAGCGGCGTGATGGTCTACGGCCATGCCAACGGCTCGGACATCGAGCACACCGTGGACGAGGTGCTGCGCTACGCCGACATGGGCTATCGCGCCATCCGCGCGCAAAGCGGCGTGCCGGGTTTGGAAAAGGTCTATGGCGTGGGCCGCGGCACGCTGTTCTACGAGCCCGCCGACGCCGACCTGCCCAGCGAGCACGACTGGTCCACCGAAAAATACCTGCGCCACGCGCCGCAACTGTTCGAACGCATCCGCGAAAAGCTGGGCTTCGAACACCATCTGCTGCACGACGTGCATCACCGCCTGACGCCCATCGAGGCCGCGCGGCTGGGCAAGTCGCTGGAGCCCTACAGCCTCTTCTGGATGGAAGACGCCACGCCCGCCGAGAACCAGGAAGCCTTCCGTCTGATCCGCCAGCACACCACCACGCCGCTGGCGGTGGGCGAAATCTTCAACACGATCTGGGACTGCAAGGACCTGGTGCAGAACCAGCTCATCGATTACATCCGCACCACGGTCGTTCACGCGGGTGGCATCACGCATCTGCGGCGCATTGCCGATATGGCGTCGCTCTATCAGGTGCGCACCGGCTGCCATGGCGCCACGGATCTGTCGCCGGTCTGCATGGGGGCGGCGCTGCACTTCGACCTGTGGGTGCCCAATTTCGGCATTCAGGAATACATGCGGCATACCGACGAGACCGATGCCGTGTTTCCCCACTCCTATACGTTCGAGCAGGGCATGCTGTATCCGGGCGAGGCTCCGGGCCACGGCGTGGATATCGACGAGAAGCTGGCGGCGCGATATCCGTATCAGCGCGCGTATCTGCCCGTGAACCGGCTGCAGCACGACGGCACGCTATGGAACTGGTAGGCGAAGGCGGCCGGCTGAATGCGGGGGCGCTGGACGGCCTGCCCGCGCATGTCGCGCGGCCGGGATATGACCGGGACGCGCTCAGCATCGGCATCGTGCATCTGGGCCTGGGCGCGTTCGCGCGTGCGCATCTGGCGGCGGTCAACGATGCGGCGCTGCGCGCCGGAGCGGGGCCGGACTGGGGCATTTGCGGCGTCTCGCTGCGCCACGCCGACACGCGCGACGCGCTGGCGCCGCAGGACGGCCTGTATGCGCTGGCGTTGCGCGATGCCGACGGCAGCGGCGCGTCGCGGCAGCGTGTGGGTGTCATCGGCTGCCTGCTTGAAACGCTGGTGGCGCCCGAGGACCCGCAGGTCGTGCTGGCGCGCATCGCGGCCGCCGGCACGCGCATCGTCAGCATCACGGTCACCGAGAAGGGCTATTGCCATGATCCCGCCAGCGGCAGGCTGAATCTGGATCATCCCGACGTCGTGCATGACCTCGCGAATCCCGAGTCGCCGTGTGGCGTCATCGGTTTTGTGGTGCACGGCCTGCAACGCCGCCGCGCGATGGGCCTGCCGCCGATCACGGTGATGTCGCTGGACAACCTGCCGGCCAACGGCCACTTGCTGCGGGCGCTGGTGCTGACGTTCGCGGCGCGCGTCGCCCCGGCGTTGGCGGACTGGATTGCATCGGCGTGCGCGTTTCCCTGCTCGATGGTCGACCGCATCGTGCCGCGCACGACGGACGCGGATCGGCACGAGATCGCCGCGGCATTGGGCGTGCGCGATGCGTGGCCTGTGGTGGCCGAGCCGTATCTGGAATGGGTTGTCGAAGACCGCTTCGCGGCGGGCCGGCCGGACTGGGCCGCGGGCGGTGCGCGTTTCGTGATGGACGCCGCGCCGTTCGAGACGCTGAAACTGCGCATGGTCAACGGCGCGCATTCAGCGCTGGCGTATCTGTCGATGATGGCGGGGTGGGCCACCGTGGACGAGGCGATGGCGCGGCCCGGGATGCGGCGGTTCCTGGGCGCGCTGATGGGCCAGGAGATCGAACCGACGCTGCCGCCGTTGCCGGGGCTGGATATCGAGAAGTACCGGCAAGGCCTGTTGCAGCGATTCGCCAATCCGGCGCTCAGGCATCAGACGCGGCAGATTGCGATGGACGGCTCGCAGAAGTTGCCGCAGCGGTTGCTGGGGACGGTGCGCGACCGGTTGGCGGCGGATGCGCCAATGCCGGGTCTTGCGTTGGCCGTGGCCGGGTGGCTGCTTTTCCTGCGCGGACAGGATGAGGCCGGGCGTGTCTATGAGGTCCAGGACCCGTTGGCCGAAACGCTGGCGCATCGGTATGAGCAGGCCGAACGGGCGGCGGAGCTGGCGGGCGAGGGGCCCGCGGCGATGCTGGCGTGGGCGGGCGTCATGACGGGGTTTGAGCCGGTGTTCGGTGACCTCGGCCAGGAGCCGCGGTTTGTGCGGGCGGTGGGCGCGGCTGCGCAGTTGCTGCGCAGCCTGGGTGTGGTGGGGGCGCTGGCCGCGATGGAGCCGTCGAGAGTGGACTGATTCAGCCCGGCTTTCTCACCACAATCGTCGCCGTGTCGCTCGTAAAAGACCCGTCCTCGCGCACGTCGAAATGCGCGCGCACGACGTCCGGTGCGATGCCGAACATGTGGCGCAGCGCCGCCACCAGCGTGTCGGGCGTGCGCATGCGCGTGACCCACGACTGGAACTCCAGCGGCAGGCGGCGCGGCGCCAGTTCCTGCAGCGTGAAGCCCGCTTCGGTCAGCATGCGGGTCCATTCGGCCACCGAGTAATCGCGCACGTGCGAGGTGTCGCGCAGCACTTCGATGGTCTGCAGCCAGGTGTCCAGCAGCGGTTCACCCGGCGACACCACGTCGGCAAAGACGGCAATGCCGCCCGGCTTGAGCACGCGGAAAGCCTCGCGCAGGCCGCGGCCGGCGTCCTGCCAATGGTGCGTGGAATAGCGCGACATCACCAGGTCGAATTCGGCGTCGCCGAAAGGCAGGTACTCGGCCTTGCCCTGACAGATCACCAGATTGGCGAGCCCGCGCTTGGCGGCTTCGGCGGCGACGACGTCCAGCATCTGCTGCGACAGGTCGTAGGCGGTCACATGCGCCACTTTCGGCGCCACGTGAAAACTCACGTGCCCGCCGCCACAGCCCAGGTCCAGCACGCGCGCGTCCGGGTGCTGGCCGGCGACCGCGGCCATTTGCAGCAGGTCTTCGCCCTGGGCGTGGACGGCGCTGGTCAGGTAGGCGGCGGCGCGGGGGCTGAATTGGCGGTCGACGGCGGCGTCGTGCGAGCTGGCGGTCATGAGGGGTCCTCGTGTCGGAAAGGCTGTTGGGGGCGGAATCCTGGCCGGAATGTTGCCGGGAATGCTGTCGAGATCGTTGTCGGAATTCCTTTCGGGATTGCGAAAGGATGCAGGCGCTAAGATAGGCGGGCCCGTATACACGTACAAGCCCATTACTCATCCTGGTATGAACACTTCCCCCCAGCCCGTCACCCCCAGCCACGAAGGCTCGCATCTGCGCCGTCACGCGCTGGGCGAATTTGTGCGCAGCGCGCGGTCGCGCATCACGCCGCAGATGGCGGGTCTCCCCGAGGGATCGCGCCGCCGCACGCCCGGCCTGCGGCGTGAGGAAGTGGCGCAGCTGTGTGGCATCAGCGTTACCTGGTACACGTGGATCGAGCAGGGGCGCGAGGTGTCGGTGTCGCCCTCGGTGTGGTCGCGCATCGCGGGCGTGCTGCAGTTGGCGCGGGCCGAGCGTGCGTACCTCTTCGACCTTGCCGATTGCGCCGACCCGCAGCACGCCCGCGACGACGCCGGCGGCGCGCCGGGTCCGCTGCAGGAATGCGTCAACGCGATCAACGCGCCCGCCTATGTGCTGGACCGCGCCTGGAACGTGCTGGCCTGCAACGCGCCGCTGGTCGACCTGTTCGACCACTGGCCCGAGCGCGACCCCGAGCCCAACCTGTTGCGCTACATCTTCCTGGATCCCGCCGCGCGCGAACTGGTGGTCGACTGGGACCAACGCGCCCGCCGCGTGGTGGCTGAATTTCGCGCCGACGCGGGCGCGCATCTGGACGAACCGGCGGTGCTGGCACTGCTGGACAGCCTGAGCCGGCAAAGCGTGGTTTTCTCGCATTGGTGGACGCGGCACGCCGTGGTCGAACGCGAAGGCGGCCTGCGCGAATTCCAGCATCCGCAGCGCGGCAAGCTGGCGTACCAGCAGATCACGTTCCGGCTGGCGACGCATCCGGATTTGAAGCTGGTGATGCTGCTGAGCGGGGCGGGTGTCTGAAACCTCAATGAGGCGGCGTCGTAGTTTGACCGGTGTCTGACACCGCTCAAGCTCACACCGGTTAACCCGCCGAATCGCTACGCCGCGTTTTCCTCGCCGAACAGGCTGTCCTGCATCCCGGCATCAACCAGCCCCTGCAGCAGCTTCTTGACCGGCGCCGGCAGCGCCATCGTCCCCAGCTTGTCTGCAGGCACCCAGCGTTCCGGCAACGCCGGTTCGCGCAGGGCAACCGCGCGCACCGGCACCAGCCACGGGCGGATGTGCAGGCGGTAATGCGTGAACGTATGGGCGAAGGCAGCCAGCTCGAAGCGCTGTTCCGGCTCCAGCCCCAGCGCGCGCGATGCGCTGTCGGGATCGCCCGCCGCATCAAACTCCGGCAGGCTCCACAGCCCGCCCCAGATGCCGGGTTCGGGACGCTGTTGCAGCAAGAACGCGCCCTGGTGCCGCAGCACCAACATACAGGTCTCGCGTTCCGGAATGGCCTTACGCACCTTGGGCGTGGGCAGTTCTGCCTGACGTCCCTCGCGGCGGGCAACACAGGTCTCCGCCACCGGACATCTGTCGCAGGCGGGTTTGCCGCGCGTGCAGAGCGTGGCGCCCAGATCCATCAACCCCTGCGTGTAGGCCGCCATGTCCAGCCCGGGCGCCGCGTCCACCTGCGCATGCGCCAGCGCCCAGAGACGCTGCTCGACTTCGCGCTTGGCCGGGTCGCCCGCGATGCCGAAGTGGCGAGTGAATACGCGCTTGACGTTGCCGTCCAGAATCGGCGAGCGCTCGCCGTTCGAAAACGCCGCAATGGCCGCGGCAGTCGACCGGCCGATGCCCGGCAGCGTGGCGATGGCCTCGGCGGTGGGCGGAAAGCGGCCGTTCCAGTCGCGCACGATCTCCTGCGCGCAGCGATGCAGGTTGCGGGCGCGGGCGTAGTAGCCCAGGCCGGCCCAATACGGCATCACGTCTTCCTGCGAGGCGGCGGCCAGCGCCGCGACGTCCGGAAAGCGTTGCAGAAAGCGCTCGTAATAGGGAATGACGGTGGCCACCTGCGTCTGCTGCAGCATGATTTCGGAAAGCCAGATCCGGTAGGGATCCCGGGTGTTCTGCCAGGGGAGATCGTGGCGGCCATGCTGGCGCTGCCAGGCGACGATGCGAGGGGCGAAGTCCATGCCGGCAATTATCGCATCGCCCTATTGCCCGCCCGAGGGCCAGGGGTTACAACCGAAAGGACTAACGCCAGCCGGCCCCGTTTTTTCGGAGCGGCGGGTGCGGCAAGCGCGATTCCGCCCGCAGAGGCGCGAACGCATCAGGACTTCACTTTCACGGCCCTTGTTGGCCCGCGTGCGTTCTGGCAAGAGGCGCGCGACGCTGGTGGGGGCATCCGATGTTGGAGTAGACATGAATGCCCCCCTTACGCCCGCCGTCCGCGCGGCGCTTGAATCCGTCCAGCTCGACGACAAATACACCCTGCAATCCGGCCGCGCGTGGATGAGCGGCATCCATGCGCTGGTGCGGCTGCCCATGATGCAGCGCGTGCGCGACGCGCAGGCAGGGCTGAACACGGCGGGCTTCGTATCGGGCTATCGGGGTTCACCGCTGGGCGGCGTCGACCAGAACATGTGGAAGGCCGCCGCCCATCTGAAGGCGCACCACGTCGAGTTCCAACCCGGCATCAACGAAGACCTGGCGGCCACGGCGGTGTGGGGCACGCAGCAGGTGAACCTTTTTCCCGGCGCAAAGTACGACGGCGTGTTCGGCATGTGGTACGGCAAGGGTCCCGGCGTGGACCGTTGCGGCGACGTCTTCAAGCATGCGAATGCAGCCGGCACCGCGCGCCACGGCGGCGTGCTGGTGGTGGCGGGCGACGACCACCCCGCCAAGTCCTCGACGCTGCCGCACCAGAGCGATCACATCCTGAAGGCCTGCATGATTCCGGTGCTGTTCCCGTCCAGCGTGCAGGAAGTGCTGGATTACGGTTTGCACGGCTGGGCGATGAGCCGCTACGCGGGCGTGTGGGTGGGCATGAAGTGCATCACCGACATCGTGGAGGTGTCGGCATCGGTTGACGTGGACCCTCACCGCGTGCGCATCGTGCTGCCCGAGGACTTCCAGTTGCCGCCGGACGGCCTGAACATCCGGCTGCCCGACACGCCCTTGCAGCAGGAAGCGCGGCTGCTGGACTACAAGCTGTACGCCGCGCTGGCCTATGCGCGCGCCAACGGGCTGAACCGCGAACTCTGGGAGGTGCCGCAGCGCGATGCGCGCTTCGGCATCATGACGTCCGGCAAGGCCTACCTGGACACGCGCCAGGCGCTCTCGGACCTGGGCCTGTCCGAAGACGTGTGCCGGCGCATCGGCCTGCGTCTTTTCAAGGTGGGCATGGTGTGGCCGCTGGAATCCGCCGGCACGCAGCGGTTCGCGGAAGGGCTGGACGAGATCCTGGTCGTGGAGGAAAAGCGCCAGGTGCTGGAATATCAGCTGAAAGAGGAGCTGTTCAGCTGGATCGGCAGCGGCAAGAAGATTCCGCGCGTGGTGGGCAAGTTCGACGACAAGGATGGCGGCGAGTGGTCCGTGCCGCAGGGCAACTGGCTGCTGCCGGCGCATTACGAGTTCTCGCCCGCGATGGTCGCCAAGGCCATCGCGGCGCGCCTGCTGCGTTTCGCGTTGCCGGACGACGTGCGCGCCGGCATCGAGTCGCGAGTGGAATTCATCCGTGCGCGCGAAGCGGCGCTGGCGCGCCCGCGCGTGGTCGAAGAGCGCAAGCCGTGGTTCTGTTCGGGCTGTCCGCACAATACGTCGACACGCCTGCCGGAAGGGTCGCGCGGCATGGCGGGCATCGGTTGCCACTACATGGTGCGATGGATGGATCGCAGCACCGACGTCTTCACGCAGATGGGCGGCGAGGGCGTGCCATGGCTGGGGCAGGCGCCGTTCACCGAGGAAAAGCACGTGTTCGCGAACCTGGGCGACGGCACCTACTTTCATTCGGGGCTGCTGGCGATTCGGGCAGCGGTGGCGGCCAAGGCGCCGATCACGTACAAGATTCTGTTTAACGACGCGGTGGCGATGACGGGCGGGCAGCCGGTGGACGGTCCCATCAGCGTGCCGATGATCACGCGCCAGGTGGCGGCCGAGGGCATCGAGAAGATCGTGGTGGTGACGGACGATCCCGGCAAGTATGTGGACGTGACCGACCTGGCGCGGGACGTGCCCGTGCGCCATCGCGACGAACTGGACGCGGTGATGCGCGAGCTGCGCGAGCATCCCGGCGTGTCGGTGCTGATCTACGACCAGACCTGCGCAACCGAAAAGCGCCGCCGCCGCAAACGCAACGCCTATCCGGACCCGGCGCGCCGCGTGGTCATCAATGAAAGGGTGTGCGAGGGCTGCGGGGATTGCTCGTCGAAGTCGAACTGTCTGTCAGTGGAGCCGCTGGAGACCGAGTTCGGGCGCAAGCGCAAGATCAACCAGTCGAGCTGCAACAAGGACTTCTCCTGTCTGAAGGGCTTTTGCCCGAGCCTGGTGACGGTGGAAGGCGGCAAGCTGAAGAAGCCGCCCGCGTTGGCACAATCGGGCGGCGCGCCGGATGAGGATGTGCCGGCGCCTCGTTTGCGCAGTCTGGATGTGCCTTATGGCGTCTTCATCGCGGGGGTGGGCGGCACGGGCGTGGTGACGATCGGGCAGCTGCTGGGCATGGCGGCGCACCTGGAGGGCAAGGGCTGTTCGGTGCTGGACATGGCGGGACTGGCGCAGAAGGGCGGCGCGGTGTTTTCGCACGTGGTGTTGGCGGGCTCGCCGGACCATCTGCTGAACACGCGCGTGGCGATGGGCGAGGCGGATCTGCTGCTGGCCGGCGACTTGGTGGTGGCGACGAGCGCGGAGGCGATGGCGCGCGTGAGTCCGGGACGCACGCATGTGCTGCTGAACAGCGATACGGCGCCGACGGCCGCATTCGTGTCGAACCCGGGCTGGACATTGCCGGGGGCGAACCTGACGGCAGATCTGCAGAGCGCCTGCGGCAAGGAGAATCTTGACGCGGTGGATGCCGCAGCCATGGCGGTGGTGCTGCTGGGCGATGCGATCTATTCGAATCCGCTGATGATGGGCTACGCATTCCAGAAGGGCTGGATTCCGCTGTCACGCGAGGCGCTGCTGCGCGCGATCGAGCTGAACGGCCAGCAGGTGCCGAACAATCTCGCAGCCTTTGCGTGGGGACGGCGCGCGGCGCATGAACCCGCGGCGGTGGCGCGGCTGATGGCCAATGGTGGTGTGCCGGCCGCGCAGCCGGAAGACATCATCGAAATCACGCGGCCGCGGGTGGCGAGTCCGGTGGTGGATCTGAAGAAGCCCGCCGGTGAGTTGGCGCAGATGGTGGCGGTGCGCAAGGCGTTCCTGACGCAGTATCAGGATGCGGACTATGCCAAGCAGTACACGGATCTGGTGGACAAGGTGCTGCATGCGGAGCGGGAGGCGACGGGCACGAACCGGCTGGCGGTAGCGGTGGCGCGGTATTACTTCAAGCTGATGGCCTACAAGGACGAATACGAGGTGGCGCGGTTGTATTCGGATGGGGAGTTCTTGAAGCGGGTGGGCGAGCAGTTCGAGGGGGATTGGAAACTGCGCTTTCATCTGGCGCCGCCTTTGTTTGCACGGCGGGACAAGGATGGGCATCTGGTGAAGCGGTCTTATGGGCCGGGGATGCTGAAGGTGTTTCGGGTGCTGGCAAGGATGCGGGTTTTGCGGGGGTCTCGGTTTGATCCGTTCGGGTATACGAAGGAGCGGCGGGCTGAGCGCGAATTGATCAAGGAGTATCGGGAGACTGTGACGGCGATTCTGGGGAAGTTGAATCGCGGGAATCTGGATAAGGCGGTGGCGTTGGCTAGCGTGCCGGAGGAGATCCGCGGGTACGGGCACGTGAAGGAGGCGTCGATGGTGCGGGCCGAGGCGATGCGGGAGGAGTTGTTGAAGGGGTTTACTGCGAGGGTGGTGGCGATTGGGGTTCGGGCGGCTTGATGATGCTTTATGGGTGTTGCGGCGAGTTGAGTTCTTGAGACGCCCGGCGCGTCGTGGGCCTGGGGTGGGCGGGGCTACGATTGCGGTCCGGAGCCTTCGCTCCGGACTGCCCCGTGCTCATCCTCGTTGCCGCCTGCGGCGGCTGCCTTCGGATTCCGCCGGGCGCATCTACACGCCCCGCCCACCCCAGGCCCACGCCGCACCGGGCTTTACTGTTGAAGCTTTACGGGCGCTGGGGCGGATTGGGTTCTTGAGGTTCTTGCACGCATTTGTGTGGGAGAGAAGCAGCTTGCGGTGCCCGTCACCGTTCGGCCGCGCGGGCGGCCTCCGGGTGACTTACGCGGCGTCTTGCGTCGTGGCGATGACGCTTCGCGTGTGGCGGCATGGTTTTTGAGTTCTTGCCGCGTGGCTACTTGGGGAGAATAGCTTCCTTCAAGAGCGCGAAACCGAATGAGTAGGACCGCGCAGCCAGCGGACCGGTCCAAGTGCGTAGTGCCAAGTCGGCGAACACTACAGCAGCCCCGCCGAGGCCAACACCAAGGCGAAACAGAGTGTCTTCTTTCTTGTTCTCTGCTATTAGCTTGGCTTGACCCGCAGCGCGACAGACTTCATTCGTGAACTCATCCAGATATCTCAAAAAGTGCTCGGCGGAGCCGCGGCCGTACTTGCCGATGTATGCATGAGCCTGGAGAGCGAAGCCGTCTTTTACGACTTGAGCGATGGCTGTACTTGAGAGACCAGCTTGTTCGAGGACTAGTAGTTCAGGACTTAGGAACTCATCGAGAAAGCGCGCGAGGCTAAGCCGTATTTCCGCGTTGCTTTCGGTGTATTTTTCTGCAGCTGCCGCTACGTCGGACACTCGCTGGCGAAACGTTTGATCTTTCGTCAGTTCTTGAAGCCCGTCGCAGCCAAGCTTGGTTGCGAGGATCGCTTCCTCTGTCGCAATGGTTCCTCGACGCGCGCGGAGTTCCTGGACGTAGTTTGTCGCTCTGATGAGCTTATCGTTGGTCAGTGAAACTTGCGCTTGTGCAAAAGCGGCGTCCGACGCGAGAACCGCAATCATCGACACGACTAGTAGAAGGGCTCGCATGCCATCTCCTTGACTAGCGACGGATTGTTGAACTTGCAGCCTAGGTGCGAAGAACCTTCGGCGACATCCCCAAAATTGGGGATGTGCGAGCGGCAACTTCTGATGCACGGCAGTCATCCGGCGGCTAGGTCCGGTCGACCGCGAGGGGTCGAAAGCGAGTCTTGGAGTTGGTCTTCGTACTGAGCTAAAACGGTCATTCTTGTTGTTTTCGGCTCAGTTCCCTGCCGTATACTCGTGCCACTACCGCAACAACGGTAGTCCGGTTTGGAAGCCGGTCAGCTATAGGCGGACAGCCGCCGCTAAGGCGGCTTATTTGCGTCCGCACGTCTCTGTACGTCCCTATGGACGGGCCTTGGCGGGGGTGCGCTTGCGCACGCCGGGTCCTATAGCTCCGGTCTTCCAACCTCGACTCGTGCCCGTCCTCCCCATTTGGAAGTGGGGTGCGGGTTTGTTCGCCGCTATAGGAGATTGTCCATGACGCAGCACTCCCTTACCCAAGACCCTTGGTTCGTCGACACCAATCCCGAACTTGGCTTGGTTCCCCTATCCCAGCTCTACAACATTGAGCGCGCCCGCTATGCCATCGCGTCGATCGCTCGTCTCGTCGGCAACAGCGCCTCCGAACCCGACGCCACCGGCGCGCAGCCGCTGGACGCATGGACCGTGGCCGCATTGTTAGGTGGCGTGGAAGGATTGTGTGAGCACATGGGCCTCATGACTGAGGCCATGCTGGAAACGGCACGCGCCTGCGCACAGGACGCGGATTGCGCCGATCCCACGCATGACGCTCCCGCGTCGATTCAATAAGCGTATAAGCGGCTCGGGCCTGCCGCGATGTGCAACAGGCTCTTCTACGAAGACGAACGGGCCAACATTGGCTCACCCGGGCCAAAGTTGGCCCGTTTTGTTTTGTTTGTTTTCAAACCGTTGAAGAATCTCGGGCCACAAATGGCCCGGACTTCCGGTGAAAAAAACACTTTCGCTGCTTTTGCGCCGTTGAGCTCGCCATTTTTGGCGGTGAAGCACGCGCAAGCAGTTGATAAGAAAGAACAACGGAAAAGACGCTTCCAAGTTGGCACAACGTTTGCATTGAGGCGATAGGTCATCACCGACTATTGCCACACTGCGCCAAGCAAAGGAACTTATGAGCGTCAGCACGACCTTGAGTTGGGCGATCCGCCATGCTGTCCCCAATCCTACGGGCACATGCAACGCCTGCGAACGCACTGGCCTGCCAATCCTTCTGTTGCGAACGGCCTACGCGCCTAAGCCCACCGCGACATCAAAGCGGCCGCTTGCCGGCAGCGGCGATCTGGCTGCCGTGCCGTTGCGGCTCGACCAGCCGCGTACCCTACGTGAAGGGTATCTCTATGTGCTGCTCGACAAGCGAGAGTGGCAGGCTTATCAGGTGACGCCCGAAGGGGCGCTGCGTCAGTTCAACCCGTTTTCCATGCCGCGGGCAGCCCCAGAGCCGCTGAGCGAAAGATGTATCCACCGCGACCGCGACGTCCCGGCTTCGTTCATCAACATCGACACCAAACTGTTTAAGACCGCGTGGATAGCGTTCTCCAGCGATCCGTGGTCCGACAGCGTATTGAATCGCTATCTCCACAGTTTCGCGGGCGAAAAGTCGCCAATGGCCGTCAGGTTTTACGAGCTTGACTTGCAGACTGCGCGGAACGATCCCGCGAGTGTAGGCATCGCAATGACGGAGCAGAGCCTTCAGGTCGATCAGCAAGTGCTGGAATACGCTACGCCCACGATCGGCGATTTTGTCAGCGTGCACGGATTTTGCTCGCGCAATCATCGCTTGAACGCGCTTGAAGGTTTCGTTCGGACTCAGACACAGCGCGAG
>NZ_DCYD01000023.1:0-217865 GCF_002331005.1 Achromobacter sp. UBA2119 | reverse complement strand
GGCAGGGAAGCTGCTTGCGCGGCTCGATGAGCGATACGACGAAGTGGCGCGCGCCAGTTGGGAGAAAGCGTTCGAAGCGCACAAGGCGCGGTTGCAGACGCAAGTGGACAGGCTGGCCGAACTCTACGCAGACCAGATCCTCAACAACCCGACGTTCCGCTCGGCGGAGCAGTATGACTACGATGCGCAAAATGCGTACTCAGTATTGGGTTACATCCGCACGATGGAGCTGTGCCTGAGCGGCGGCATCACCGAAGCAACGCCTAAACCAGATTCCGAGGGCAACATTCAACCCGTCACCGGACTGTCGGCGCGCGCGTGGGAAGCCTGGGTCAAGGATGGTCAGAGCATCGTCTTCAAGACCCTGCTGGCGCTCGACAAAAGCCTGATGCAAAGTCTGGTGCCCACGTTCGGCAATCAGGGCGAACTGGATTGGAACGACTTCGGGAAGCTCTACGCCCCGGTCACCAAGATCATTAACAGTAGCGACCTGGGCGACAAACTCATCTGGCCTAACTTCCAGGACGCGATCGCCAGTGTGCTGGCCGCTTACAACGGTGCGGTGAGCCGACTGGAACTGAAGGTTGATGCCGGCGTGCGCAACGTCGCCACGCGTGTGAACAGCGCATCGCTCTTGCTGTACTCGCGCACATACATGACCCAGGTCGCCGTTCAGATGAAGGTGGGTGAGTTTTACACATTGATGTGCAAGCAGATTGGGGAAGACCAAAACAGGCTTGCGACGGCCATTGAGAAAGCGACCGGAAAGGCGCACAAGCAGGTGCGGTCGGTGCTGACTGCTGGTGTCCTCAGCCTGGCCCTGAGCGATCCGAAACTCGCGGAACAGATGGTTGACGTGGTGTTGTGGGTCGAAGGAAACGCGAATGACTTGCGAAAGCGCTTTGGCGACGTCGTCAAGGATGCCACCCAGCAAACAGGGGAGGTTATCGGAGACGCTACGAGCCGGGCTGGCGAAGCGCTAAGCGAACTCAAGGTGCTCGCCGGCAGGCTGGAGCCGGGGGCGCGCAAGGCCTTGGCCGGTCTTCAGCTAAACGTGGCGCGGGCCGCCGACCTCGCGCAGACCGGATTGAGGGGCGCGCGCAGTGCTGCCGCGATTGCCCGCGGCACGGTCGGAAGCGCTGAACTGCTCCTTGCTGTTGGCTCCACGTACCTGTTATCGCAGGGCTTGCGTAAATCGGTTGAAGCCGTGGATGCCACCTTTGGAGCTAAACACGTGGAAGCCGTGCTGGCGGTGTATTCGGCGTCGATCGGAGTTTTGGGGGGAAGTTTTGAGGTAGTGGGACTGGCGTTGAAGGGCAGTGCCGAACAGGCGCGGAAGGTCCTGCGCGCGCCTGCGACCGGGAGCGGTGCAATCAGCCGGATCGCGAATGCTGGTAAAGCTCTGGCGCGATTTGGAGCTTTACTGAGTGCGGTATCTGGTTTCGTCGATGCAATCGCGTCATTCAAATCTGCAATAAATGCTCGCGATTTGGGAGGCCGACCGGAGGTTGGATATTACACAGCGGCCGCGTTTTATGGAGCGAGCGCAGCTGCGTCGGGGTACGCAATTTACGCAAGCTCCACAGCCATTCTAAGCTCGACATGGGTGCTTGGACCCGTCGGTTGGGCAATTCTTTTCGGCTTGGTCGCATATATAGCCGAGAGAATTGGAGAGGAAGCAGAATCTTCGCCATTGGAGCGGTGGGCCTTCTGCAGCTATTTTGGTAAATCCGATGCTGGAAAATTTACCGACGCCAGTACTGCGGTTGCTGCATTGAATGCAGCTGTTCTGGGAATCGATGCACATGTGATTTTTGATTCTGAGATCCGCTTAGTGCATTACGAAGGATTGGCTGCGGCCATGGGAGGCATGGAGGCTGGCCCCGCAGTTATCCCGCGCTTGAAATATCAAATAGTTCTTCCGCGATACGACTCGGCCAGGGCCGCGTACTCATGGAAACTTCAAGTCAACCGCTATCGGGGGGACGAAGTGCTCGCGTCGGGCAATTACCCTCACGATGGTGCAAAAAAGGAAGAAGTGATCCTTCCATGCAATCGGTGGGATTACCGCCCGGATAGCACCATTCCGACAGTAAGAGAGAAACTGCTGACCCTCGCTGATGAGAGTAAGTCGAGTTTCCTTGTCATCGAGGGAAATATCGAACTTTCGGTAGGGCACGATATTGATGTGGCAGCCATCAGCGTCGAGTACCTCCCCAATGTTATCGATCCCGAGATGATTGCCAAAGTGAAGTGTATAGAAGCAAAGTAATGATGAAAAAAAATGCACGTTTGGATAATCCAACAAAGGGGTGGCGAGCCGACCTGCCTCTGCCGAATACATTGCCTGGTGCGCCACTACCTCTATCAGGCCGCTGCCCAAACTTCGCGGACGATATCTATCTGGAACTTAGCGGTTCCCGGAATTTGAATCGCACAGTCATATTCATTTTTGCTTTTTTGATGTTCCTAATAACAGTATTTATCGTAAAGATATTTTTCTTCGATCTTGGCGGCGCCGCATTTTCGAGCCACCCGTTTCTGTTCATGCTAACGACGGCCTTGTCAATTGGGACAATGTTTGCCGGTATAGGAATGTTCCGCTCTGGTGCTGCCCCCCCTCGCGATGAGCCGATCCGCTTTAATCGCAAGCGTCGCAAGGTCTACGTTTATCGATTTCACAAGGGCAACCTAGTAAGCGGCAAAGGTACGGGCGTATGCCCCGTCATTTTTAACTGGGAAGATCTGCGCGCCGAAGCCTGGAGCCGAATGAGCCCAAGCCCGAGCGGCGTCCCGATTTTTGCTTGGGGCGTCGACATTGCAGTGGTTGCGCAAGGCTCCAATCACGTTATTGACCGCTTCCAATTGGCCGGGAGCAATGCAGATGGCGAACATATGTGGGCCATGGCGCGCGCGTTCATGAACCAGGGACCCGGGTCGTTGCCAAAGTATCCGAACCTACCGCGTGATTGGAACAATCACATCCCGGCATTTGATCCTGGGCTGCGACTGGCACCGAAAGTGCATTGGCCGGATGATATGGACGTCGAATCGCGTACGGGACCGTAACTCGCTTTTGGTCGGCGCCGAAGTCAAAGTGCCGACGATGTGCCGCTGGAGCTACACGTCTACTATCGCAGGGGTTTGGACGGGCAATACGGCGTCGACGTGTCGCCCGAGTTAGCCAACTCGGTGACCGATGAGGACACGGGTGAAGGCCTGGTGCAGCACAAGGCCGTCTATCTGGGGGTCTGACACCAACGCCAAACCAACAACCAATGCCTTAATTAGCCGCCCCAGCCGACCAGCCCTTAGACAACTCCACAGCCTGCCGCCACCGCTTCATCCGCGCATCTCGCACGGATTGGGGCCAGGAGGGCGTGAACGTGCGTTCAGCTTGCCACTTCGATGCGAATTCATCCTGGCTCGACCAGAAACCAACGGCCAAACCAGCCAAGCCTGCCGCGCCCAACGCTGTGGACTCCGGAACGCGCGGACGCACGACCGGAACGCCCAGAATGTCAGCCTGCATCTGCATCAGCAAATCGTTGCGTGCAGCGCCGCCGTCAACGCGCAATTCCGTCAACGCGATGCCGCTGTCCGCATTCATGCACGTCAGCAGTTCAGCGCTCTGCAGGGCAATGGATTCCAGCGTGGCGCGGGCGATGTGGGCGCGGGTGGTGCCGCGGGTCAGGCCGACCAGGGTGCCACGGGCATAAGGGTCCCAATGGGGCGCGCCAAGACCAGCAAACGCCGGGACCATGAAAACGTCGTCGGTGTCCGAGACGCTGGCGGCCAGGGATTCGATTTCTTCGGAGCGCTGGATGATGCCCAACCCGTCGCGCAGCCATTGAACCGCAGCGCCGGCCACGAAGACGCCGCCTTCCAGCATGTACGCCGGCTTCCATTTGTCCTGCCCCGCTTGAGGCAGTCCCCAGCCGACCGTGGACAGCAGGTTGTTGCGCGATTCCACGGGCTTGTCGCCCACGTTCATCAGCATGAAGCAGCCGGTGCCGTAGGTGTTCTTGGCCATGCCCGGCGTGAAGCAGGCCTGACCGAAGGTCGCGGCCTGCTGGTCACCCGCCACGCCCGCGATGGGCACGGAGCCGCCCAGCCATTCCGGCAGGGACTCGCCGACGATGGCGCTGCTGGGCGCGATCTGCGGCAAGACGCTGCGCGGGATGTTGAGCAGCGCCAGGATGTCGTCGTTCCAGTCCTGCGTGTGCAGGTCGAACAGCATCGTGCGCGAGGCATTGCTGGGGTCGGTGCTGTGTACCGCGCCGCCCGTCAGTTGCCAGATCAGCCAGGTGTCGATGGTGCCGAAGGCCAGTTCGCCGCGTTCGGCCAGGCGGCGGGCGCCGGGCACGTGGTCCAGCAGCCAGGCCAGTTTGGTGCCGGAAAAGTAGGCGTCGACGACCAGGCCCGTGCGCGCCTGCAGGAAGTCGCCGTGGCCGTCCTGGCGGAGCTGGTCGCACATCGGGGCTGTGCGGCGGTCCTGCCAGACGATGGCGCGGGCCAGCGGGCGGCCGGTCGAGCGTTCCCAGATGAGCGTGGTCTCGCGCTGGTTCGTGATGCCGATGGCGGCGATGTCAGCGGCAGCCGCGCCCGCGTTGCGCAAGGCTTCGCGGGCGACGTCGAGCTGGCTGTGCCAGATCTCGTTGGCGTCGTGCTCGACCCAGCCCGGACGGGGATAGTGCTGGCGGAATTCACGTTGGCCCACGCCGCGGACCACGCCGTCGCGGTCGAACACGATGGCCCGGGAGCTGGTCGTGCCCTGGTCCAGGGCTAGGACAAATTCATTCGTCGTCACTGTTTTTCGCGCCGTTCAGGTGTGCCCCGGCCAGCGGGTCGAGGCGTCTAAAGGAGAAAGTCGATGCCATGCACAGCAGGCCGATGACGATGAAGCCGGCAACCACGTCGCTGATGGCCAGCGTTTCGGCGCCGCGCAGCGATATGCTGATGTTCAACGTGACCGCGGCCACCCCGACGCCCAGCGTGATGCCCAGTTGCTGGGCCATGGCCGAAAAGCTGCTGGCGCGGCTCATCTTGGCGGGCGGGATGTCGGCATAGGTTAGCGTATTTACCCCCGTGAACTGCAACGACCGGAAGAAGCCGCCCACCAGCAGGATGGCGATCATCAGCCATACGGGCGTGGCCGGGTTGAAGGCGCCGCAGACGATGATGAAACCGCCCGTCAGTAGCGCGTTCAGGGTCAGCACGCGGCGAAAGCCGAAGCGTTGCACGATGGGCGTGGCCACGAACTTCATCAGCAGCGCGCCGGCGGCGCTGGCGAAAGTGATGAGGCCGGCCGAGAACGGCGAAAGGCCAAAGCCCACCTGCAGCAGCATGGCCAGCAGGAACGGCGTGGCGCCGACCGCGAAGCGGCACAGGTTGCCGCCCAGCGTGGAGATGGCGAAAGTGGGAATCCGCATCAGGGACAGATCGATGATGGGATGTTCGGTGCGCCGGGCGTGCACCCAGTACAGCAGTCCGCACACGATGCCCACGGCGATGAGGCCGAGCAGCATGGGCAGCGGCATCACGTCGCGGCCGATGGCCTCGAAGCCGGTGACCAGCGTGGCCAGGCAGCCGGCGCTCAGCAGAAAGCCGATCCAGTCGAGCCGCGGCGTGCCGGTTTCGCGGATTTCGGTGACGTACCGCAGCACCAGGAAGATGCCCAGGAACCCGATCGGGATGTTGATCAGGAAGATCCAGTGCCACGACATGTACGTGACCATGAAACCGCCCAGCGGCGGTCCGATCACCGGTCCCAGCAGTGCCGGGATCGACAGGAAGGACATGGCCTTGAGCAGATCCTGCTTGGGGACGGTGCGCAGGAGGATGATGCGGCCCACCGGCACCATCATCGCGCCGGCCATGCCCTGGACGATCCGGGCCAATACGAGTTGGGGGAGGTCCTGCGAGATGGCGCAGGCGACGGAACTGAGGGTGAACAGGCCGATCGCGGTAATGAATACGCGCCGGGCGCCGTAGCGGTCCGCCGCCCAGCCGCTGATGGGCACGAAGACGGCGACGGCCAACAGGTACGAGGTGATGGCCACATTGAGCCGCACCGGGGTGGATCCCAGGGCCCGTGCCATGGCGGGCAGGGCGGTCGCCACGACCGTCGCGTCCAACATTTGCATGAACAGCGCGCAGCCGACGATGAAGGGGATCATGCGCGCCGCGCGCACCGCATCCGGGGTTGACGGTGGAGCGGGATTGGCTGCGGCGGCGGATTCTGCGGACATGTCGGGCGGGCTGCGGTGGAAGCCTGACGATTGTAACGCCGGGGATATGGCCGCCGTGAAGTAAACTCGAGACATCTGCAACCTAATGAAATTGGCGTCATGGCGACCAACTACGAATCCGAGATCACCCAGTTCCTCAAGGACTTCAAGAAATCCCACCCTGGCACCGAAGAGCGCCAGCGCGAGGGACGCGCCCGCCTCTGGGACAAACCGCAGGATCAAGAGCTGCTCGAAGGCTTCCGCGCGGCACGCGTGGCGCAAAGGCCGTACGTGTATCAGGCCGACTGATACCGTTCTCGGCAAACATGGTTCAGAACCCCTCGGTGCCAGGCGATGCCCTGGCCAAGCTAGTGGAACCGTCCGTCGACAGCACGCCCGACACCATCGATAGCGTGGCGTTTGCGCGTCTGTACGGCGAGCCGCTGTTCCAGATGCCGACGGATCTGTACATCCCGCCCGATGCGCTGGAGGTTTTTCTCGAAGCCTTCGAAGGGCCGCTGGACCTGTTGCTTTACCTGATCCGCAAGCAGAACTTCAACGTTCTGGACATCCCCATGGCGGATGTCACGCGGCAGTATCTGTCGTATGTGGACCAGATCCGCATCACCAATCTCGAACTGGCCGCCGAATACCTCCTGATGGCGGCCATGCTCATCGAGATCAAGTCGCGCATGCTGCTGCCGGTCAAGAAGACCGACACCGGCGAAGAGCCCGAAGATCCCCGCGCCGAACTGGTCCGCCGCCTGCTCGAGTACGAGCAGATGAAGCTGGCCGCCCAGAAGCTCGACAAGATGCCGCAACTGGGGCGCGATTTCGTCAGCAGCCAGGCCGTGGCCGACCTCAGCGTCGAGCGCGCGCTGCCCGACGTCAGCGTGGACGACCTGCGCGCGGCCTGGGCCGACATCATGAAGCGGGCCAAGCTCAACCAGCATCACCACATCACGCGCGAGCAGCTGTCCGTGCGCGATCACATGACGCACATCCTGCGCCGCCTGAACGACGTGCGTTTCATGGAATTCGGCGACCTCTTCATGGAGCGCGTCCGCGAGGGCGCACCCGCCGCGGTCGTGGTCGTGCATTTCATCGCCATGCTCGAACTGGCGCGCGAATCGCTGCTGGAAATCACGCAGGCCGAGCCCTATGCGCCCATCTACGTCCGCCTGGCGTACACCAGCGTGGCAGCCGTCGCGGCCTGATCCTGACCGGGCTCCTGCCCACCCCGGAGATTCCCTTGAAAGTCGTACACACCATCCAGGAATTGCGCGATCACCTGCGCGGACAGAACCGCGTGTCGTTCGTGCCCACCATGGGCAACCTGCATGAAGGCCACCTGTCGCTGATGAAGCTGGCGCGCCAGCACGGCGATCCCGTCGTGGCCAGCATCTTCGTGAACCGCCTGCAGTTCGGTCCGAACGAGGACTTCGACCAGTATCCGCGCACCCTGGCCGCCGACATCGAAAAGCTTGAAGCGGCACGCGACGTCTACGTGCTGTTCGCGCCGAACGAGCGCGAGATGTATCCCGAGCCGCAGAATTTCCGCATCCAGCCGCCCGATGACCTGGGCGACATCCTGGAAGGCGAGTTCCGTCCCGGGTTTTTTGCCGGTGTCAGCACCGTCGTGCTGAAACTGTTTTCCTGCGTGCAGCCGCGCGTGGCGGTGTTCGGGAAGAAGGACTACCAACAGCTCATGGTGGTGCGCAACATGTGCCGCCAGTTCCAGTTGCCCGTCGAGGTGCTGGCGCACGAAACCGTGCGCGCGGACGACGGCCTGGCGCTGTCGTCGCGCAACCGCTACCTGACTGACGGCGAGCGCGCCGAGGCGCCGGCGTTGTACGCCGAGCTTCAGGAGATCGGCCGCCGCCTGGCCCAGGGCGAGCGCGATGCTGCTGCGTTGGAGAACGACGCGGCCCAGCGGCTGACGCAGCGCGGCTGGAAGGTCGACTACGTGGCCCTGCGCCGCCAGCGCGATTTGAAGCGCCCCGAGGCCGCCGACTTGCAGGCGGGCGAACCCGTCGTCGTGCTGGCCGCGGCCAAGCTGGGCGCCACGCGACTGATCGACAATCTGGAATTGGTCTACACGGCCTGAAGCGGCGGGGCGGTGACACATCCGGGCGCGCGATGCTGGGCGCTCGGTGCAAGGCGCCTGGTACAGGCGCTTGATTGGGGCGATTGAGGCGAGGCGTTTTCATCAGCCCCTAGCAGAATTGCCAGCTTACGGCGGCCCGGCCGGCGGGGCAGACTGTTTGCAATCCTACATTGCAAACGAGCTTCCATGCCCTTTCCTCACCCCGAACTCGACGCCGCCCTTTCAGCCCTGACCGCCCGCGAACGCCAGATTGTTGGCTACGTGGCGGCTGGGCGCGCCAATAAGGTCATCGCCATCGACCTGGGCATTTCCCTGCGCACGGTCGAAGCCCACCGCGCCCGCATCTTCGCCAAACTCGGCGCCCGCAACGCCATGCAACTTGCCTGCCGGCTGTGTGCTCACGGGCAGTCCGGCGCATCGCCCGTTCCGGGCGCGCACTGGCCGTCCCGCACTATGCCGCCTTTCGTCCGCCCTGGCGCGCCAGCCCAGGCATTGCACGAGCCCGCCAGCGAATACGGCGACTGCCCGGCAAAACCCGATGTTCCTCCCTGATGGCGATTTGGTGCCGGCGGTCTTGTGCGCACACTTAAGGCAAGCCGTGCTTCGCATCCAAAACCCTCCGCCATAGCGTGCAGCCGTGGGGGCCGCCGTATTCCGCCGCGCGTGCCCTTTCACCGGGCCCAATGGCTGCCGGCCAAAGAATTCGGGCCTGACGAACAAGGTGTTCGTCAGGCCCGGGTGGGGTGCGGCGGTGTTCGCCCTGCGGCGCTCACGCGCCGTGGGCGGACATCCCTTCGATCAAGGGCACTTGGGCGCTGCGGCGCTGGCCAGTTCGTCGATCGGGTCCAGATCCGGCTGGCGGGTCAGGTTGTAGTTCAGGTTGGGCGTCTGGCCGCCAATGGAGCGCACGCGCAGCACGTTGTTGGCCGCGACCACGAATTCCACGCGGACATTGCCTTGGCCGTCCATCAGGATGACGCGCGGCGGGCGTTCTTCGGTGGCGTCCCAGCAGCCTTGCTCGGAAACGGGCGGGCCCTTCTTGGGATCGTTGTCGAGGTAGGCGGTGCGGCCGCGCCAGCGGCCATTGGGTGCCAGCGTCAGCGTCACGCGCTGGGCCGTGCACTGCATGGCGGGCGAAAAACACGGCAGCGTGCCCATGTAGGTTTGCGGCTGCGGAACGAGGCTATGGGTGATGCCGTTGGCCGCAGGGGCGGGGGCCACGGGGGCGGGCGCCGAGCCGCCGGCGCCGCCGGAGCCACCGGCACCGCTTTCTGCGCCTTCGGGCACGGACTGGCCGTCTTCGGTGGTCTGGCCGGCAGCAACCGCCTGCTGATTCTGGTTCTGTTGACGGCGCGCGTCGGGCTTGAGCTCGATCTGCACTTGCGACGGGGCGCGGATGACGGTGCGGTAGCCGGCGCCGGAACCTTGGTACTGGGCGTCGGTCACGGTGCTTTCGGCCGGCAGGTCGTAATAGCCTTCAGCTTTCTGCTTGGCGCAGCCGGTTGCGGCGATCACGGTGCCCGCTAGCAGCAGCCCCATGACGCTGAGTTTGCGGGAGCGGGAAACGATTTCTACGCGCGCGGCCATGGCAGCTTATCCGTGAATTGAGTCTGTCTCCGATTTTACGCACTTATGCGAAGATTCGATACGTTCCCCTTAGCCGTTCCCGGGCATCCCGGCACTTTATGCACAAATTACGACACGGCCGCGCGCGGCTCCTCATTCCTTGCGCCATCGCCGGTTTGTCGGATGGGCAGGCGCGTCCGGACCGCAAGGGGCGATGACGCCGATGTGGCACGTCTTTGATCTACCCTTTGGCGTCTTCATCGGCGTGGCGGCGCTGGCGGGCCTGTTCGTGGGCAACTGGCTGACGGTGCTGACCCATCGGCTGCCGCGCATGATGGAGCGCGAATGGCAGGCGCAGTGCCTGGACGCCGCCGGCAAGCCGCGGCCCGCCGGACACTATGGCCTGCTGTCGCCCGCCTCGCAATGCCCGGCCTGCGAGGCGCCCATCGAAAGAATGGCCCGGATTCCCGTGCTCGGCTGGCTGCTGCTGCGCGGCCGGTGCGCGGCGTGCCACGCGCCCATCGGCTGGCGCTATCCCGTCATTGAACTCCTGACCTGCGCGCTGTTCGCCGCCTGCGCGCTGCGCTTTGGCGCAACGCCGATCGCGTTGGCGGCCATGGGCTTGTCGGCCATGCTGGTGGCGCTGGCATGGATCGACTTCGAAACGACGTTGCTGCCCGACGTTCTGACGCAGCCGCTGGTGTGGGCGGGCCTGCTGGTGAACCTGTTTGATGCGTTCACCAGTGTGCAGACGGCGGTGGTCGGCGCGGCAGCCGGGTATCTTTTCCTGTGGGTTATCTTTCATGTGTTCCGCCTGTTGACCGGGCGCGAAGGCATGGGGCAAGGCGACTTCAAGCTGCTGGCCGCGCTGGGCGCGTGGTTTGGTGTCGAGGCCTTGCCGATGTTGCTGCTCAGTGCGTCGCTGGTGGGCGTGCTGATCGGCGGAACGCTGACGCTCACCGGCCGCGCCAGCCGCGGCCAGCCCTTGCCCTTCGGGCCGTATCTGGCGCTGGCCGGCCTGGTCATGCTGCTGCTGGGCGGCGAACAAGGCATGTGGCAGTTCATGAATTAGGGACGGCCGGTCAGGACGATCGGCTAGCCGAGGGCCGCCGGCATCGACGGCCATGCAACGGCACTAAGCAAGAGACAAAGGAAAGGCAGTATGTTCAACATTGGTCTGACGGGCGGCATCGGCTCGGGCAAGTCCCGCGTGGCGGACATGCTGGCGGAATGGGGCGCGGCGTTGGTCGACACCGACGAGATCGCGCGATCGCTCACCGCCGCCGGCGGCGCTGCCATGCCCGCGATCGAACACGAATTCGGACCGCAGGCGCTGACGCCCGACGGCGCGCTGGACCGCTCGTGGATGCGCACGCAGGCGTTCGCCAATCCGCAGGTGCGGCGGCGGCTGGAGGCCGTGCTGCACCCGGCCATCGGCCGCGAAACGCAGCGGCAGGCGGCGGCCGCGCGCGGATCGTATCTGGTCTTTGTGGTGCCGCTATTGGTTGAGTCCCTGGACCGTTGGCGTGACCGCGTGGATCGTATCTGCGTGGTCGATTGCGATCCCGAAACGCAGGTCGCTCGCGTGCAGCAGCGCAGCGGGCTGACGGAGCAGGACATCAGGCGTATCATGGCGGCACAGGCTGCGCGGGCACGCCGGTTGGAGGTCGCGGACGACGTCATACTCAACGACGCAACGACAACACCGGAACAGTTGCGCGCGCGGGCGTTGACCCTGCATGACCGCTGGCTGGCGCTGGCGACCACCACGGGCCGGTAAGCCAGCGGCTGCCGGCACCCCTGAAAATTCTTGGCCCGCCGGCCAACCACTTGATAGGGCCTGTTAAAAAGCGTGATCGTTTACGAATATCCCTTCAACGAGCGCATCCGTGCTTATCTGCGGCTGGAATACCTGTTCGACAGGCTCTTCTTCTTTGCTCGCGAGGGTGACTCACGCCAGCATCAGGTTGCCGTCACCTCCCTTTTCGATCTGCTCGACGCGTGCGAACGCACCGACGTGAAAGGCGCGGTCCTGCAAGACCTCGAACGCCAGCGCTTGGCGCTGGTCGGGCTGCGCGATCATCCCGGCGTGGCGCAGGACGCGCTGGAAGGCATGCTGCGCGAAATGGAAAAGGTGGCCAGTGCCCTGGCTGCCCCTGGCAAGACCGGCCAGTCGCTGCGCGAGAACGAATGGCTGACCAGCCTGCGCGGACGCCTGTCGGTGCCCGGCAGCGCCACGCAGGTCGACATGCCTTCGTACTATGCCTGGCAGAACAAGCCCGAAGCCGCGCGCTGCGCGGACCTGCAGGCGTGGGTGTCCCCCTTCGTTCCCCTTTACGATGGCCTGACCCTGGCGCTGCGCCTGTTGCGCGAGTCCGGACGCAAAACCGACATCGTGGCCGAGCAGGGCGCCTATCAGCAGATGCTGGGCGGCAAGCAGTTCCAACTGCTGCGCGTCTGGGTGGACCCCACCCACGGCGTCTTCCCCGAGATCAGCGCCAATAAGTACATGATCTGGATACGTTTTTCCACCCAGGACGGGGAGTTCAAACCCCAGCAGGTGGCCCGTGATGTGTCATTCCAGATGACCCTCTGTAGCTCTTAGGCTGAAGTTACGCAGGGTTTCGCTGCCCGGATTCCTGTTGCGGGTAGTTTCAGCATGACGGTCATCAGGGCCGAAATCGGGACGGTCTAGTAGACAATACGGCTTTCCTTCCGAGTGTGCCGGAACCGTTTCCATGTCCGATAGCCGTCCTGTATCCCCACCCTCCCGCTGGAGCCGTCGCCGCGTGGTCGGCTTGGTCTTGCTGCTCCTCGTTGTGGCGGCGATTGCGTGGCTGGTGCTGCGGCCTTCGGCCAAGCAGGGCGGTCCGGGCGGACGGACCGGCGGCCGGCCTCCCATGGCGGCCATGGCCAACCTGCCGGTGCCGGTGCGGATCGCCACCGCCGCCCAGCAGGACATCGACATCTTCCTGCGCTCGCTGGGCACCGTCACCGCCTACAACACCGTCACCGTTCGAAGCCGCGTCAGCGGCGAACTCGTCGACGTCGCCTTCCAGGAAGGGCAGCAGGTCAAGGCAGGCGACCTGCTCGCGCAGGTGGACCCGCGTGCGTTCCAGGTGGCCTTGGACCAGGCGCGCGGCACGCAGATGCAGAACCTGGCCCAGCTGGAAAACGCCCGCCGCGACCTGCAGCGCTACCAGGCCCTCTTCAAGCAGGATTCCATTGCCCGCCAACAGGTCGACACGCAGGCCGCGCTGGTGCGCCAGTACGAAGGCACGGTCAAGAGCGATCAGGCCAATGTCGACAACGCCAAGCTGCAACTCGATTACGCGCGCATCACCGCGCCGATCAGCGGCCGTCTGGGTCTGCGCCAGGTGGACCGCGGCAATCTCGTGTCCAGCGCGGACACCAACGGTCTGGTCGTCATCACCCAGACTCAGCCGATTTCCGTCGTCTTCACCCTGCCTGAGACGCAGTTGCCCGAAGTGCGCGCGGAACTGGCCGCCGGCAAGACGTTGACGGTCGACGCCTACGACCGCGCCGACACCCGCCGCATCGCGACCGGCACGCTCGAAACGCTGGACAACCAGATCGACGTGACCACCGGCACGCTCAAGCTCAAGGCCCGCTTCGACAACGCCGACGATGCGCTTTTCCCCAACCAGTTCGTCAACGTGCGCCTGCACGTCCTGACCCGCAAGGACGTGACCGCCATTCCGACGGCGGCGGTCCAGCAGGGTTCGGCCGGCGCGTTCGTCTTCATGGTGCAGGACGACAACACGATCGCGGTGCGCCAGGTGAAGCTGGGCGCCATCAACAGCGGCATGGTCGCCGTGAACGAAGGCTTGAAGCCGGGTGACCGCGTCGTCACCGAAGGCACCGACCGCCTGCGCTCTGGCGCCAAGGTGGAAATCCTGGGCGGCGCCGAAGTCATTCCCGCCACCCGCGACAAGACGCTGGGCGCGGGGGCGCCGGCTGGCACCACGCCCGCGTCCAAGTAAGCCGAGAACGCCGTGAGCCCGTCGCGCCTTTTCATTCTGCGCCCCGTGGCCACCACCCTGTCGATGGTGGCCATCCTGATCGCGGGCCTCATCGCCTACCGTTTCCTGCCGGTTTCGGCGCTGCCCGAAGTCGACTATCCAACGATCCAGGTCGTGACGCTGTATCCCGGCGCCAGTCCCGACGTCATGACGTCGCTGGTCACGTCACCATTGGAGCGGCAGTTCGGCCAGATGCCCGGCCTGAACCAGATGTCGTCCACCAGTTCGGGCGGCGCCTCGGTCATCACCCTGCAATTCAACCTGACGCTGCCGCTGGACGTGGCCGAACAGCAGGTGCAGGCGGCCATCAACGCCGCGTCGAACCTGCTGCCGTCCGACCTTCCGGTGCCGCCCACCTACAACAAGGTCAATCCGGCCGACGCGGCGGTGCTGACGCTGGCGATCACGTCGCCCACCATGCCGCTGCCGCAGGTGCGCGATCTGGTCGACACGCGCGTGGCGCAGCGGCTGTCGCAGATTCCGGGCGTGGGTCTGGTCAGCGTGGCGGGCGGGCAGCGCCCGGCCGTGCGGGTCCAGGTGAATCCGCAGGCGCTGGCAGCCAATGGCCTGTCGCTGGCCGACCTGCGCACCGCCATCGTCGGCGCCAACGTCAACCAGCCCAAGGGCAACCTGGACGGTCCGCAGCGCTCCACCACCATCAACGCCAACGACCAGCTCAAGTCGCCCACCGACTACAACAGCCTGATCATCGCGTACAAGAACGGTGCGCCGTTGCGGCTGGCCGACGTGGCGCGCGCGGTGGAAGGCGCCGAAGACACCCGCCAGGCCGCGTGGGCCGGCGACAAACCCGCCATCCTGTTGAACATCCAGCGCCAGCCCGGCGCCAACGTAATCGACGTGGTCGACCGTATCCAGGCGCTGATGCCGCAGTTGCGCGCCGCGCTGCCCGCCACGCTGGACGTGACGGTGGTGTCGGACCGCACGCAGACCATCCGCGACTCGGTCGCCGACGTGCAGTTTGAAATGCTGCTGGCTGTCGGGCTGGTGGTCATGGTCACGTTCATCTTCCTTCGCAGCCTGACGGCCACGCTGATTCCCAGCGTCGTCGTGCCGCTGTCGCTGGTGGGCACGTTCGGGATCATGTATCTGTCCGGATTCTCCATCAACAACCTGACGCTGATGGCGCTGACCATTGCCACCGGCTTCGTGGTGGACGACGCCATCGTCATGATCGAGAACATCGCCCGCCACATCGAAGAAGGCGAAAAGCCGATGCAGGCCGCGCTGAAAGGCGCGTCGCAGATCGGCTTCACGCTGATCTCGCTGACCCTGTCGCTGATCGCCGTGCTGATTCCGCTGCTGTTCATGACGGAGGTCGTGGGCCGGCTGTTCCGCGAGTTCGCGATCACGCTGGCGGTGGCCATCCTGATTTCGCTGGTGGTGTCGCTGACGCTGACCCCGATGATGTGCGCGCGCCTACTGCGCGCCGAATCCGAAACGAAGCACGGGCGTTTTCATCAGGCCACGGGCGCCTTCATCGACCGCATCATCGCCGGCTATGACCGCATGCTGCAGGTCGTGCTGCGCCATCAAACGCTGACGCTGATCGTGGCGGTGGCCACCTTTGCGCTGACCGTGCTGCTTTACTTGGTGGTGCCCAAAGGCTTCTTCCCGCAGCAGGACACCGGCCTCATCCAGGCCATCACGCAGGCGCCGCAGTCCATTTCGTTCACCGCCATGTCCCAGCGCCAGCAGGCGGCCGCCCGCCTGGTGCTGGACGATCCCGACGTGCAGGCCGTGTCGTCCTTCATCGGGGTGGACGGCAGCAACGCCACGCTCAGCGCCGGCCGCATGCAGATTTCGCTCAAGCCCCAGGCCGAGCGCAACGGCGACCTGCGCACCGTCATGGCCCGCCTGCAGGAAAGCCTGAACAAGCAGGACGGCCTGACCGTCTACATGCAGCCGGTGCAGGACCTGACCATCGAAGACCGCGTCAGCCGCACGCAGTACCAGATGACGCTGTCCAACCCCGACCTGAAGGTGCTGAGCGAATGGACGCCCAAGCTGGTCGAGCGTCTGCGCGCCGTGCCGGGCCTGATGGACGTGGCCGACGACCTGCAGGACGACGGCCTGCAGACGTGGGTGGAGATCGACCGCGACGCGGCCTCGCGGCTGGGCATCACCGCCGCCGTCATCGACGAGACGCTGTACAACGCCTTCGGCCAGCGGCTGATCTCCACGATCTTCACGCAGTCCAACCAGTACCGCGTGGTGCTCGAAGTCCTGCCGCAGTTCCAGATGTCGCCCAGCGCGCTGGGGCAGATCCACGTGCCCACGTCCACGGGCGCGCAGGTGCCGCTGTCGTCGGTCGCGCACATCAGCGAAGGCCGGACGGTGCTGGCCGTGAACCGGCTCGACCAGTTCCCGATGGTGACCGTGTCGTTCAACCTGGCGCCCGGCGCCTCGTTGTCCGACGCTGTGGAAAACATCAAGGCGGCCGAAGCCGAAATCGGCATGCCGTCCAGTGTCGAAACCCGCTTCCAGGGCGCGGCGCTGGCGTTCCAGAATTCGCTGTCCAGCACGCTGTGGCTGATTCTGGCGGCCGTGGTCACGATGTACATCGTGCTGGGCGTGCTCTATGAAAGCTACATCCACCCCATCACCATCCTGTCCACGCTGCCGTCTGCGGGCGTGGGGGCGTTGCTGGCGCTGCTGATCAGCGGCACGGAACTGGACATGATCGGCATCATCGGGATCATCCTGCTGATCGGCATCGTCAAGAAGAACGCGATCATGATGATCGACTTCGCGCTGGACGCCGAACGCAAGCGGGGACTCGCGCCGCGCGAGGCCATCCACGAGGCCGCGCTGCTGCGCTTCCGGCCCATCCTGATGACCACGCTGGCCGCGCTGTTCGGCGCCTTGCCGCTGATGCTGTCCACCGGCACCGGCGCTGAACTGCGCCAGCCCCTGGGCCTGGTGATGGTCGGCGGCCTGCTGTTGTCGCAGGTGCTGACGCTGTTCACCACGCCGGTCATCTACCTGATGTTCGATCGCATGTCCCGCCGTTGGCGCGGCGCGGGCGCGCCGTCCGCCGGAGACGCGCGATGATTCTGTCGGCCCCCTTCATCGTCCGGCCGGTGGCGACCACGCTGCTGAGCCTGGCGGTCGTAATGGCCGGCATGCTTGCGTTCTTTCTGTTGCCCGTGGCGCCGCTGCCGCAGGTGGACATCCCCACTATTTCCGTGTCGGCCAGCCTGCCGGGCGCCAGTCCCGAGACCATGGCCTCCAGCGTCGCCACGCCGCTGGAACGCTCGCTGGGCAGCATTGCGGGCGTCACGGAAATGACCTCGCGCAGCTCGCAGGGCTCCACGCGCATCACGCTGCAGTTCGACCTGTCGCGCGACATCAATGGCGCGGCGCGCGACGTGCAGGCCGCGATCAACGCGGCGCGTTCGCTTTTGCCGACCGGCCTGCGCAGCAATCCCACCTATAACAAGTCCAATCCGTCGGACGCGCCGATCTTGACGCTGGCGCTGACGTCCGACACGCTCAGCCAGGGCCAGCTGTACGACCTGGCCTCCACCATCGTGGCGCAGAAGCTGTCGCAGGTGGACGGGGTGGGCGAGGTCACGGTGGGCGGCAGCTCGCTGCCGGCGGTGCGCGTGACGGTGCTGCCTGGGGCGCTGGCCAACCAGGGCGTGTCGCTGGACGAACTGCGCGCCACGCTGGCCAACGCCAATGCCAACCGCCCCAAGGGCGTGCTTGAAAACGACCGCTACCACTGGCAGATCATGGTCAGCGACCAGCTCAGCCGGGCCGAGGAATACCGGCCGCTGATCGTCGCCTGGCGCGACGGCCGGCCGGTGCGCGTGTCCGATGTGGCCAAGGTGGAAGACTCGGTCGAAGACCTGTATCAGACCGGCTTCTTCAACGACCGCAACGCGATCCTGATGGTCGTGCGGCGGCAGGCCGACGCCAACATCATCGAAGCCGTGGACGCCGTGCGCGCGCAGTTGCCCGTGCTGCAGGCGCTGATGCCCGCCGACGTCAACATGACGGTCGCGCAGGACCGCACACCCAGCATCCGCGCGTCGCTGCACGAGGCCGAGCTGACGCTCATCATCGCCGTCGGGCTGGTGGTGCTGGTGGTGCTGCTGTTCCTGCGGCGCTGGCGCGCGGCCATCATTCCCAGCGTCGCGGTGCCGGTGTCGCTGATCGGCACGTTCTGCATCATGTACCTGTGCGGCTACACGCTGAACACCATCTCGCTGATGGCGCTGATCGTCGCCACGGGTTTCGTGGTGGACGACGCGATCGTGGTGCTTGAAAACATCATGCGCCATGTCGAGAACGGCATGTCGCCGATGCGCGCCGCCTTGCGCGGCTCGCGCGAGGTCGGTTTCACGGTGCTGTCGATGAGCCTGTCGCTGGTGGCGGTGTTCATCCCCATCCTGCTGATGGGCGGGGTGGTGGGGCGTCTGTTCCGCGAGTTTGCCGTCACCTTGTCCGCCGCCATCCTGGTGTCGCTGGTGGTGTCGCTGACGCTCACGCCCATGATGTGCGCGCGCCTGCTGCGGCCCGAACCCAAGGACCCCAAGCCGCCGGGCCGGCTGGCGCGCTGGACCGAGCGCGGCTTTCAGTCCATGCAGGACGGCTATCGCCGCTCGCTGGGTTGGGCGCTGGCGCACGGCCGCCTGATGATGCTGACGCTGGCGATCGCCGTGGGCCTGAACGTCTATCTGTACACCGTGGTGCCCAAGGGCTTTTTCCCGCAGCAGGACACGGGTCAGCTGCTGGGCTTTTTCCGTGTCGACCAGGGCACGTCGTTCCAGGCCACGCTGCCCAAGCTTGAAGCGCTGCGCAAGGTGGTGCTGGACGATCCGGCCGTGCAAAGCATGACCGGATACGCGGGCGGGCGCGGCGGCAGCAACAGCAGCTTCATGCAGATCCAGCTCAAGCCGCTGGGCGAGCGCAAGGTTTCGGCCGACGTCGTCATCAATCGCCTGCGCGCCAAGCTGCAGAACATGCCCGGCGCGCGCCTGTTCCTCGTGTCGCAGCAGGACATCCGCATCGGTGGCCGCCAAAGCCAGGGTTCGTACGACTACACGCTGATGTCGGGCGATCTGCAACTGCTGCGCACGTGGATGCCCAAGGTGCAGCAGGCGATGGCCAAGATTCCGGAGATCACCGACGTGGACGCCGACGTCGAGGACCGCGGCCGCGAGATCAACCTGGTCATCGACCGCGAAGCCGCGACGCGGCTGGGCATCAGTATGGCCACCATTTCCACGGTGCTGAACAACTCGTTCAGCCAGCGCCAGGTGTCGGTCATGTACGGGCCGCTCAACCAGTATCACGTGGTGCTGGGCGTGGACCCGAAGTTCGCGCAGGACATCGAATCGCTGCGCCAGGTCGAGGTCATCACCGCGGACGGCGCCCGCGTGCCGCTGTCGGCGTTCACCAAGCTTGAAAACGCGAACGCGCCGCTCAGCGTGAGTCACCAGGGCCTGTTCGTGGCCGACACCATCTCGTTCAGCCTGGCACCCGGCGTGTCGCTGGGGCAGGCGACCACCGCGATCGACAATGCCGTGGCGCGCCTGGGCTTGCCATCTGACCAGATCCAGGCGGGCTTTCAGGGCACCGCCGCCGCGTTGCAGCAGACGCTGGCGCAGCAACCCTGGCTGATCCTGGCCGCGCTGGTCACCATGTACATCGTGCTGGGCATTCTGTACGAAAGCTTCATCCACCCGCTCACCATCCTGTCCACGCTGCCGTCGGCTGGCCTGGGCGCGCTGCTGGCCCTGCTGCTGGTGCGATACGACTTCACGCTGATTGCGCTGATCGGCGTGTTCCTCTTGATCGGCATCGTCAAGAAGAACGCGATCATGATGGTGGATTTTGCGCTGGACGCCCAACGCCACCACGGCATGACGCCGCGTGACGCGATCTTTCAGGCGTGCCTCACGCGGTTCCGTCCCATCATGATGACGACGATGGCGGCCATCTTCGGTGCGCTGCCGCTGGTGCTGGCCACCGGCGCCGGCGTCGAGATGCGCCAGCCGCTTGGCATTACCATCGTGGGCGGCCTGGTGCTGAGCCAGATCCTCACGCTGTACACCACGCCCGTGGTCTATCTTTATCTGGACCGCTTCCGCCTGTGGGCCGCGCGCCGGCGCGCCTCGCGGGGCGGGAATTCCGCTTCCATAGAACACACATGATCCGTACCAAGCCGTATTCCTTCGCCACTCTTGCCCGCACCGCGGCCACGCTCGCGCTTTGCGCGCTGCTGGGCGCCTGCGCGGTCGGGCCCGACTATCAGCGCCCGGCGCTGGACGTGGGCGCGGCCTACAAGGAAGGCCAGGTCGAGGTGCCCGGCTGGAAGCCGGCCCAGCCGCGCGCCGACGCCGACCGCGGCGCGTGGTGGAAGGTCTATGACGACCCCACGCTCAATGGCTTGGTGGACCGGCTGAACACGTCCAACCAGACCATCGCGCAGGCCGAGGCGAACTACCGTCAGGCGCTGGGTCTGGTGCGCGGCGCGCGTTCGGGCTTCTACCCCACCGTGGGCGCGGGGGCGGGCATGACCCGAGGCGGCAACGGCGGGCAGAGCGGTTCGTCGACGGGTTCCGGCAGCAACGTGTCCAACCAGTATTCGCTGACCGGCAGCGTCAGCTGGGAACTGGACGTCTGGGGCCGGGTGCGCCGCAGCGTCGAGTCCTCTGAAGCCAGCGCCGCCGCCAGCCTGGCCGACCTGGGCGCGACCCGCCTGAGCGCGCAGGCCGCGCTGGTGCAAACCTATCTGCAACTGCGCGTGCTGGACGAACAGAAGCGCCTGCTCGACGCCACCGTGGCCGCGTACGAAAAGTCATTGCAGCTCACGCAGAACCGCTACGAAGTCGGCGTCGCGGGACAGGCCGACGTGGCCGTCGCGCGCACGCAGCTTGAAAGCACCCGCGCGCAGTCCATCGACCTGGATTGGCAGCGCGGTCAGTACGAGCACGCGATCGCGGTGCTGATGGGGCAGGCGCCCTCGCAGTTCAGCCTGCCGCCTGCGGTGTTCACGTTGCGGCTTCCGCAGATTCCGGTTGGCCTGCCCTCCGAGCTGCTCGAGCGCCGTCCCGACGTGGCCGCCGCCGAACGCCGCGCCGCGGCCGCCAACGCGCAGATCGGCGTGGCGCAGGCCGCGTGGTTCCCCAGCCTGACGCTGTCGGCCGACGGCGGTTTTCGCAATGGCGAGTTCGCTGAGTTGCTGACGGCGCCCGCCCGTTTCTGGTCGCTGGGGCCGGCCCTGGCGCTGACGATCTTCGACGGCGGCGCGCGCGACGCCCAGGTCGAGCAGGCCCGCGCCTCGTACGACTCGCAGGCTGCGGCTTATCGCCAGGCGGCGTTGACCGGTCTGCGCGAGGTCGAGGACTACCTGATCCAGCTTCGCGTGATGGAGCAGGAGCAGATCGTGCAGCGCCGCGCGCTGGAATCGGCGCGCGAATCGTTGCGCCTGATCCAGAACCAGTACAAGGCGGGCTTGGTCGACTACCTGAGCGTGGCCGTGGTGGACGCCACGGCGCTCAGCAGCGAGCGCAATGCGCTGAGCCTGTTGGGCAACCGGCTGGTGGCCAGCGTCAATCTGATCGTTGCGCTGGGTGGCGGTTGGGAAGGACTGCCGGTCGAGACGGCGCGTGCTGGCGGCGCCGGGCCGGCCGTGACGCAGACGTCCGCCGCGCAAACACCTGCCGCGCAAACGCCGGCGCAGTAACCACGCGCGGGGCCGGCGCCCCTGCGCCAGGCCGTGGCCTTACAAGCCAACCGCCTTCAGATCCGGCCGCTGGCGGTGCCATTCGGTGACCGCCTGGAATGCGATGCCGATCTTGCCCAGCACGCCTTCCGCGTTGGGCTTGCCCAGCAACTGCACGCCTAGCGGCAAGCCGTCGCTGGTGAAGCCCGCGGGCAGCGCCAACCCGGATGCATTCATGTAATTGCCCGGGCGGGTGAACGCCGCAAGCGGAGTGGCCGCTTCGTCCACCTCGGTCAGAGGACGCGCGCCGAACGGGGCGGCTGGCGTGAGCACGGCGTCGAACTCCTGCATCCAGTCCACCCAGTCGCGGCGCGCCTGCGCGTGCGCCTGCAACGCCGCGATGTAGTCGGCGGCCGAGATCCCCTTGCCCGACAGCACGCGCGCGCGCACATACTGGCCGATGGGCTTGGCAGGGTCCTCGATGTAGCCGCGATGCAACGCGTAGGCTTCGGCCGAGATGATCTGGCCGTTGCGCTGCATCATCTCGCGAAAGTCGAAGGGAAGGGGCGTCTCTGCCACATCCGCACCCAGCGCGGCCAGCACGCGGCGCGCGTCGTCCAGCGCCGACAGCGCGTCGGCGTCCACGGCGATGGGATGCTGTGCCGTCGGCATCACCGCGATGCGTACGCCGCGCAGAGGCTGCGCGCCGCCGGCCGGCTCCCGGTAGTCGAACGCGGGGATGCCGAACGTCAACGGGTCCTGAGTGTCGTGGCCGGCCATCAGTGCGGTCAGCAGCATCGCGTCGCGGGCGTCGCGGGTCAGCGGGCCCAAGGTGTCCAGCGTGGTCGACAGCGCCACCGCGCCGTGCAGGCTGATGAGACCGCGCGTGGTCTTCAGGCCTGTGATGCCGTTCAGGGCGGCCGGGATCCGGACCGATCCACCGGTGTCCGATCCCAGGGCCGCAGGCGCCAGGCCGGCCGCCACGGCGACGCCGGATCCGCTGGATGAGCCGCCGGGCACGCGCGCACGCTCCAGGTCCCAGGGATTGCGCGGCGTGCCCATGACAGGATTCGTGCCCCAGCCGCCGAAGGCGAATTCCACCATATGGGTCTTGCCCAGCATCACCATCCCCGCGTCCAGCAGCCGCGTGACTGCGGTGGCGGTGACGCCGCTGCGGCGTTCGCGCCAGGCCTCGGACCCCGCCGTGGTGATGTGGCCCTGGATGTCGCACAAATCCTTGACCGCCACCGGCACGCCGTCCAGCGGGCTGAGCAGCCCGTAGCCCGCGCGCCGCCGCGCGTCGGAGGCTTCGGCCAGCCGCAGTGCACCCGCGTTGTCCACGCTGATGAAAGCGCCCAGTGTGGGATTTGCCCGGTCGATGCGGTCCAGGAAGTGGCGCGTCAATTCCACTGAGCTGTAGCGGCCTTGCGCCAGGCCATCCGCCAGATCGGCCAGGGTGGCAAATGCGATGTCAGACATGGATTCCCTCGATGCGATGCCATGCGTCTGTCCGCCAGGCGCATGCAACCCCGTCCGCGTGATGGCGGCCGGTCTCGGCATGTAGGGTGCATCGGCGCGGGGGTTTGGTCTATGCGCGCTTTCCCGCGCGAGTCAAAAACAAAACGGCCCATGCGGGGCATGGGCCGTCGGACGGCCAGGCGAAGTGCGATGCGCGTCAGAGCACGCCGCGGATCCCGGCGATGCCGTGCGCGCCGTGGCGCAAGGCTTGCGAGACGGTCTGGGTGGATTGGCCTCCCAGCGCGAACACCGGTATGCCGGCATCCCGGTTGCCTTCCACAAACCCTTCCCAGCCCAGCGTCGGCGCGCCGGGATGGCTGGGCGTTTCCAGCACGGGGCCCAGCACGGCGAAGTCCGCGCCCAGTTCGCGGGCGTGGACGACCTGGGCGTTGTCATGCGCGGAGACGCCGACCAGCGCATTGCGGGGCAATTCCGGACGGGCGGTCAGGCGCAGCGCGTCTGCCGTGCGCAGGTGCACGCCGTCGGCTTCTTTCCACCATGCAACGGGATGGATGCTGTTGACCAGCACGCGCGCGCCAGCGGCGCGGCAGCGCTTGATGACCTGTTGCAGCACTTCGTGCAGCGAACTGGCGCCCACGCCGTCCGGCCATTGTGGTTCACGGAACTGCACCAGCTTCGCGCCACGCGCCAGCGCGGCGTCCAGGCGGCCGAGGAACGGCGCGATGCCCGCGCGCGAGCCAATGGCGCTGATGCCGTAGGTGGTGGGCAATTGCAGCCAGCGCAGCGGAGGCAGGGTGGCGGGCAGCAGGTCGCCCACCGAGGCCGCATTGGCCGGATCCACCCATTCGAGCCGCTGATTTTCCAGGCTTTGCGGCTCGCCTTCCCAGCCGGTGACGTGGCAGAAGGCCAGGCGCACCGTAGTGTGCGGGTAGGCATGCACGTACGTGACCCACGGGCGCGACTGCGTGACGCGGATGCCGATTTCTTCTTGAAGCTCGCGGGCCAGCGCCTGCAGCACGGTCTCGCCGGGTTCGAGCTTGCCGCCCGGCAGTTCCCACCAGCCGGACCAGGGCTTGCCTTCGGGCCGCTGGCCCAGCAGAAGCTTGCCGTCCGGGCGCAGGATCAGGCCGGCGGCGACGTCGACGATCTTTTCAGACATGGCGGGCCGCCCAGTCGCGTGCGAACTGATAGGCCACGCGGCCCGAACGCGAGCCGCGCTCGATGGTCCATTGCAGCGCCTCGGTGCGCGAGGGTTCGATGTGCTGCTCAGGGCAGCCCAGCTCGCGCAGCCAGTGATACACGATGTCCAGGTAGTCGTCCTGCTTGAACGGGTAGAACGACAGCCACAGACCGAAGCGCTCGGACAGCGAGATCTTTTCCTCGACGGTTTCGCCGGGGTGGATCTCGCCGTCGGGCTGGTGCTTGGCCTGCAGGTTTTCGCTCATGTATTCCGGCATCAGATGGCGCCGGTTGGACGTGGCGTAGATGAGGACGTTGTCGCCCGAGGCCGACACCGATCCGTCCAGCACCGATTTGAGCGCCTTGTAGCCGGCCTCGCCTTCTTCAAAGGACAGGTCGTCGCAGAACACGATGAAGCGCTCGGGCCGCGCCGCCACCAGTTCGACGATGTCGGCCAGGTCGCCGAGGTCGGACTTGTCAACTTCGATCAGGCGCAGGCCGCGGTCGCCGTAGGCGGCCAGCATGGCTTTGACCAGCGAGCTCTTGCCGGTGCCGCGGGCGCCGGTCATGAGCACGTTGTTGGCGGGCTTCTTTTCAAGGAACTGCAGCGTGTTGCGGTCGATGGTGGCCTTCTGGCGCTCGATGTGCTGCAGGTCCTGCATGTCGATGCGCGCCACGTGGCGCACGGCGTCCAGCCAGCCGCGCGCGCCGCGCTTGCGCCAGCGGAACGCGTGGGCGGTCCAGTCGATATCGGGCGGGGCGGGAGGCAGGAAGGCCTCCAGCTGCGCCAGCACGCGTTCGGCGCGCTGGATCAGCGTGGTGAACTCGGTAGCCGTCATGGTCGATCAGGAACGGTAGTCGGCGTTGATCGACACGTACTCGTGCGAGAAGTCGCAGGTGTAGACCGTGTCGCTGACCTGGCCGCGGCCCAGCGCGATGCGCACCGAGATCTCGGCCTGCTTCATCACGCGCTGGCCGTCGGCTTCCTGGTAGTCGGGGTTGCGGCCGCCGTTCTTGGCAACCAGCACGTCGTCCAGCCACAGGCGGATGTTGGACACGTCCAGGTCGTCGATGCCGGCGTAGCCGACCGCGGCCAGGATGCGGCCCAGGTTGGGGTCGGATGCGAAGAACGCGGTCTTGACCAGCGGCGAGTGCGCCACGGCATACGCGACCTTCAGGGCTTCTTCGGTGCTGCCGGCTTCTTCGACGCGGATCGTCATGAACTTGGTGGCGCCTTCGGCGTCGCGCACGATCTTGGTGGCCAGTTCCAGCGCGGCGGCGGTCAGGGCCTCGCGCACGGCGGCGTAGGCGGCGTCGGATTCGCTGTTGACGTTGACGCCCGACTTGCCGGTGGCGGCGATGATGAAGGAGTCATTGGTGGAGGTGTCGCCGTCGACCGTGATGCGGTTGAACGAGGCATCGGCGATTTCCACGGCCAGCTTGCGCAGGAGCGGCTGGGCAATGCCGGCATCGGTGGCCAGGAAGCTGAGCATGGTGGCCATGTTGGGACGGATCATGCCCGCGCCCTTGCTGATGCCGGTGAAGGTGACCGTCTTGCCATCGATCTGCACCTTGGCGGACGAAATCTTGGGCAGCGTGTCGGTGGTCATGATGCCGTGGGCGGCGCTGGACCAGTGGTCGGCGGCCAGGTCGGCGATGGCGGCGGGCAGGCCGGCGACCAGGCGGTCGAGCGGCAGGGGTTCCAGGATGACGCCGGTGGAGAACGGCAGGATCTGGGAGGCAGGCACGCCCAGCAGCTTGCCCAGCGCGTCGCACGTGTCCTTGGCTTTTTTCAGGCCTTCTTCGCCGGTGCCGGCGTTGGCGTTGCCCGTGTTGATGACCAGCGCGCTGATCGGGCCGCCGGCGGCCAGGTGGGCCTGGCAGACCTGCACCGGGGCGGCGCAGAAGCGGTTGCGCGTGAAAACGCCCGCCACGCTGGTGCCTTCGGCCAAACGGAACACCGTCAGGTCGCGCCGGTTGGCCTTGCGGATGCCGGCCTCGGTGACGCCGATTTCTACGCCGGCAACAGGAAAAATTTCGGACTCGGAGGGGATCTGCAGATTAACGGCCATGACTTCGTCTCTTGGTGTGAGCGGGACGGAACCGCCGCCAGGCACGGCGGCGCGCGGGAAAGGTTCGTATTATCCCACCGGATCCGGTGGGGGTGGCCGGCCCCCTCGGCAACCCGAGGGGTGTGCCGGCCTCAGGGAGCCATGCGCATGGCGGCCACGTCCAGCACGCCGGCTTCGCGGTTGCTCAGCACGCTGCGCACCGTGCCGTCGGGCGCCTGCAGCACCGACTTGCCGGCCGGAACGTCTTCGCCGCCGGCCCGGCGCGCCGAGCGCCCGCGGGACGGCGAGAACAGCAGATCGCCGGGCTGCGCGCCCTGCAGGCGCGGGTTGGCGGCCAGAACGCGCGTGCCCGGCGGGTAGGTCATTTCGCCCAGGACGGTGTCGCGCGCCGCCAGACCCTCGAAGCCCAGCATCCGGCGCTGCGCGTCCAGTTGCAGGTCGACCTTCAGCAAGGGAATCCCGGCGACGGTCAGAGCGTCGCTGCCTTCGGTGCGCAGCAGCCAGCGGGGCGCCGTGCCGGTCTTGTCCAGCGGCGTGCCGCGCGCGGCGGGGTCGACCTTCAGCCAGGCACCCGCAGGCACCGGTTGCTGGTCCAGCGTATTGCCGATGGCAAGGTGGCAGCTGGAAAACTGCGGATGCCCGCCTTGCACCACGAATTCGATGCGATGACCGTGCGCGCAGAGCCAGCCTTCCAGCGCCTGGTCCCGCGCGATCTCGGCGGACAGGGTTTCGGGCTGCTTGGGCGTGGCGGGGTAACGGAACAGGCGCGTCGCGGCGACGCCGTTAATGTCTGCCGGGTGGGTTTCGGGAAAGACGGCCCGGTCGAACGATGCCAGTTCACCGGGCGTGGCAAGCCGAAGCGTGGTGCCGGTGGGCATCTGGACGCCGGCCAGTTGCGTGGGTTGTGACAGCACGGTCTTGCGCGCGTCGTCGGCCTGCGCTTCGCGCTGGACCGAGAACCACTGGCTGAACTGCTGATACGGGAAGATGGCGCCGATGACGGCCAGCACGGCCATCAGGACGGTGCCGGCGCGCCGGTGGCCGGACAGCCAGTCTCGCGCGCCGGGCGAGGTGGCCAGGGCGGCCAGCCAGGTGAACAGCGTGGCGAGGCAGGCGAGCGAAGCCGCCATCAGCACATAGAAATTACCGCCAGGAAGAGAAACCGGAATCATGGCGGCAATTATGCGCCAATCCGGCAGGCCGGACCGTCGCGAAAAAGTCCTGGTCCGCCCTCAGTCGCGGGCCGCCGCCGAGCGCGTGGCCACCACCTGCAGCTTCAGTTCGCCCAGCGCCTGGAACAGGGCGTTGCGGCTGGCCTCGGGCAGTTCGGCAAACATGGACTTGACCCAGTTTTCGTGGGCGCGGGCCATGCGCGCAAAGCTCTTCTTGCCTTGCGGCGTCAGCTTGATGAGCGAGCTGCGGCGGTCGGACTCGACCTTGGTCCGCACCACCAGGCCTTCTTTTTCGAGCTGGTCGGTGATCCCGGTGATATTGCCGTTGGTGACCATCATGTGGCGCGACAGCTCGCCCATCTTCATGCCCTTGGGCGCGCGCTGCAACTGCGCCATCAGGTCGAAACGCGGCAGGGTGGTGTCGAAGTCGTTGCGCAGGCGGCTGCGGATCTCGCCTTCGATGAGGTTGGCGCAGGTCAGCATGCGCAGCCACAGGCGCAGCGCGTGATGGTCGTCGGGCGCGGCGCGGGATTCCAGGTCGGGGGTATCGGTCATGGCTCGGAAGATTACCGGGAATGCGGGGGTGAAGAGGGCGCCAGACCCATCTGTTCGAAGATGGCTTGGGTCAGCGGGCTGTTCGGATCGTTGAGCGTCAGGACAATATCAAAATGATTGGTCCCCGGCATTGGTACATACCTACCGGGAAAACCGCGCGCCCGCCATGCGGCCAGATAATCATCGCTCTGGCGCTTGAATTCGTCGGTTTCGGATTCTCCGTAGCTGACCACCAGCGGGCAGCCCGCCTGCGGCAAATGCAAGGCGGGGCTGTTGCGGATGGCATCGGCTTCGCTCATGCGCATCCATTCGTTGATGTGGGTGTGCACCAGCGGGCGCAGGTCGAACAGGCCCGACAGGGGCGCGGCGCCTCTGACCACGCCGGGCGGCACGTCATAACCGGCATGCCAGCCGCCGGCGAGCAGCGCGCCGACCAGATGGCCGCCCGCCGAGCTGCCGCAGATGTGGATGCGCGACGGGTCGCCGCCGTACTCGGCGATGTGGTGGTGAATCCAGGCCAGCGCGCGCCGGTTCTGGTCCACGATACGGTCCAGCGTGACGGCGGGGGCCAGCGAATAATTCACCGACACCACCACCGCGCCCGCCCGCGTGAACGCGGGCGCCATGTTGCTGGATTCGTTTTTGGACAAGAGTCGCCAGTAGCCGCCGTGGATGAACACGAAGACGGGCGCGCCGGACTTGCCGGCCGCGGCTGGAAATATGTCCAGCAGTTCATCCGGATGATCGCCAAAAGGCACGTCCAGCGCGCATTCCAGCGTGCTGCGCGCCGTGGCGCTGTCCTCGGCGTATTTCTTGAGTATCGGTTGGATGTCGGGTACTGTCGCGCGAGCGTTGTACTGGAGGTCCAGTTCGGCGCGATCGTAGTTGCGGTAGAGGGTGACCATGGCGGCAGGTGGTAAAAACCCTAGACTTGTTTTGCCGATTACTTTAAACCTAAACTATGAACCACGCCAGTTTTCCCTGTGCTGCATGAGGGAATTGGGGCGTTGCAGAGCAATCCGTTCTGCAGGCTTGGACCTGACGGTGACGACATTGGCGCCAACGGCCCGGGCATAGAAGTCTTTCGCATCGCACTTTCAAAAAGAACACCCTCTGCGCGGGCTCGCGCACGGAGCACACCACCATGCGTTTGATCACTTCCTTCCTGGCTGCCGCCGCCCTGATTCCGGCCCTGGCACAGGCCGACACCGTCAAGGTCGGCATCGCCAACGACATCTCGGGCCCGTTCTCGGCGCTGGGCGCCGAAGCCCGCGACGGCTTCAACCTGGCCATCAAGCAACTGGGCAGCAAGCTGGGCGGCCAGCCCGCGGAATTCCTGCAAACCGACATGGGCGGCAATCCGGACCAGGCCCGCCAGCTCGTCACGCGCTACATCCAGCGCGAAAAGGTCGACTTCTTCACGGGGCCCATCGGCTCGAACGTGGCGCTGGCCGTCGGCCCCGCGCTGTTCGCCGCGAAGGTGCCCTACCTGTCCAACAACCCCGGCCCCAGCCAGTTCGCCGGCGCCCAGTGCAACAACTATTGGTTCGGCACGTCGTACCAGAACGACGCCTTCCACGAAGCGGCCGGCAAGGTCGCGGCCGACCGCGGCTTCAAGAAGATGTTCATCATGGCCCCGGACTACCCGGCCGGCAAGGATGCGCTGACCGGCTTCAAGCGCGGCTACAAGACCGCCCCGGGCGACGAGGTCTACACCAAGCTCGGCCAGATCGACTACGCCGCCGAGATCGCGCAGATCCGCGCCGCCAAGCCGGACGCCGTCTACATCTTCCTGCCGGGCGGCATGGGCATCAACTTCGTCAAGCAGTTCGTGTCCGCCGGCCTGTCGCAGAACGTCAAGCTGATCGGCCCGGGCTTCTCGGCCGACGAGGACGTGATACAGGCCGTGGGCGACCCCATGCTGGGCATGTACAACACGGCGCAATGGGCGCATGACCTGGACGTGCCGCAGAACAAGGCCTTCGTCGAGGCTTTCCGCAAGGAATACAACGGCCGTTACCCGTCGGTGTACGCCGCCCAGGCGTACGACGTGATCATGGCCATGGACGCCGCCGTCAAGCAGGCCGGCGGCAAGGCCACCGACCGTGAAGCCATCGTGAAGGCGCTGGAAAAGGCCGACTATCCCTCGGTGCGCGGCAGCTTCACCTACGGCAAGAACCACTACCCGATCCAGGCCTACTACCTGCGCGTCGTCGAGAAAGACGGCAGCGGCCGCATCACCAACAAGCTGGTGGGCAAGGTGTTCGACAAGTACCAGGACGTGTACGTAGGCGACTGCAAGCTCTGATCCCCCCGAAGCGCTGCGCGCTTCCCCCCAGGGGGCGTCGCAGCGGACCGGCGAAGCCGGATCCGCGCGACCCCGATTGGGGGCGGCGGCTTGGGCGCGGGGATGCGTCGCTGATGCAGGTGGGATAGCTTTGGTGAATTGATCGCGGGGCCCATCGGCGGCGCGCGGCAAGGGGGAAGTTTTCATGACGTTTACGCTGATCGTCGAGCAATTGCTGAACGGTCTGCAGTTTGGGTTGATGTTGTTTCTGATTGCGGCCGGGCTGACCCTGGTGTTCGGGATCATGGACATCATGAATCTGGCTCACGGCTCGCTCTATATGGCTGGCGCCTATGTCGCCGCCGAAACCATGCAACGCACCGGCTCGTTCACCGCCGCGGTTCTTGTGGCGGCGGTTGCCACCGGCATCGTCGGCATCGTGCTGGAGCTCTCGCTCATCCGCCGCCTGGCGCTGCGCGACCACCTGGCCCAGGTGCTGGGCACCTACGCCGTCATCCTTATCGCCAATGACCTGGTCAAGATGATCTGGGGTCCGGCGCCGGTCATGCTGAACATGCCCGCGATGCTGTCCGGTCCCGTGCGCCTGTTGCCCGACCTGATGTATCCCGCCTACCGCCTGATGATCATCGTCTTCGGCGTGGCCGCGGCCGCGGGCCTGTACTGGTTCGTGACGCGGACCCGTGCCGGCGTGCTGGTGCGCGCCGGGGCGTCGAACCGCCAGATGGCCACGCTGATGGGCGTGCGCGTGCCGCTGCTGTTCCTGGGCGTGTTCGTGCTGGGCGCCATGCTGGCCGCAGTGGCGGGTGCGCTGCTGGGGCCGATCACCTCGGTGCAGGTGGGCATGGGCGAAGAAATCCTGATCCTGGTGCTGGTGTGCATCGTCATCGGCGGCATCGGCTCGATCCGGGGCGCCTTCGTGGGCGCGCTTCTGGTCGGCATGGTCGACACCGCCGGCCGGGCGTTCCTGCCGATGCTGCTGCGCCAGGTGTTTTCGCCGGCCGTGGCCTCCAGCGTCGGTCCGACGCTCGCGGCCATCGCCATCTACGTGTTGATGGCGGCAGTGCTGGTGTTCCGGCCCTCTGGCCTCTTTCCGGCGCGGGGCTGACCATGAAAACCAAGATCTGGACCGTGGTCCTGCTGGCCGCGCTGGCGGTGTTCCCGCTGGTCGCGCCCATGCTGGGCCTGGACTTCTACATTTCCTTCGTGCGGCGCGTGCTGATCTACGCGCTGGCGGCAACCAGCCTGAACCTCATCCTGGGGTATGGCGGCATGGTGGCCTTGGGTCACGCGGCGTTCTTCGGCGCGGGCGCCTATGCGGTGGGCATCCTGTCCATGTCGGGCGTCACGTCCGCGCTGGTGTCCTGGCCGGTGGCCATGCTGCTGGCGGGCGTGCTGGCCTGCATCACGGGCGCGATCTCGCTGCGCACACGAGGCGTGTACTTCATCATGATCACGCTGGCGTTCGCGCAGATGCTGTTCTACATCTTCATCTCGCTGCGCCAGTACGGCGGTGAGGATGGCCTGAATCTGCCGGGATATTCCACCCTGCCGGGCATCGACCTGGCCCACGATGTCAGCTTCTATTACCTGGTGCTGGCCCTGTTCGCGCTGCTGATGTGGGCCTTCGGTCACGTCGTCGCCTCGCGCTTCGGCATGGCGCTGCAGGGCATCCGCGAGAACGAATCGCGTATGGAGTCCATGGGCTATCCCGTGTACCGCATCAAGCTGATGGCGTTCACGCTGAGCGGCGCGGCGGCCGGGCTGGCCGGCGCGCTGCTGGCCAACCACAATCTCTTCATTTCGCCCAGCCTGATGCATTGGACCCAGTCGGCCAATCTGCTGATCATGGTGCTGGTGGGCGGCATCGGCCTGCGCTATGGCGGCGTGGCCGGTGCGGTCGTGATGCTGACGCTGGAAGAAGTGCTGCGCCTGTGGACCGAATACTGGCACCTGCCTTTGGGCGTGCTGCTGCTCTGCGTGGTGTTTGGCGCGCCGCGCGGCCTGGTCGGCCTGTTCGGGCCGCTGTTCAGCGGGCGCACGGCGCCGCAATCTGGCAAGGTGGGCTCATGAGCAATCCGATGAATGCCACGACTGGAGCCACGACTGGCCTCACCGCAGGCGGGACACACGCCATGCAGGCGCGCGGATTGGTCCGGCGCTTTGGTGCGCTGGTGGCCACCGACAACGTATCGCTGTCGCTGGCGCCGGGCGAGATCCATGCCCTGATCGGCCCCAACGGCGCGGGCAAGTCCACGTTGATCCACCTGCTGTCGGGCACGCTGTCCGCCGACGCCGGCACGCTGGAAGTCGACGGCCGCGACGTCACCGCAATGAACGCGCACCAGCGCGTGGCCGCGGGCCTGTCGCGGTCCTATCAGATCACCAACATCTTCAAGCAGTCCAGCGTGCTGGATAACCTGGTGCTTGCCGTGCAGGCCCACGCCGGCAGCAGCTTCCGCTTCTGGAAGCCGCGCGCCGCGGAATCCGCCCTGTACGAACAGGCGCGCGAACTGGCGCGCGAATGCGCCATCGATGCCAGCCTGCTGGACCGCGCCGCGGGCACGCTGCCGCACGGCGAGCAGCGCAAGGTGGAATTCGCGCTGGCGCTTGCCGCCCGGCCCAAGGTGCTGCTGTTGGACGAACCCATGGCAGGCATGGGGCCCGACGAGACCGTCCGCCTGACCGAACTGATCGAATCCTTGCGGGGACGCGCCGCCATGCTGCTGGTTGAACACGACATGCAGGCGGTGTTCCGTCTGGCCGACCGCCTGTCCGTGCTGGTGTACGGGCGGGTGATTGCCTCGGGCACGCCGGATGAAATCCGCGCCAACCCCGAAGTGCGCCAGGCCTACCTGGGCGACGAGGAGACCGCATGATGCTGACCATCGAATCAGCCAAGAGCGGCTACGGCGCCAGCCAGGTGCTGTTTGGCGTGGACCTGGAGATCGGCGCGGGGCAGGTCGTGACGCTGCTGGGCCGCAACGGCATGGGCAAGACGACGCTGCTGCGCACGCTGTTCGGCCAGTTGCCGCTGCGCGGCGGCAAGATCCATTTCGCGGGGCAGGACATCAGCGGATGGAGTCCGGACCGCATCGCGCGGGCCGGCGTCGCCATCGTCCCGGAAGGGCGTCAGTGCTTTCCCAATCTGACGGTGCGCGAACACCTGACGGCCTTCGTGGCTGGGCGCAACCCGGAGATCGGCGAACCGTGGACGCCCGATCGCGTCTTCGAACTCTTCCCCCGGCTGGCTGAACGCGCCCGAAACATGGGCAACCAGTTGTCGGGCGGTGAGCAGCAGATGCTGGCCATTGGCCGCGCGCTGGTGACCAACCCCCGGCTGCTGATTCTGGACGAAGCCACCGAAGGGCTCGCACCGAAAATCCGGGAAGAGATCTGGAACTGCCTGGCGCGTCTGCGTCGGGCCGGCCAGACCATCCTGGTGATCGACAAATATGTCGAAAGGTTACTTAGCCTGGCCGATCGCCATGTCATCCTGGAACGCGGCAAAGTGGTGTGGACCGGCAACTCGCAAGCCCTGGACGCCGACCGCAGCCTCTGGGAACGCTATCTGGGCGTCTAGCCAACGTGTAGTAATAAAGCTGCAAATCGGACCTGCCAGACGTAACAGCCGCTGATATAAAACGCAATAAATCACGATATATATTGCTGCGGTGAAACTTAAGGTGTCTCGAACGCATCCAGACGTTTGCACCTGTATCAATAAACCCCCCTGGCATCTACACTAGCCGCGCCGGTTGCCCGCACGGGGCGCCGGCGTTCAGGCTCATGGCTCAAAAGGCGGGGCGAAGCAACGGGTACGGCGCCTCGTAAGGTCAGCGCGTCCTATCTGCGTCCCCTTTTTCGCGCGTGGCATCGCATCAAGTTGTCAGGAAGACTTTGCATGGCGAAATGGGGATTGCGCAGGAAATCACTGATGGCGCTGCTGTTGGCGTGCCTGGTCGCCTTGGCGCCGGCCGCGCTGATTGGCTGGCAGGTGCTGGACGGCGTCCGCGAGCACTTTGGCCGCGCCTTTTCCGACAACTTCACGCAACTGAACCGCCAGCGCATCCTGGCGCCGGTGTCGCGCGAACTGGCGCTGTCGCAGCGCCTGGCCGACAGCGAAGTCACGCGCCGCTGGCTCCGCAATGAAAACGATCCCGCCGCGCGCGAGCTGTTCTTCCGCGAGGCCGACGGCTACCGGCGCGATCTGCTCGGCGGCGCGTACTTCATCGCCAGCGCCAGTTCCGGCAACTACTACTTCAACGACGACAAGCCGCTGTCGGAGACGCCGCGCTACACGCTCAGCCCCAGCGCGGCCGACGACGGCTGGTTCTACGCCACGATCAAGTCGCCCGCCCGCTACAACATCAACGTCAACCCGGACCTGAAGCTCAAGACCACAAAGGTCTGGATCAACGTACAGATCCGCGACGGCGAGACGGTCATGGGCCTGACGGGGGCCGGTCTGGACGTGGGCGGGTTCCTGAAGGAATTCGTGAACAGCGGCCAGCCCGGGGTCACGCCCATCATCGTGGACGAGGAAGGCGCGATCCAGGTGCACATGAACCCCGCGCTGATCGCCTACAACTCGGGCGCGGGCGGGGCGGGCGGCAAGGGCATGGTCTTCAGCCTGCTGGATCAGGGCGAAGGCCGCGCCGAGCTGCTGTCGGCCATGCATGCCGCGCAGGCGGATCCGCAGTCGGTGCAGTCGGCCTGGGTCAAGATGGACGGCGTGCGCCAGCTGGTGTCGGTGGCGTACATGCCGGAGCTGCACTGGCACGTCCTGACCGTGGTCGACCTGGGCGCGGCCCGGGTGCTGGACACCGGCTGGCTGTGGCCGGCGGCCATCGGCCTGGTGCTGCTGTTTGCCGCGATGCTGCTGTGCTTCGGCTACGCCATCGAGCGCCTGATGCTGCGCCCCTTGCGCCGCCTGCAGCAGTCCGCGCGGGCAATCGCCGACGGCAGCTACGACGTGCGCCTGCCGCCGGGCGGCCAGGACGAGATCGGCGACCTGAGCCGCGCGTTCGGCGTGATGGCCGACAAGGTCCGCAAGCACACGGCCGAGCTGGAAACCAAGGTGCGCGAACGCACCTCGGAACTGGAAGACGCCAACCGCGCCATGGCCGCGGCGCACAAGAAGATCGGCGACTCCATCGACTACGCCAGCCTGATCCAGCGCGCGATCCTGCCGGACCGCCAGCTGACGCAGTCGCTGGGCGCCCACCATTTCGTGCTGTGGAAGCCGCGTGATGTGGTTGGCGGCGATTTCTACGTGTTCCGCGAGGACGGCGCCAACTGCCTGCTGGGCATCATGGACTGCGCGGGCCACGGCGTGCCCGGCGCGCTGATGACGATGCTGGCGCGTGCGGCAATCGATCTGGCGATCACCGAGGTTGGACCCGGCGATCCCGCGGGCATTCTGACGCGTACCGACAACGCCATCCGGGCCATGCTGGCCGACGCGCAACTGCCCCGGGCCCTGGCGACCAATACCGATGCGGGGCTGGTATATATTGACCGGCAAGCCGGCAGGCTGCTGTACGCAGGCGCGAAGATCAGCCTGTACGCAAGTGACGGCGAAAACCTGCACGAGGTTCCCGGCGGCCGGCGTGCGCTGGGCGACAAGCGTATGGGGGTTTACGAGAACAACACGTTGCAGATGGAGCCGGGCTGGACGTATTACCTGGCGACCGACGGCTTTCTGGATCAGGCGGGCGGCGAGCACGGGTTCGGCTTTGGCAATACGCGCTTTGCGGACATGCTCAAGACGCACGCCCGCCGGCCGTTAACCGAACAGGCGGCCGCGTTCAGCCAGGCGCTCGCCGAGTACCAAGGTGGCCGGCCCCAGCGCGACGACATCACCTTGCTGTCTTTCCGTTTCGAATAATCGTTATCAAGGCGGTACCCTCCATGAATGCCTCCGATCTTTACGCGTTGGGCGCGCGATTCGACCAGAACCGCACGTTGCTGTGTTTCAACGGGCCGATCTCGCGCAGCCTGATCGAGGAAATCGGCAATGCGCTGAAGAACTACCTGAACGCCGAGCACGTCCGGCCCGCTGAAGCCATGGACGTGTTTTCGGTCTACATCGAGATGATCCAGAACATCCGCCAGTACGCCGCGCAGAACGGCGACGCGGACGCCTCCGCCACGGTGGTGATCGGCCGCCGCGACGAAAGCCGCTATGTGGTGTCGGCGGGCAATCTGGTCAGCGCGGAAGACGGCCACAGCCTGGTCGCCCGCATCCAGGAACTGGCCGCGCTGGACAAGCCGGCCCTGAAAGCCGAATACAAGGCCCAACTGCACAAGCCGCGTACGCAGGGCGTCGCGTCGGGCGCGGGCCTGGGCCTCATTGACATCGCGCGCCGCGCCGGCGCGCCGCTGGAAGCCAGCCTGACCCCCGCTGCACAGCCGGGCAAGGCCTTCTTCAGCCTGAGCGTGGTGGTCTGAGGACGCGCGCTCAACAGGATTATTTTCGGAGTATTTGATGAAAGACCTGAACATTCCCGGGACCCAGTCCACGCCCGCCATCACCGCCGACGCTGCCGTCGGCGTGCTGGCGATGCGCGGCGACTCCTATCCCGAGAATTCCTTCGAACTGTTCGGCCCGGTCATTGAATGGGTCGAGACGTACCTGCAGGACCGCGACGCGCCGCTCAAGCTTGAGCTGGAACTGCTGTACCTGAACACCAGCAGCATCAAGTCCGTGATGGACATCTTCGATGTGCTCGAGGCCGCGCACCGCAAGGGCCGCGAGGTCGGCGTGACCTGGTTCTACGACATGCGCAACGAGCGCGTGGGCGAACTGGCCGAAGAGTTCAAGGAAGACTGCACGTTCCCGTTCTCGGTGGTTGGCCGCCAATGAAACCGGGCGCCGCCGAACTGGATCAGCGTATCGCCGAGCTGCTGGCGGATCCGGCGCATGCCGGCCATCCGCTGCGCGACGCGCTGGAAGCGCTCTGGCGGCACACCGAGGAACAGATGGCGCGCATTCAGCGCGTCACGCAGCTTTCGGACGCCTATCAAAGCATGGCGCACGAACGTGAACTGGGCCTGTGCGACCAGTTCGACCGCCAACTGCGCCGCCTGACCCGCATCGCGCGGATTTCGGATCACTACCAGAACATGATGCGCGACCTGAACCGCGCGCTCGAGGAAACGTCCAGCCGCGACCCCCTGACGGGCCTGTTGAACCGCCGCGCGCTGATGGAAATGATCAAGCAGGAAGTCCAGCGCGCCGCGCGCAGCGGCGACAGCTTTGTCGTCGCGATGCTGGACGTGGATCACTTCAAGGCCGTGAACGACCGATTCGGTCACGAGACGGGCGACCGCGCCCTGGTCGAACTGGCGGGCGTGCTGGGCGAAAGCCTGCGCGAATACGATCTGTGCGGCCGCTGGGGCGGCGAGGAATTCCTCGTGCTGCTGCCCCACACGGACCCGGACGCGGCGCAGGCGGTCATGGACCGCCTGGTCAGCGACGTGCGGGGGCTGGCGATGCCGGCCGGCGACGAAGTCCTGCGGCTGACGGTCAGTATCGGCATGGCGTATCACCAGTTGGGCGAAACGTTTTCGGAGACGCTCAGCCGGGCGGATCAGGCGTTGTATCTGGCCAAGCAGGACGGACGCGATCGCGTCGCCCTTGGTTTTCCGAGGCGCTGAATGAAACCGGAACAGCTGTTATCCGGGTTGGAGCCCCTTATGCTTGATTCTCATCTTGGCGGTTCGCAGTCGAACCCCCAAGGCGCCGCGTGGCATGTGGGCAATTATCTGACGTCGATGGACCGTGCTTTGCTGCTGTTCGATTTCGACGCGGCCGGCTCCTTGTTGAACGGCAATACCAATTTCCTGGCCGCGGTGGGTTACACCCGCGAAGAGGCGCTGACCCTGCGCCACGAGCTGCTGTGCGACAGCATGGACGAAGGCAAGGGTACGCGCAGCGGCGAACAGGTTTGGGACCGGCTGCGCCGCGGCCAGCACTTTTCGGGCACCTGCCGCTACCGCAAGAAGGATGGCTGCTCGCTGTGGATCGAGGCGACCTACCTGCCGCTGCTGAACGACGCGGGCGAGGTGGGCCGCGTGACGGTGATTTCGCGCAAGTCGATCGCGGACGCGGAACGCCAGGAAGAAATCCGCCTGCTGATGCTGGGCATCAACGAAACGGGCAACGCGGTGGCGGTGTCGGGTTCCGATGGCCGCATCGTCTACGTGAACGACGGCTTTCAGCGGATGCTCGGCTTTTCCCGTAGCGATGCGCTGGACCAGGATCTGGGCGAACTGCTCTCCGGCGGCCGCGCGGACGGCGGCACGCGCGAGGAACTGCACCGCCGCGTGGCCTGTCGCGAGGGCTACCACAAGGACGTGCTGGTCTATGACCGCGGCGGCAAGCCGCTGTGGGTGTCGGTGATGGCCAACTCGGTGTTCGACGAGCGCGGGACGCTGGTCAACATCGTGGACGTGCTGACGGACATTACGCCAACGAAGGTGCACGAGGTGCTGCAGCGCCGGGTGCTGCAAGCGATGGTGAACGAGGCCTCGGTGGTCGAGGTCATGAACATGGTGTGCCGCGAGGTGGAACGCCTGGCGCCGGAAGTGGCGGCGTCGGTGGTTCGCGTGGACGACGCGGGCCTGTTGCGCCCGCTGGCGGCGCCGAGCCTGCCGCAGGGCTATTCGGACGCGCTGGAAGGCGTGCCGATCGGCCCGCAGGTGGGCGCCTGCGGCACGGCGGCGTTTCTGGGTCGTCCGGTGATCGTGCCGGACATTGCAACAGACCCGCTGTGGGACGATTACCGCCATCTGCCGCTGCCGGAAGAGTACAAGGCGTGCTGGTCGTCGCCGATCAAGTCGAGCGATGGCCGGGTGATCGGGACGTTCGGTTTCTATTTCCGGGAACGCCGGCTGCCTGATGATTTCCATCACCGTCTGGTGGACGTGTGTGTATACCTGTGCGCGCTGGCGCTGGAACGCGAGGAAGCGCGCGCGCGCATCCGGCAATTGGCGTTTTATGACGAACTGACGGGACTGCCGAACCGCAATCTGTTGCTGGCGCAGGCGGAACAGGCGATCGCGCGGGCGGAGCCGGAGCGCAAGCGGGTGGCGGTGCTGTTCCTGGATCTGGACCGCTTCAAGCAGGTGAACGATACGCTGGGCCACCCGATCGGGGACGCGCTGCTGCGGGATGTGGCGCAGCGTCTGCGCCGGTTGGCGCGGGCGACGGATATCGTGGGCCGCCTTTCCGGCGACGAGTTCGTGATGCTGATGCCGGAGTTCGAACATGGTCGCCTGACTGCGGCGGCGGAACACATCCTGGTGGCGCTGGCGCAGCCGTTCTCGGTGGGCGGCATTACGCTGAATCCGTCGGTGAGCATCGGCATCAGCGTGTTCCCGGAGAACGGCCGGGATATGGATACGTTGCTGCGCCATGCGGACATGGCGATGTACCAGGCGAAGACAGCAGGGCGCAATCGCATTTCGTTCTTTAGCGCGGAGATGAATCGTCAGGCGCAGGAGCGGTTGGCGCTGGAAGCGGCGCTGCGGGATGCGTTGGAAGCGAAGGCGTTGCGTTTGCATTACCAGCCGCAGGTTGGCTTGAAGAACGGCAGCCTGTATGGGGTGGAGGCGCTTGCACGTTGGCGCCATCCGACGCTGGGGGATATTTCGCCGGCGCGCTTCGTGCCGCTGGCGGAAGAGTGTGGGCTGATCGGAGATCTGGGCGACTGGGCGTTGCGCGAGGCCTGCTCGCAATTGGCGATCTGGCGCAATAACGGTCTGCGAGTGCCTTCGGTGTCGGTGAACCTGTCGGCGACGAATTTCCACAATCTGAACCTGCCGCGGATGATTGCGGCGACGTTGGCTGAGTTCGGGTTGGCGCCTGCGGATTTGATGCTGGAGATTACCGAGGGCGTGGTTCTGGATGCCACGGCTGGGACGTTGCGCACGATTGCTGAACTGCATCGGTTGGGCGTACGGCTGTCGATGGATGACTTCGGGACTGGTTATTCCAGCCTGGGGCATTTGCGGCGCCTGATCGTTGACGAACTGAAGCTGGATCGCAGTTTCGTGCAAGGGTTGGAGAGCGATGATGCGGCTCGGGCGTTGACCAGTGCTGTGATCCGGATCGGGGAGAGCTTGAGTCTGCCGGTTGTGGCTGAGGGCGTTGAGAACGAAGAGCAGCGGCGGTTTCTGATCGAGCAAGGGTGTGCTGCGGGGCAGGGGTTTCTGTTTTCGCCGCCGTTGCCTGCGGGGGATCTTGAGGAGTGGTTGCGGGCTCGGGGGTGATTGGTTCGCTTCGTTTGCCGGGTTGAGTTCTTGAGGCGTCCGGCACGGTGGCGTCCCGGGGCGCGCGGGGCCACGATTGCGGTCCGGAGCCTTCGCTCCGGACTTCCCCGTCGTCATCTTCGTCCGCCTTCGGCTCCCTTCAGATTCCCTCGGGCTTATCGACGCCCCGCGCACCCCGGGACGCCACCGCACCGGACTCTGGCAATTCGAGTTTTCAGGCAGCGGGGGCGGTCGGCGTGCTTGGCATTTTTGCGCAGTTCCTTTCGGGCTCGGAGCATCTTGCGGTGCCCGTCTCCGTTCGGCCGCGCGGGCGGCCTCCGGAGACTTACGCGGCGTCTTGCGGCGTGGTGATGACGCTTCGCGAGTAGGTAGCGTTTGGGTGTCAGACACCAGTGGACTCGTAAGACTAAATCGGGTGTCAGACACCATGAAGCACTCCGGCCGCCATTCATCGTCACTTGAACTCACGTGCCCGATGGGCGGCGCGAACCGGTCGGCAGGCTGTGGCGAACCGTCGCCGCGCCGCCCATCACGGCCCTCCCCACGGTGATGCTGGAGCTTTAGAACCCCACTCCCCGCAAGCGCGCAAGCGTCTACCTCCACGACGACCCACAACGCGTATGCCGATCGTGGCCGCCCGCGCGGCCGCGACTCGGCGGGCCCCGCAAGACTCGTCCCTGACCACGGCTCTAGCAGCGCCCCGAATCATGCACACCGCAGCTCCTCGGTGCGGGCATCAGGGGGCCGAGCGCCGTCGATGCGCCCGAGGGAATCTGAAGGGAGCCGAAGGCGGACGAAGATGACGACGGGGGAGTCCGGAGCGAAGGCTCCGGACCGCAATCGTGGGCGCTCGGCCCCCTGATGCCCGTGCCGAGGGGCGGGAGAAGAACGCAGAAACCGCCCAACCAAAGCCACAGCCAACCAGAGCCACAGTCAATGCCGCCTCGACGCCACGCGCCTCACACCTAGTCGCACACAGCCATTCACGCCCAACCCCGCCCCAACACACGCACTCCAATCGTCCCCATTTCCCCGTCCCCCTCCAGCATCACTAAATACTTTCCCTCATTTGCACACCCACCACTTCCGATATATATTTCAAGCCTAAACTATCCAGACCTAAATATCTGCGGCTTCCGCTCCAGCACCACAGAGCGACTGTCGCGTACTTGGAGCGTATACGGCAATGAAGATAGTCTGCATCGGCGGCGGTCCCGCCGGCCTGTATTTCGGTCTGCTCATGAAACTGCAGAACCCCGCCAACGAAGTCACCGTCATCGAACGCAACCGTCCGTATGACACTTTTGGCTGGGGCGTGGTCTTCTCCGACGCCACCATGCAGAATTTGCGTGAGGCCGATCCCGTCTCGGCGCAAACCATTGGCGATGCGTTCAACCATTGGGATGACATCGACATCCATTTCAAGGGACGCAGCATCCGCAGCAGCGGCCACGGCTTCATCGGCATTGGGCGCAAGAAGCTCCTGAACATCCTGCAGGCGCGTTGCGAAGACGTGGGCGTGAAGCTCGTGTTCGAGAACTTCGTCCAGGACGACCAGGCCATCGCCCGCGAGTACGACGCCGATCTGGTCATTGCCTCGGACGGCATCAACAGCCAGATCCGCACCCGGTACGCCGATACGTTCCATCCCGACATCGACCAGCGCCGCTGCCGCTTCGTGTGGCTGGGCACCAAGAAGGTGTTCGATGCCTTCACCTTTGCGTTCGTGCAGACCGAGCACGGCTGGTTCCAGGCGCATGCTTACCGGTACGAGGACGGCATGTCGACGTTTATCGTCGAGACGCCGGAGGAAACCTGGCAGGCTGCCGGCATCGAGCAGATGAGCCAGGAAGAGGGCATCGCCTATTGCGAGAAGTTGTTTGCGTCCTGGCTGGACGGCAATCCGCTGATCAGCAATGCGTCGCACCTGCGTGGTTCGGCGATCTGGATCCGTTTCCCGCGCGTCATCTGCAATACGTGGGTCCACTGGAACAAGCTGGACACCGCCCGTGGCGAGCGCCGCGTGCCGGTCGTGCTGATGGGCGATGCCGCGCACACCGCGCACTTCTCCATCGGATCGGGCACCAAGCTGGCGCTGGAAGACGCGATCGAGCTGGCGCGTTGCCTGAGCGGCGCGGAAGGCAGCGTCGAGGCCGGGCTGCATCATTACGAGGAAGTGCGTAGCGTCGAGGTGCTGAAGATCCAGAACGCCGCCCGCAACTCCACCGAATGGTTTGAGAACGTCGAGCGCTACGCCGACCTGGAGCCCGAGCAGTTCGCGTATTCGTTGCTGACCCGTTCGCAGCGCATTTCGCACGAGAACCTGCGCCTGCGCGATCCGGCCTGGCTGGAAGGCTTTGAGCGCTGGATCGCGGAACGCGCTGGCGCGGCCACGCCCGAGGGCCGGCGTCCGGCGATTCCGATGCTGACGCCTTATCAGGTGCGCGGCGTGCGGCTGAAGAATCGCATCCTGGTGTCGCCGATGGCCATGTATTCGTGCACGGACGGCGTGCCGGGAGATTTCCATCTGGTTCACCTGGGCGCGCGCGCCATGGGTGGCGCCGGCTTGGTGATGGTGGAAATGACCTGCGTGTCGCCCGATGGCCGCATCACGCCGGGGTGCCCGGGGCTGTGGAACGACGAGCAGCAGCAGGCGTTTGCCCGCATCGTGAACTTTGTGCACGGCAACAGCGATGCGCGCATCGGCATGCAGTTGGGTCATGCGGGCCGCAAGGGGTCGACGCAGCTCGGCTGGCAGAAGATCGATCATCCGCTGGCAGAGGGCAATTGGCCGCTGGTGTCGGCATCGGCCCTGCCGTACATCGAAGGCGTGTCGCAGACGCCGCGCGCCATGACGCGCGCGGATATGGACGAAGTGCGCGACAACTTCGTGGCGGCGGCGCGCCGCGCGGCGGCTGCGGGCTTCGACTGGCTGGAGCTGCACTGCGCGCACGGCTATCTGTTGTCCAGCTTTATTTCGCCGCTGACCAATCGGCGTGAGGATGAATACGGCGGCAGCCTGGAGAACCGGCTGCGCTTCCCGCTGGAGGTGTTCCATGCGGTGCGCGCCGTGTGGCCCGAAGACAAGCCCATGTCGGTGCGGATCTCGGCCAGCGATTGGGTGGAGGGCGGCATCACCGCGGACGATGCGGTCGAGATCGCGCGTCACTTCAAGGCGGCGGGCGCCGACATGATCGATTGCTCGTCCGGTCAGGTCAGCAAGGAAGAAAAGCCGGTGTACGGCCGCATGTTCCAGACGCCGTTTGCCGACCGCGTCCGCAACGAAGCCGGCATCCCGACGATTGCGGTGGGCGCCATCTTCGAGGCGGATCACGCCAACGGCATCATCGCGTCGGGCCGTGCAGACCTGTGCGCGCTGGCACGTCCCCATTTGGCTGACGCCTCCTGGACGCTGCGCGAAGCGGCGCGCGTGGGCTATGTTGATGTGTCGTGGCCGAGCCAGTATTTCGCCGGCAAACGCCAGCTTGAGACCAACTTCGAACGCGCCGCCGCGATGGCGCAACTGGATATCAAATGAACGCACAACCGCTACCGCTCGCCGGGCGTCACGCCCTGGTGACGGGCGGCGCCCGCGGCATCGGCCTGGCCGCCGCCCGGTCGCTGATGCAGCGCGGCGCCCGCGTCACGCTGCTGGGCCGCGATGGTGGCGCGCTGGAGGCCGCGACCGACGAGCTGGCCCGATTGGGTCAGGTGCAGGCGGTCAGCGCGGACATTGCCGACGAAGCCTCGGTGCGCGCGGCCTTCGCGCAGGCCGAAGCCGAGTTCGGCCCGGTGCTGATCCTGGTGAACAACGCGGGGCAGGCGGTCAGCCAGCGTTTTGACCGCACGGACGCCGCGCTGTGGAACCAGATGCTGGCCGTCAACCTGACGGGCACCTTCCATTGCATCCAGGCGGCGTTGCCGGGAATGCTGCAGGAAAAGTGGGGCCGGGTGATCAACGTGGCCAGCACCGCAGGGCTGATCGGTTATGGGTATGTAAGCGCCTACTGCGCTGCAAAGCACGGTGTTATCGGGCTGACCCGGTCGCTGGCGCTGGAAACGGCGCAGAAGGGCGTGACGGTCAACGCGGTCTGCCCGGGCTATACCGAGACCGACATCGTGCGCGGCGCCGTCGCCAACATTGTCGAGAAGACCGGCATGACGCCGGAAGCCGCCCGCCTGAAACTGGCGGAGCGCAACCCGCAGGGCCGCCTGGTGCAGCCCGAGGAAGTGGCCGAGACGGTCGCGTGGCTGGCGCTGCCGGCCTCCGCTTCGATCAACGGCCAGGCGATCGCCGTCGACGGCGGCGAAGTGATGACCGGCTGAGGCCGGCGTTCCATCCACCCAGCATTCATGAACGGAGACACCATGAGCACCCAGCCCGAAGAGCACACCATGAAGCATCACAAGCGTCCCATCGCCGGCTACCAGGCGAAGACGTTCCTGTGGCAGGTGTCGGACGACGGCAAGGTCGGCACCATTACGCTGAACCGTCCCGAGCGCAAGAATCCGCTGACGTTTGATTCGTACGCGGAACTGCGCGATTTCTTCCGGTCGCTGGTGTATGCCACCGACATCAAGGTGGTGGTGGTGACGGGCGCAGGCGGCAATTTCTGCTCGGGCGGCGACGTGCACGAGATCATCGGCCCGCTCACGAAGATGAGCATGCCGGAACTGCTGGATTTCACGCGCATGACGGGTGATCTGGTCAAGGCCATGCGCGCCTGCCCGCAACCCATCGTGGCGGCCGTGGACGGCGTGTGCGCGGGCGCGGGGGCGATGGTGGCGCTGGCGTCGGATATGCGCTTGGGCACGCCGGCCGCGCGGACCGCGTTCCTCTTTACCCGCGTGGGGCTGGCGGGGGCCGACATGGGCGCGTGCACGTTGCTGCCGCGCATGATCGGTCAGGGCCGTGCTTCCGAGCTACTGTACACCGGCCGCGCGATGACGGCCGACGAGGGCGCGAGCTGGGGGTTTTTCAATGCGCTGCACGAGTCCGGCAAGCTGCTGGAAGCGGCGCAGACGCTGGCGGCGCAACTGGCCGCAGGTCCGACCTTCGCACACGGCGTGACCAAGAAGCTGCTGCACCAGGAATGGAACATGGGTGTGGACGAAGCCATCGAGGCCGAAGCCGAAGCCCAGGCCATCTGCATGCAGACGCGCGACTTCCGCCGCGCCTACGAGGCCTTCGTGGCCAAGCAGAAGCCTGTCTTCGAGGGGAATTGATGATGCGCGACGCAAGCTGGCTGGACTGGCCCTTTTTCGACGACGCGCATCGCAAGCTGGCGCATGACGTGGACGCCTGGTGCGAGCAGTCGCTGGGCGACGTGGACCATCACGACGCAGATGCGGCATGCAAGAAGCTGGTCAAGGCCATGGGCCAGGCCGGATGGCTGCGCTACGCGGTGGCGGGTGGCCCGGGCGGGGCGTGGGGCGGCGCGCTGCCGGAGGTCGACTCCCGCGCGGTGTGCATTCTGCGCGAGACGTTTGCCCGGCATGAAGGATTGGCGGACTTTGCGTTTGCGATGCAGGGCCTGGGCAGCGGCGCGATTTCGCTGATGGGCTCGGATGCGCTGCGCCAGCATTACCTGCCGCGCGTGGCGCGCGGCGAGGCGATTGCGGCCTTTGCGTTGTCGGAGCCTGATGCGGGGTCGGACGTTGCCGCGCTGGCCTGCGAGGCGAAGCTGGACGGCGATCACTATGTGCTGAATGGCGCCAAGACGTGGATTTCGAACGGCGGCATTGCGGACTTCTATGTGGTGTTCGCGCGCACAGGCGAAGCTCCCGGTGCGCGGGGCATCAGCGCGTTCGTGGTGGATGCAGACACGCCGGGATTCGAGGTGGCCGAGCGTATCGACCTGATCGCGCCGCATCCGCTGGCGACCATCACGTTCGACAACTGCCGCATCCCGGTGACGCACCGGTTGGGCGACGCGGGGCAAGGTTTCAAGCTGGCCATGATGACGCTGGACATCTTCCGCGCGTCGGTGGCGGCGGCGGCGCTGGGGTTTGCGCGCCGGGCGCTGGATGAAGGATTGGCGCGCGCCAAGTCGCGCCGCATGTTCGGCCAGACGCTGGCCGACCTGCAACTGACGCAAGCCGCGCTGGGCGACATGGCAACCGCCATCGACGCCTCGGCGCTGCTGACGTACCGCGCCGCGTGGATGCGCGACGTGCAGAAGCTACGCACCACGCGCGAAGCGGCGATGGCCAAGATGACGGCGACGGAGTCGGCGCAGACGGTGATCGACCGGGCGTTGCAGATGTTCGGCGGCGCTGGCGTGGTGTCGGGGATGCCGGTGGAGAAGCTTTACAGGGAAATCAGAGCGCTGCGTATCTACGAAGGCGCCACGGAAGTGCAGAAGTTGATCATCGCCCGTGAATTGCTGAAGGCATAAAGGGCCATCGAGCGCCTGCTTTTTGCAACGTAAACCGCATCGCACAGCCAAGGGGAATTTTCATGGAAGTATCCGCCCACATCGACACCTTTGCCCGGGACAACCTGCCCCCGGGCGAACAATGGCCTGAGTTCCTGCTGGACGGCCCCGACGTGGCCTATCCAAAGCGTTTCAATTGCGCGGTGGAATTGGTTGACGCGATGGTCGGCCGAGGCCACGGCGATCGCGTGGCGCTGCGCTGGCGCCAGGACGGCAAGCCGGCAACGATGACCTACGGCGAACTGGCCGCGCTGACGAACCGCATCGCGCGCGTGCTGACCGAGGACATGAAGCTGGTGCCGGGTAACCGCCTGCTGCTGCGCGGCCCGAACAATCCGATGATGGCGGCCTCGTGGCTGGCGGCGATCAAGGCGGGGCTGGTGACGGTGCCGACGATGCCGCTGCTGCGTTCGAAGGAACTGAAGCAGATCATCGAGAAGGCGCAGATCCAGGCGGTGCTGTGCGACGTGCGCCTGAAGGACGAGGCGCAGTTCTGCGCGCAGCCGGATCACGAGAACCACTGCCCGGGTCTGGCGCAGGTGATGTACTTCAACGATTCGGCGGCCGATGCCCTGGACGCGCTGGCGGCCGGCAAGCCTGACACGTTCGAGGCGTGCGATACGGCGGCGGACGATGTGTGCCTGATCGCGTTCACCAGCGGCACGACGGGCTCGCCGAAGGGCTGCATGCACTTTCATCGCGATGTGCTGGCGATGTGCGACCTGTTCCCGAAGCATGTGATCAAGCCGGGGCCGGACGACATTTTCTGCGGCACGCCGCCGCTGGCGTTTACATTCGGGCTGGGCGGGTTGTTGTGCTTTCCGCTGCGAGTGGGCGCGAGCACGGTGCTGGCCGAGAAGCTGTCGCCGGAAAGCCTCTTGGAACTGATCCAGGAGTTCCGCGCGACGATCGTGTTCACGGCCCCGACCTTCTACCGCCAGATGGCGGCGCTGGTGGGCAAGTTCGATCTGTCGTCGCTGAAGAAGAGCGTGTCGGCGGGCGAAGCGCTGCCGGATGCGACGCGTCAGCTCTGGAAGGACGCAACGGGGATCGAGATGATCGACGGCATCGGCGGCACGGAGATGATCCACGTGTTCGTGTCGAGCCCGCCGGAGTCGGTGCGCCGCGGTGCGATTGGCCGCGTGGTGCCGGGGTATGTGGCGCAGATCGTTGACGATGAGATGAAGCCGGTGCCGAACGGGACGGTGGGCCGGTTGGCGATCAAGGGGCCGACGGGCTGCCGCTATCTGGCGGACGAGCGCCAGCGCCGGTTCGTGCAAGACGGCTGGAATCTGCCGGGCGATACGTTCGTGCAGGATGACGACGGCTATCTGTTCTACCAGGCGCGCAACGACGACATGATCGTGTCGGCGGGCTACAACATCGCGGGTCCGGAAGTCGAGGACGCGCTGCTGCGCCATGAGGCGGTGGCGGAGTGCGGGGTGGTGGGCGCGATGGACGACGAGCGCGGTCAGGTGGTGAAGGCGTTTGTGGTGCTGAAGCCGGGGTTTGCGCCAAGCGCAGAGCTGGTGACGGCGATGCAGACGTTCGTGAAGGCGAATATTGCGCCCTACAAATATCCGCGCGCGATCGAGTTCGTGGATACGTTGCCGCGGACCGAGACGGGCAAGTTGCAGCGGTTTGCGCTGCGCAAGATGGCATAGGCATCGCAAGCATCAAGGAAACATCATGGCAGCACCCATCACGACGGCTCCTTTCGTGAGCCAGGTAGAAGTCCGATTCCGCCATTGCGATCCGGCGGGGATCGTGTTCTATCCGCGCTATTTCGAGATGATCAATGATTTCGTCGAGGAGTGGTTCGACAAGGGAATGGGGCTGCCGTTTCATGCGCTGCATGTGGAGCGGCACATCGGTACGCCGATGGCGTCGGTGACGTGCGATTTCAGCGCGCCGAGCCGGTGGCACGAGAAGCTGCGGCAGACGCTTTCTGTACAGCGCATTGGTGGCGCGTCGTTCAAGGCGCTGGTGCGGTTTGAAGGGCCGGACGGCCAGTTGCGGTTGTCGGCGACGCTGACGATCGTGACGGTGGATCTGCGGACGATGAAGTCGATGCCGCTGCCTGCGGATCTGCGGGAACGCATGCAGCATTTTCTGGCAACCGCGGCATAAGCGGGCGCCACCCTGTGGTTTGTTTATTTGATCAATAGGATGAGACGTTATGAAGATTCTGCAACCGCCGGATTGGATGGCGCCCCGGGGCTATTCGAATGGTGTGCTGACCGAGATGCAGGTGGGCAGCAAGATTGTGTTCGTGGGCGGACAGGTGGGATGGAACGGGCAGCAGCAGTTCGAGTCCGATGACTTCGCGGACCAGGTGCGTCAGGCGCTGTTGAACATCGTGCAGATTCTTGCCGAGGGCGGGGCGAAGCCTGAGCATATCGTTCGGATGACTTGGTATGTGACGGATAGGAAGGAATACGTTGCGGCGTATCCGGGTATCGGTAAGCACTACCGGGAGTTGATCGGCCGGCATTTTCCGGCGATGACGGCGGTGGAAGTGGCCGCGCTTGTGGAGGATCGCGCGAAGGTGGAGATCGAGGTGACCGCCGTGGTGCCTGCGCAGTAGTTTTTATGGTTTGACGGTGTATCGAAGGTTCGCCGCTTTTGCTTCCCGGCCGGCACCGGGGGGTGAGGGCGGCGGGCCTTCGGTGCTTATGGGTGGGGTTTTTCTCGGGATGTCGATGACTTCAGGTGTCTGACACCCGTATGAGAAAGTCGTCATTGCGCGGCGGCCTTCGCCGGGTGTCTGACACCGTGCGCGGTGCGTAGGACTGGTTCGGGTGTCTGACACCGTGCGCCGTGCGTAGGACTGGTTCGGGTGTCTGACACCGTGCGCGGTGCTTGCATGCGGTTCTTAAGACGCCCGGCGCGTCGTCGGTCTGGGGCGCGCGGGGCTACGATTGCGGTCCGGAGCCTTCGCTCCGGACTGCCCCTTCGTCAACCTCGTACGCCTTCGGCTCCCTTCGGTTTCCCTCGGGCGCATCTACACGCCCCGCGCACCCCAGACCGCCGCCACGCCGGGCTCGGGCAGCTTCAACTTGTCGGGAGCCGGGGCGGATTGAGTTCTTGAGGTTCTTGCCTGCGATTGCTCGAGCGCGAAGCATCTTGCGGTGCCCGCCCCACGCCGGCCGCGCGGGCGGCCTGGTGGGGCTTACGCCGTGTCTCGCGTCCACGGGCCTGCGCTGCGCGCGTAGGACTGATTCCGGTGTCAGACACCCGCCACGAGCGCGTAAGACTGATTCCGGTGTCAGACACCCCTCGCTTCTGCATCTTCTTATAGGCATGCCGCCGAATTCAGGTGTCTGACACCCGTTTGAGAAAGCCGTCATCGCGCTGCGGTCTTCGCCGGGTGTCTGACACCGTGCGAGCCTCTGCGCACTTTCTTATAGGCATGCCGCCGAATTCAGGTGTCTGACACCCGCATGAGAAAGCCGTCATCTTGCGGCAGTCTTCGCCGGGTGTCTGACACCGTGCGCGGTGCGTAGGACCGATTCCGGTGTCGGACACCTGAATCAGTCTTACGCACCCGCGCGCCGGGTCTCTTTCGGCAACTCCCCAAACCTCTCCCGGTAATACTCCGAGAACCTCCCCAAATGCCCAAACCCCACGCTCAGCGCCACCTCCGTGACGCTCGCATCCGGCTGGGTCTTCAGCCGGCTCCTCGCCGCGTCCAACCGGAACGCCCGCAGCGCATTCATCGGCGTCGTATTCCGGTGTTCCTGAAAAAGCCGGGTGAGCGCAGTCGCGCTCGCCCCGGCATGGCGGGCGATGGTGTTCAGGGTCAATGGCGCACCCAGGCGTTCGCGCATGAACGCCTCGGCCACGCTTAAACGTCGGGGAACCGCGTGGGGGACGCCCGCGTGGGTCTGCCACGTGTTCGGCTGGTTGTACAGCAGGTGCAAAACCAGCGTGTCTTCCAGGTGTTCCAGCCACGCGGCGGGCGGACGGCGGGCGCCATCGTCCAATGTGGGCAGCAAGTGGATCAGGCTGCCCATCATGCTGCGCCAGGCGGCGCCGATGGGGGTGTCCAGGCGCAGGGCGGGGCTGAAGTCCAGGGGGCGGGTGGCGGCTTCGCCGAAGGCGCGTTGGCCCATGGCTTCCAGTTTGCCTCTTGGGATCTTTAGCAGCAGTTGTTCGCAGCCGGCTTCCCAGTGCAGCCGCAGGCGGCGGTTGGGGGCGATGACGGCGGCGCAGTCGGGGTCGGCGTTGACGCCTTCGTCGCCGCATTCGATGCGGGCGCGGCCGCGTAGGGGGACCTGCACCAGCATGAAGTCCTGGAGGCGGTCGGGTTCGATGTGGACTTCGGCGCCGTAGCGCAGCGTACAGACGGTGAGGGAGCCGAAGCGGCCGCGGTTCAGTTCGGCGTCGACGCGGCCGCCCTTCCAGGTGAGGCGGTGGTCCTTTAGGGCTTCGGACACGCGGGCGCGGGTCTCATCCTGTTGCGTGGAGCTGAAGACGCGCCGTTTCAGCAAGGGCGCCAGCTCTAGTCGGGACCAGCCGTGCATGGAAGCCTCCGGGACGGGACCGATCCCGTATCTGCGGGCAGCGTAATGGAATCGCGCGTCATTGGGAATTAAGTGAATCCCGGATAAGCCTGGCGGAATTCGGATAGAGCCGGGGTGGGCGCGGGCCTAATCTTGCCGGGAGGCGCGTGCACGGTGGGCGGGCCTGTTGGAATGGAGGCGCCGCGGCGCGTAAGCTGGGCGACTTGGATCGGCGGCATGCGTGTACCGACGGCAGACGGGTTCTGTCAGCTTTCCGCCAGCGTGACTGGCGGCGAATACGGGGTGGCACATGAATCGACATGGATGGAGCCGGCGCGCGCTGGCGGCATTGGTTTGCATGGGCGCTGCGGTGGGCGCGCCGGGTGTGGCGTCGGCGGCCGACAAGGTGAAGGTGGGGCTGCTGACGACGTTGTCGGGGCCGGGCGCGGCGCTGGGCAACGAGATCCGGGACGGCTTCAATCTGGCGCTGCAGCATACGGGCGGCAAGCTGGGCGGGTTGGCGGCGGAAGTGGTGGTGGCCGATGACCAGCAGAAGGCGGATACCGGGCGTCAGGCGGTGGAACGTCTTCTTAAGCGTGACCGCGTGAACGTGATGACGGGCATCGTGTTTTCGAATGTGCTGCTTCCTGTGATGCCGGCGATTCTGCAGTCGGACACGATTTATCTCAGCACCAATACGGGCCCGGAAAACTATGCGGGCGCGGGCTGTAATCCGAATTTCTTTGCGGTGGCCTGGCAGAACGAGGACATTCCGGCGGCGATGGGCAAGTACGCGGCCGATCAGGGGTACAAGCGCGTGGCGTTGATTGCGCCGGACTACCCGGGCGGGCGCGAGTCGCTGAACGGTTTCAAGCGCCTGTACAAGGGCGGCGTGGCCGAGGAGATCTATACGCAGCTCGGCCAGCTGGACTATGGCGTGGAGATCACGCAGCTGCGCGCCAGCAAGCCGGACGCGGTGTTTTTCTTTTTGCCGGGCGGGATGGGCGTGAATTTCATCAAGCAGTTCAACGGCGCGGGGCTGTCCAAGGACATCGCGCTGCTGGCGCCGGGATTTTCCGGGGATGAAGACACGATCGCGGCAGTGGGCGCGCCGATCAAGGGCCTGCGCAATACGGCGCAATGGGCGGCCGAACTCGACAACCCGGCCAACCGCAAGTTCGTCGAGGATTTCAAGAAGACCTACAACCGCAGCCCGTCGCTGTATGCGTCGCAGGGTTATGACGCGGCGATGCTGCTGGACAGCGCGGTGCGCCAGACGGGCGGCAAGCTGGATGCCGAGGCGCTGCGTCCGGCGTTGCGGCGTGCGGACTTCAAGTCGGTGCGTGGCGATTTCAAGTTCAACCGCAATCAGTACCCGGTGCAGAACTATTACCTGCGCGTGGTCGAGGCGGACGCCAGCGGCAAGCTGTCGAACAAGCTGTCGGGCACGGTGCTGACGCATTACCAGGATCCCTTCGCCGCCGCATGCCAGATGAAGTAGGCCGCCGCAGCTTTGCAATAAAGGAGATACGCATGACTGAACGCATTACGACGCGCGAGGTGACGATCGCCTCGCACGATGGCAAGTCCTTCGGCGCCTATCTGGCGGTGCCGGCCTCGGGCCGCGGCCCGGGCCTGGTGTTGTGCCAGGAGATTTTCGGCGTCAACGATTTCATGCGGCGCAGCGCGCAGCTGCTGGCCGAGGAAGGCTATGTGGTGCTGGTGCCGGATCTGTTCTGGCGTCAGCAGCCGGGCATCCAGCTGACGGACGGGCCGGGGGACATGCCGCGCGCGTTCGAGCTGTACAAGGGTTTTGACGTGGATCTGGGCATCAAGGACATTGCGTCGACGCTGGCGGTGCTGCGCGAACTGCCCGAACAGGAAGGCGGCGCGGGCGTGCTGGGCTATTGCCTGGGCGGCAAGCTGGCTTATCTGGCGGCGTGCCGTACGGACGCGGATGTGGCGGTGGGATATTACGGCGTGGGCATCGAGGACAGCCTTGAGGAAGCCGGCAATCTGCGTGGCCGCCTGGTGCTGCACATTGCCGAGCAGGACGGGTTCTGTCCGCCCGAGGCTCGCAAGCGCATCCTGGAAGCGCTGGGCGGCAAGCCGGGCGTGGAGCTGTACGTGTATCCCGGCGTGGACCATGCGTTTGCACGCACGGGCGGCGATCACTACGACAAGCCGTCGGCGTTGATGGCGCACCAGCGCAGCATGGCGGCGCTGCAGCGCACGATCGGGCCGGAGTTCGATTATTCGTATCTGTGGGACAAGCACTGCGAATATGAATTCGGCACGCGCGACGTGGCGGCGACGATGGCGACAATGGTGGCCGAGCCTTACGTCAACCACATCCCGACGATGACGGGCGGCGTGGGCTACAAGGAGCTGTCGCGCTTCTATCAGCATCATTTCGTGAACAGCAACCCGCCGGACACGCGGCTGGTGCCGCTGTCGCGCACGGTGGGCGCGACGCAGATCGTGGACGAGTTGCTGTTCTGCTTTACCCACACGACCGAGATCGACTGGATGCTGCCGGGCGTCGCGCCGACGGGCAAGTATGTGGAGATCCCGCTGGTGGCCATCGTGAAGTTCCGCGGCGACAAGCTTTATCACGAGCACATCTATTGGGATCAGGCGAGCGTGCTGGTGCAGGTGGGCCTGCTGGATCCGGCCGGCCTGCCCACCGCGGGCCGCGAGACGGCGGCCAAGCTGCTGGACGAAACCCTGCCTTCCAACACGCTGATGGCGCGCTGGAAGGACAGCGCGAACAAGTAGGGAGACGACATGCCATATACCGACGAACAACTGGCGGGGCTGGTGCGCGGCGACAGCGTGCACCGGGCCCTGTACACCGATCCGGCGATCTTCGACCTTGAGATGCAGCGCATCTACGGCCGCGCTTGGATCTACGTGGGCCACGAAAGCCAGGTGCCCAAGACGGGCGACTATCACACGACGCGCCTGGGCGATCAGGACGTGCTGATGGTGCGCGCGGCCGATGGGCGCGTGCACGTGCTGTACAACCGCTGTCCGCACAAAGGGGCGAAGGTGGTGGCCGACGGCGAAGGCTGTGCGGGCAAGTTTTTCCGTTGTCCGTACCACGCGTGGACGTTCAAGCTGGACGGCAGCCATCTGGGGGTGCCGCTCAAGCAAGGGCTGGAAGGCACGTCGTACGATCCCACGGATCCGTCGTTCTCGATGCGGCGGTTGCCGCGCGTCGAAAGCTACCGCGGCTTCGTGTTCGCGAGCCAATCCGCTGAAGGGCAGCCGCTTGTGGATTTTCTGGGCGGCGTGCGCTCGTCCATCGACAACCTGTGCGACCGTTCGCCGGTGGGCGAGGTGGAAGTCGCGGGCGGCATCTTCCGTGTGATGCAGCGGTCGAACTGGAAGGTATTCTACGAGAACCTGCACGACACGATGCACGCGCGCGTGACGCATGAATCGTCGTATGCCGCGGCGCGCGACGAGGCCAAGGAAATGGGCGAGATGCCGCTCGAGCTGCACATCATGGATGGCAACGGCGAGCCCTACGAGTTCTGGGAGAAGCTGGAGCTGCGCGCCTACGACAACGGCCACGGCTACATGGAAGGCATCTTCAATCCGGGCGCCGCCGAACGCGATCCGGTGTCGCGCGCGCACTTCGAATCGCTGACCGGGGCTTATGGCGAGCAGCGCGCTCGCGAGATCCTGGGGATGAACCGCCACAACACGGTGATCTACGGCAGCGGATCGCCGCATACGGTGTTCCAGCAGTTCCGCGTGATCCGTCCGGTGGCGGTGGATCGCACGCTGATCGAGATCCAGACGTTTCGCTGCAAGGGCGCGCCGGAGGGCGTGTTCAAGCGCGCGATGCTGTACGCCAACGTCATCAATTCGCCGTCGTCCAACGTCATGCCGGACGACATCGAGCTCTACAACCGCTGCCAGGAAGGCAACGCGACGCGGGGCGGCGACTGGGTCAGCATGCACCGCTATCACGGCACAGACCGCGTCGAGGCCGACGGTATGGTGTCCGTGAACGGCACCAGCGAATTGCCCATGCGCAATCAATTCCGCGCGTGGAAGGCTTACATGGAGGCGGGCGCCGGGACCGGCGCAGACGCCACGGCCAAGGGAGACGGCGCATGCTGCTAGATCTGGATTTCGACGTCGGCACCGCGAATCTTGCGCCGGCCGACGTGCCCGCCGACGCCTATCATCGCATCGCGCAGTTCCTGTACCGCGAGGCACGGTTGCTGGACGAGCGGCGCTATGACGAGTGGCAGGCGTTGTGGACCGAGGACGGCATGTACTGGATGCCGCGCAAGCATGGCCAGGAAAGTCCGTACGACTTCATCTCGATCTTCTGGGAAGACCGCATGCTGCGCGACGTGCGCATCCGGCGCCTGGAGCATCCGCGCAACTGGTCGCAGCAACCGCCGACGCGCAGTGTGCGGCTGGTGGGCGGCGTGCAGGTCGAGGGTGTGGATGCAGCCGGCAACCTGGTTGTGCACTCGGTCTTTCAGATGACCGAATGGCGCAAGCGGCAGCCGCGCCAGCTTGCAGGCCGTTATACGCACAAGCTGGCCGCCGAGGGCGATGGTTGGCGCATCCGGATGAAGCGCGTGGACCTCGTGAACTGCGACGATGCGCACGACGCGTTCGAGGTGTTTGTGTGATGAACGCGGACGTGGCGGTGCTGGCGCTGCACTATCAGAACGATGTGCTGCATCCGGATGGCAAGATCCGCGTCGGGCTGGATGCCGACAGCGGGGCGCGCCAGCGCCTGCTGGACAACGCCGCGGCATTGCTAGAGGGCGCGCGGTCGCACGCGCTGCCCATCGTGCACGTGCGCATCGCGTTTCGTCCGGACTACGCGGATCTGCTGCCCAATTGCGAGATCTTCCGTAACGTGGCCACGATCGGCGCGGTGCCGGAAGGGCAGTGGGGCAGCGCGTTCTACGATGGCCTGCATCCGCTGGCGGGCAGCGCGCGCGAGTTCGTCGTCAAGCACACGCGCATCAGCGCGTTCTACGGCACGCCGCTTGAGGAAACCCTGCGGCTGCTGGGCGCGCGGCGGCTGGTGGTGGCGGGCGTGGCGACGCATTCGGTGGTTGAGGGCACGGTGCGCCATGCCGCGGATATCGGCTTCTCGGTGATGGTGGCCGAAGATGCCTGCGCGTCGGCCGATCCGGCGGTGCACGAGGCGTCGCTGGCCAGCATGCGGCTGATCGCGCAGACGGGCTCGGTGCACGACGCGGTACGCTGGGCCGCCGCGCCAAACTGACAAGGAATACACATGGATTTCTCCGGCTTTCCCGGCCTGGCGGGCAAGACCGCCATCGTCACCGGCAGTACGCAAGGCCTGGGCGCGGATATCGCGCGCGGCCTGGCGGCGGCGGGCGCCAACGTCGTGCTGGTCGGCCGCAACGCCGAGGCAGGCGAGGCGCTGGCCAAGGCGTTGGGCGAACGCGCGCTGTTCTGCGAAACCGATATCGGTGAGGACGCCCAGATCCAGGCCTGCATCGACGCCGCGCTGGCGCGCTTTGGCCGGCTGGATTTCCTGGTCAACAACGCCTGCCAGTATGCGGACCGCGGGCTGGCATCGTCGCGGGAGGAATGGCATCGGACGCTGGACACGAACCTCGTGTCGGCGGCGATCTTCACGCAGCTGGCGGCTGCGCATCTGCCCCGCGGCGGTGTAATCGTGAATCTGGGCAGCACGGGCGGAAAGTTCGGCGCGGCCGGACGCGCGCTGTATCCGGCATCCAAGGCGGCGCTGCTGCAGATCACGAAGAATTTCGCGGTGGAATTGGCGCCGGCCGGTGTGCGTGTGCTGGCCGTGTCGCCGGCGTGGACCTGGTCGCCGTCGGTGGAACAGCTGTCGGGCGGATCGCGCCAGGCAGCCGATGCGGTGGGCGCGCATTTTCATCCGCTGGGCCGCGTGGGTTCCGGCGAGGAGATCGCGGCTGCTGTGTGTTTCGCGTGCTCCGACGCGGCATCGTGGATGACGGGCGTCGACATTCCCGTGGACGGCGGCTTCTCGATCCTGGGCCCGGACCGCGGCATCTCGCCGCGCGTGTGGTTCAAGGAACTGATGCCGGACGACGGCGCCTGAGAGGGCTGCCTGAGAGGGTGTCAGACACCTGACTTAGTCCTAAGCCGGTCGGAGGGGAAAGCCGCAGGGGGGCAGCCCCCCGATTGGGTGCTATGTCCGTTGCGCACGAGGGCTGCGCGGCTGCCAACGCCCTCGCGCGCCCATCAGCGAATCACGATCTCCCCTTCTTCCAGGCCAGCCTTGCCGCCCACCTGGTCTTCCAGGAACTCCTGCATCTTGTTGCCCAGCTGAATCTTGGTGCCGCTACAGAACCGCCGCGTGGCGGCGATGGTGGCGTTCTGCTGGGGCAGCAGGTCGCGGGCCAGTTGCGCTTCCTCGGTTTCCAGCCCGGCCAGGTCGCCGATGAGCCTGGTGTGCGTGTTGCGCGCGCGTTCGACCACGTCGCCCGTGGCCCGTTGCGGGTTCGCCTGCAGGAACATCAGCAGTTGTTCCAGCTTGGCCTTTTCCTCGTTCATCTTCAGGCGCTTGCGCGTGAGCGCCGAGCGTTTGATGTCGGCGTGCGGGTCCAGGCCTGCCTGCACCAGCGTCGGAATGCCTGCGGGCGAGCCGATGGTGCCGGCGCGCACCGCCAGCAGCGCGCGGGTCTCGCCGCCCGTGATGGCGCTCTGCTGCGTGTTGGGCGGGCCGACGTTCACGCTGCCGCCGGCGGCGATGCTGCACTGGCGGATTTCACGTTCGACGTCGATGTCCTGGCCCGCGCTGATGACGGCGTTCTCGATGAATTTGGCCCGCAGCGTGCCGCCGCAGACGATGTGCGCGGTGCGCGGCGTTCCCGAGGCGTCGTGCACGGTTTCGGCCATGCCGATGATGCCGCCTTTGACGGTGACGCTGCCGCCGGCCTCGACCAGCGCGGCTTCGATGGTGCCGTTGACGACCACGTCACCGGTCACGCGCACTTCCATGGTGGCGGCGATGTCGCCGCGCACCTGCAGGGAGCCTTCGAAGTTGATGTTGCCGGTGGACAGGTTGACGGCGTCCACCTCCACCATGGGGTTGACCTGCACGCCGTGGGTGATGAGCGTCGGCGTGCCGGAAATGGCCGCGCGCAGCAGCAGCGGATCTTCCGGATCGATCTCGACGCCGGACAGTTCCTTGGAAAACGGGGTTTCCGGCAACTCGTCGGGCAGCACGGCCTCGCCCAGCACGTTGGTGCCGTCCACGCCGGGCAGCGGCGGAAAGCGGCGCATGAGCGGCGTGCCGGGCGACACAAGCAGCAGGCTGCCGAGATCGCGGTAGTCCACCTGGGCCAATTCGTCGATGTCCTCGGCGCGAGGCTTCAGGCGGTCGAGCAGGCTTTCAAAGCGGGTGGGCGTGCCGCGCGTGGGCGGCGTGCCCTGCGCGGCCAGGATGGTCTCGGCGCGTCCCAACGCCACGGCCTCGGCCAGCGCGCCGTCCAGCACGCCGTGCACGATGCCCTGATCCGCCAGGGCCTGGCGCACCGCTTCCAGCGTGATGGGCTTGCCGCCCTTGGGCGGGTGCAGCGTCAGCGTTGCCGCCATGAGGGTGGCGTTCAGCTCGATGTCGAAGCTGCCGTCCACGACCTTGCCGACGGGGCTCTGGACGGGCTCGGTGGCCGTGCGGCACAGGTCGATGAAGGCAACGATGGCGTGATTGTCGAGCGCATCGGGGCCCCAGCCTTGCGCGGCCGCGGCAGCGACCAGCACGTCCCACGTCGGAAGGTCGGTGTTGACCGGCAGGGCGTCGGCTTCGTCGGCAACCGCAACGTCGGCATCCTCGTCGGCGGTCTGGGCATCGGTCTGGGAGGCGGACGGTGAACCAGCCGGTGCATCGGCAGGGGCGCCGTCTTCCGCTTTCGCTGTGCCGGGTGCGCCGTCGGCGACGGCGGATTCGGGACGAGGTGGCGGCGTATACGCCGCCGTCAGGACGTTGGTGTCGGCATCCAGTATCAACTGGAGCAAGTTTTCTGCGCCCATTTCACCCTCTCTCCGATTCCGGCACGAGCGGCCGGTTCAATCATTTGGTAATTGAACGAAATATTACGTCATATTCTTTGCCGCGACGATCTTTACCGGCGGTAACAGCCAAAATTTATCGGCCGCATGGCCTAGTCGCGTCCCCGATTTTCCCTGGGAAACGTGCGCGCCATCGCGATCTAGATCATCGGCAGGAAAGACAGGACCGGGATGGCGCAAGCAGCATAAGGGCTCGCCAACGCGTCTCAGGACGCCGCCGGAGCCCCGTCCCATGTCCCAATCACCTTCCTCCATTCTTTCGGCCACGCGCGCCATCCTGGCGCGCGCCGGCGGGATGGCGGCGCTGGCGACGGGTGCTCTGGCGCTGGCGGCCGCCGCGCCCGTGCAGGCCGCCGACACCTACCGCTACAAGGATCCGTTCGGCGTCTGGCGCACGATGAAGGTGCCAACCGGCACCGGTAAATACTACAAGCGCGCGCAGGCAAGAACGGCGCTCCGCGGCGGCGCCGAGAAATTGTGCCTGACCTGTGAGCCGGAAGCCGGTGACGGCGCCCGCCGCGTGACTCGCGCGCCCGCCGAACCGGCGTTGCGCTGGAGCACCGTCAAACCCACGACCAAGCACGACAACCTGATCGCCCGCGCTGCGTTGGATTCGGGAGTCGACCAGGCGTTGCTGACGGCCGTCATCGCCATCGAATCGGGCTTTCGCAGCGATGCCCGCTCGCCCAAGGGTGCGCTGGGCCTGATGCAATTGATGCCGGCCACGGCGGCGCCGTTGCTGTCGGTGGATGACGTGGAACGCGCGCTGGTGGATCCGGCGACCAATGTGCAGGCCGGATCGCGCCACCTGCGCCGGCTGATCGACCGGTATCCGGGCCGCCTGGATCTTGCGCTGGCCGCGTACAACGCGGGCGAGGGCGCGGTGCGCAAGTACGATGCAGTGCCGCCGTACGCGGAAACCCAGGCCTATGTGAAGAATGTGACGGCGCTGTACGAGCAGTACAAGGCGCCGTGAAGCAAGCGTGCGCGAAGCCCGCTCGGTCAACCGCTTAAAGCCCTGCGAAGACCTTGTCCGCGATATCCAGCGTGGCCTGGATGACGGTGTCGTCGTGCGTGGCCGACACGAAGCCCGCTTCGAACGCGGACGGCGCGAAGTGCACGCCGTTGTCCAGCATGGCATGGAAGAAGCGGTTGAATGCCGCCGTGTCGCAGGCCGAGACCTGCGCGAACGAGGCCGGGATGCTGTCGCTGAAGTAGATGCCGAACATGCCGCCCACCGAGTCCGCCGAGAAGGGCAGGCCGGCCTTGCGCGCGCGTTCCTGCAAGCCTTGCGCCAGCTTGGCGGTCTGCGCCGACAGATTCTCGTAGAAGCCCGACGCGCCGATCAGTCGCAGCGTGGCCAGACCCGCTGCCACGGCCACCGGATTGCCGGACAGCGTGCCGGCCTGGTAGACGCCGCCCAGCGGGGCGATGTGCTTCATGACTTCGGCGCTGCCGCCGAAAGCGCCCACCGGCATGCCGCCGCCGATCACCTTGGCCAGCGTGGTGATGTCGGGCTTGACGCCCGTCAGGCCCTGCACGCCTTGCGGTCCCACGCGAAAGCCCGTCATGACTTCGTCGAAAATCAGCAGCGCGCCGTGCTGCGTGCAGACCTCGCGCAGACCTTCCAGGAAGCCGGGCGCCGGCTTGATGAGGTTCATGTTGCCGGCGACCGGCTCCACGATGATGCACGCGATATCGGCGCCGTGCTGCGCGAAGGCTTCGCGCACGGCATCCAGGTTGTTGTATTCCAGGGTCAGCGTGTGCGACACGAATTCCGGCGGCACGCCTGCCGAGCTGGGGTTGCCGAAAGTCAGCAGCCCCGATCCGGCCTTGACCAGCAGGCTGTCCGAATGGCCGTGATAGCAGCCCTCGAACTTGACGATCTTGGCGCGGCCGGTGGCGCCACGTGCCAGACGGATCGCCGTCATGGTGGCTTCGGTGCCCGAGCTGACCAGCCGCACCTGTTCCAGCGACGGCAGGCGCGAGATCAACACTTCGGCCAGCTCGATTTCCGCTTCAGTCGGCGCGCCGAACGACAGGCCGTTGACGGCCGCTTCCTGCACCGCGCGCACCACTTCCGGGTGCGAGTGGCCCAGAATGGCCGGGCCCCACGAACCGACGTAGTCGATGTACTGCTTGTCTTCCGCATCCCACACGTACGGGCCTTGCGCGCGCTTGATAAAGCGCGGCGTGCCGCCCACAGAGCGGAAAGCGCGAACGGGCGAGTTGACGCCGCCGGGAATACTGCGGCAGGCGCGGTCGAAGAGCTGAGCGTTACTGGACATGGCGATCAAGGCTTACGGTTGGAGTTGGCGGAATAGGGGGCGGAGCAGGCCACGGCGGCGGCCCGGACGCAGGGCGCCTCGAACAGCGCCGTGATGACGGCGATGGCGTCGGCGCCGGCCTGGGCCACAAGCGGCGCATTGGCGGGCGTGATGCCGCCGATGGCGACCACCGCGGGCCGGGGCGCGTCGCGCTCGTCGGCAAGGCGGCGGGCTTCGGTCAGGACGGACAGCGGCGCGCGCACCGTGTCGGGTTTGACGGTGGACGCGAACATGGCGCCGAACGCGATGTAGTCTGCGCCCGCGTCGAGCAATTCACGTGCCCGCGTCAGGTCGTCGTAGCTGGAGCCGCCCAGGATCAAATCGGGGCCGGCTTCGCGGCGGATGTGCGCCAGGCTTTCGTCGTCGCGCCCCACGTGCGCGCCGTCTGCGCCGACGTCCAGCGCCAGGCGCCAGTCGTCATTGATGAGAAACACCACGCCCAGTTCGCGGCACAGCGGCGCCAGGGCGCGGGCCTGCGCGGCGCGCACGGCGTCGGGCACGTTCTTGCGGCGCAATTGCAGCGACCGCATGCCGCCCGCGGCCGCGTCACGCACGGCCTCCAGCAGGCGGTCGGTGTCGTCCCATTCAGGCGTCACGCCATACAGGCCGGTGGGAAAACGCAGCGATTTCATTGGGGCAGGATCCGGTTGGGAATGCGCCGGCCCATGCCCGGCAGGAAGCTGGCGGCCACGGCGGCGTCGGCGTGGACCAGACCCTGGCGCACGGCCTCCGGCATTTCCAGGCCCTGCGCCAGCATGGCGGTGATCGCGGTGGCGGCCAGGCCGCCGGCATCGCCGTTGCGGTCGGGGGGCGCCTGCCAGGGCCACGTATGGGTCTGACCGCCGGGTCCGAGCAGCACGTTGGCGAAGTGGCCGGGCCGCTGGGGGCTACCCAGCACCAGGACCCACGCCGCGCCGGCCGCCACGAGGGCGTGCATGGGCGTAGGTGCGTCCCCGATATCGATGTCGCCGTCGGCGTGCCACTGGGCGAGGCGCAGGTGTTCAATGACCAGCAGGTCGGTCTGCGGCAGCACCAGTTCGAGGGTCGCGGCCAGCAGGTCGTCGGCTTCGTCCTCGTCGGCGGCATTGGCGGGCACCTGCGCGCGCTGGCCCAGGTGCAGCACCAGCGGGACCTGGCTGTAGTCGGCGGCAACCTGCGCCGCCACGCTTGCCGTTTCCGCGGTGTATAGTCCGCCCACCTTGATGGCCTGAACCGACATGTCTTCGAGCAGGCAACGCGCCTGGTCGTCCAGCAGATCGGGGGAAACGGGGTGGATTTCTTCGATGCCGGCGGTGTCCTGCACGGTCAGCGCGGTCACGGCCGCCAGGCCATGACAGCCCAGACGGGCGCAGGTGACGGCATCCGCGGGCAAACCGTCTGATCCCGAGGGATCGAGCGGGCCGAAGACCAAAACGAGAGGGGGAGTAACGGGGGCCACGTGACAGTGCTTGATTGAGGGCGCCCCGGCTCATTTGGCATGAATCAGGGGAACCCCTATTGGGTTTCGGTAAGATTGTCCCCATTCTAATGGAAGCCCCTCACCTTTGCCCCACCGCGGGGACGCCGGTGGGGTTTTGATGTAAGAGAGAACTATGCGTACTTGGATGTGTCTGATTTGCGGCTGGGTCTATGACGAAGAGGCCGGCCTGCCCGACGAAGGCATTGCACCCGGCACCCGCTGGGAAGACGTGCCGCCAAACTGGGTCTGTCCCGAATGCGGCGCCCGCAAAGAGGACTTCGAACTGATGGAAATCTGAAACCGTCACGCCGACAACTTCCGCCAGGGCTCGTAAGATGGGGCATACCCCATTCTTCGTAACCGCCGGACTGCCGCCAGGCATGACGTTTGCGTCTGCGCAATCACTCCCAACGGTTTTCTCAGACTACCCATGAAGGGGTTGCCATGACGGAAAAACACCACGAAAACGCCAGCACCGAGGCGGCCAACTTCGCCAACCAGTTCCTGATCGCCATGCCGGGCATGGTCGAGGGAAGCCTGGCGGGTTCCGTCATCTACGTGTGCGAGCACACTGACCGCGGCGCGCTGGGACTGGTCATCAACCGTCCCACCGATCTCACGCTGGGCACGCTGTTCGAACGCATCGACCTGACGCTCGAGATCGGACCCGTCAAGGACACGTTCGTCTTCTTTGGCGGACCGGTCCAGACGGATCGCGGCTTTGTGCTGCACGCGCCCGCCGGCGACTACAGTTCCAGCATCAAGCTGGGCGATATGGCGCTGACCACCTCGCGCGATGTGTTGCAGGCGGTGGCCGATGGCAACGGGCCGGCACGCATGCTGGTCACGTTGGGCTACGCCGGCTGGGGCGCAGGCCAGCTCGAAAGCGAAATGGGCCAGAACGCCTGGCTGAGCGTGAGCGCGGACGCGCACATCATCTTCGACGTGCCGCCCGAGGAACGCTACCCCGCCGCGCTCAAGCTGCTGGGCATCGACCCGGTCATGCTGGCGGGCGACGCTGGCCATGCCTGAAGAAACCCTGCTCGCCTTCGATTTCGGCGAAAAGAAGATCGGCATTGCCATCGGCAATACGCTGACGCGGCAGGCGCGTCCGCTCGAAATCATCTTCAGTGAAGTCCGCGACGCGCGCTTCGGCCGCATCGCGGCACTGCTGCAGGAATGGCAGCCGCACCGCGTCGTCGTCGGTCTGGCGCTGGACGCCGAAGGCGGCGAACAACCTGCCACGGCACGCTGCCGCCGCTTCGCCAACCAACTGAATGGCCGTTTCGGCATCGCCGTGGAACTGGTGGACGAACGCGGCTCCAGCATGGAGGCGCAACGCCTGCTCGGCACACATGCCGCGGACGACGCGATGGCGGCGGCGGTTATCCTGCAACGCTATCTGGACGCCTTGCCCGCGGTCTGACGGCCGCGGCCTGTCTTGCCCATGCTAAATCCGCAACTCGACCGCCGCGGCGAACTCACGCATCTGCTGACTACCGAAGGGCTGCCGCGCCGGCACGTCGAGCGCCTGCTCGAGATGGCGCGCGCGCCGTCGGCGTCCGACGATTCGCCGCCGTCCATCTTGCCGGATATGCCGGTATTTCTGTGTCTGCCCGACACGGATACCGCGGCCCGCGACGCTTACGCCGCTGCCGCGGCCAGCCTGTCGATGCTGCCGGTGCCGCTGGAAGCGCAAGCCATTGAGGCGCTTGCGGAAACGGCCGCTGCGCTGGCGCCGGGTGTGCTGATCCTGCGCCACGGCCAGAGCGGCGCGGCCCATTGCGCCGCGGCCCATGCCGCGCCCGGCCTGCACGTGCTCAATGCGGGCGACGGCCGGCATGCCGATCCCGTCCCCGCGTTGGCGCTGGTACAGGCCATCATCGAGATCAAACCTGACCTCACCAGCCTCGTCGTGACGCTGGTGGGCGACATCCGCCATTCGGGTGTGGCGCGTTCCGTCATCCATTTGCTGACCACACTGGGCGTGCCCGAAGTGCGCGTCGCTGCGCCGCGCACGCTGCTGCCTGACGGCCTGGCCCAACTGGGTTTGCGCGCGTGCGCAACGCTGCATGAAAGCCTGAGCGATGCGGACGTGGTGATCGCGCTGCCGCTGAATGTCGAAGAAATCAGCGGCGCGCAGCTTCCGTCGGCGCGCGAATACGCCTGCACCCACGGCATCACGCTCGCGGCGCTGGCGTTCGCCAAGCCGGATGTGCTGCTGCTGCCCGCGGGCGGGCTGGTGCCGGGCGTCGAAGTGGATGGCGATATCGCCGCGGCCCTCGAACCCGCCGAGGCGCGCGTCGCGGCACTTGAACAACCCCTGCGCACGGCGGTGCTGCGCGTGCTGGCCGGAGCGGCGCCATGAGACTGCACATAGCCAACGGCCGGCTGATCGATCCCGCAAACGGCGTGGATGGTCAGCACGATCTCTTCATTGCCGCGGGCCGCATCGTCGCTGTGGGCGCGGCGCCCGACGCCTTCCAGGCGGATCGGCGTATTGATGCAACGGCCCTGGCCGTGTTGCCGGGCCTGATCGATCTGTCGGCGCGCGTGACGCAGCCGGGCAACGCGGGATTTGCGCCCGGCGAACTGCGCGCTGCCTTGGCCGGTGGCGTGACGCGCCTGGTGCTGCCGCCCGATGCCGAAAATCCGCCGGACGAACCGACCAAGCTCGAGGCGCTGCTGCGCCACACGCAGGCGGAGCAGTGCGCAGTTCACCCGCTGGGCGCGATGACCGTGGGCCTGGCCGGCGAAACACTGACCGAAATGGCGCTGCTGGCGCGGGCAGGCTGCATCGCGTTCGCACAGGGCGAGTCGCTCGTGGCGGATACGCGGGTGCTGTGGGGCGCGATGCGTTACGCAAGCGGTCTGGGCCAGACGCTGTGGCTGCGTGCGCAAGACCCCTGGCTCGCACGGGGCGCCTCGGCCGCCAGCGGCGCGTACGCGGAACGCCTGGGCCTGGAAGGCATGCCGGCGCAGGCAGAGACGGTGGCGCTGCAGACGATCTTCGAATTGCAGCGCGCGACCGGCGCGCGCGTGCACCTGTCGCGCCTGTCGACAGCGGCCGGCGTGGATTTGTTGCGCGCGGCCCGCCGGGAAGGCCTGCCGGTCACGGCGGATGTGTCCGTGAACAACCTGCTTTTGACGGACGTGGACATCGGCTTCTTCGACACGAATCATCGCCTGTCGCCGCCGCTGCGCGGCCAGCGTGACCGCGACGCGCTTCAGTCGGCGCTGGCGGAGGGCGTGATCGACGCGCTGTGCTCGGATCACACGCCGGTGGACGCACGAGGCAAGGCCGCCCCGTTCGCGGCCGCCACACCGGGCGCAACCGGTCTTGAACTGCTGCTGTCGCTGGCTCTGAAGTGGGCGCGCGACAGCCGCCGTTCAGTCGGCGACGCGTTGGCACGCGTGACGTCGGGCCCGGCCACCGTGCTGTCCGCCGTCGCGCCGCACCTGGGTCCATGCGGGAATCTGGGCGTGGACGCGCCGGCAGACCTGTGTCTGGCGGACCTGGACACCGAATGGATGGTGATGCCGGCAGCGCTGCAAAGCCGCAGCGCCCAGACACCTTTCGCAGGTATGATGCTGCCCGGTCGAGTACGAGCCACCGTGGTCGGTGGCCAACCGGCCTGGGAGACTCCAGTTTGAAGCTGCTGCGCTTTGTCCTACGGCTGAGCCTTGTCCTGCCCCTGATCATTTTCGGCCTGCTGAGCGTGGGCCTGGCCTACCCCCTGATGCGCCCCGCAGCCCGCGCCCGGCTGAACCGCCGGTGGTCGCGCTGGCTGATGGCAGCCTGTGGCATCAAGGTCATCCTCAAGGGCGAACCACGCCTGGAAGGACCGGTGCTGCTGGTGGCCAACCACGTGTCCTGGGTCGACATCTTCGTCCTGAACTCGGCCCGCGCGACGTCTTTCGTGGCTAAGAGCGAGATCCGCGCCTGGCCGGTGATCGGCTGGCTGGTCGCCGGCGCAGGCACGCTGTTCATTGAACGCGGCCAGCGCCATGCAGTGCACGCGATGGGTGAGTCGATGCAGGCGCGCTTCAAACAGGGCGATGCGGTCGGCCTGTTTCCGGAAGGCACGACGACCGAAGGCTTCGAGCTCCTCCCTTTCCACGCCAGCCTCTTCGAACCCGCCCGCGCGGCGGCGGTTGAAATCCAACCCGTGGCGTTGCGGTTCATGCAGCACGGCAAGCGCAGCGGATATGCGGCGTTTGTGGGGGAGGAGTCTTTGGTGGGTAACCTTTGGCGAGTGCTGGGCGTGACGGGTTTATCCGTCGAAGTGGTATTTCTGCCGCCGCTGGCTGCGCGTCATCCGGATGGGAGTCTGCCGACGCGGTTGGAACTGTCGCATCAGGCTCGGGATGCGATCGCTTCGGTGCTTTGATTTGCGTGATTTCTGATTGGTTGTGAACTAGCGCCGTAGGGCTTTGTACGCTGCTTGCTGGTGATGCGGGTTTGGTTCTTAAGACGTCCGGCACGGTGGCGTCCCGGGGCGCGCGGGGCCACGATTGCGGTCCGGAGCCTTCGCTCCGGACCGCAATCGTGGGCGATCGTGCCCACGGGGACCGCGGCGTCGGGCGACCTACGAAGAACGAAAGAAAGCGACCTACGAAGACCTAAAGAAAACGCCCGACGAAGCCGCCAAAGCAGAACCCCGACGCTTCACTCCGCCAAAGGATCCTGAAACTGCGAACACTTAACCTGCACGAGCTTCCGATCCTGCAACCGCAACGCAGTCAACGACCCACCCCAAACACATCCCGTATCCAGGCAGATCACGTCCGGCCGCTGCAACAACCCCAGCGTCGACCAATGTCCGAACACCGTCGTGACGTTACGCGTCGCCCGATTAGGCACATCGAACCAAGGCACCAATCCAGGTGGCCAAGCCCCCGGCGTCACCTTCGTTGCAAACTCCATGTGCCCGTTCGGCGTGCACAAGCGGATCCGCGTCAGCGCGTTGATGATCACCCGCATCCGCTTGCCGCCCTTGTGGTCTTCCTTCCACGTGGCCGGCTCGTTGCCGTACATTTTTTGAAGCGCCTTCTGCCAGTTCGGGCCGCGCAGCGCGTCCTGGACTTCGCCGGCCAGGGCCAGCGTCTTGGCCACGTCCCACTTGGCCAGCGTGCCAGCATGGACCAGCAGATGGTTCTGCTCGAAATGCGCCAGCGGCCGGAAACGCAGCCAGTTGAGCAGGTCAGTGGCGTCCGGCGCACGCAGGATGGATTCCAGCGTGTCCGATTTGGACGGTTTGCGCACGCCCGCGGCCGCGGCCAGCAGGTGCAGGTCGTGGTTGCCCAGGACGACCGTGGCGCGATCACCGAGGTCGATGATGCGGCGCAGGGTTTCGAGCGACTGCGGGCCGCGGTTGACCAGGTCGCCAGCGAACCAGAAGCGCGACTTGGGGTCGCCAACCAGGTCGGGGTGGGACAGCAAGCGATCCAGCGGCGAGCAGCAGCCCTGCACGTCGCCGATCATCCAGATACTGCCGTTCATGCGGGACTCTTGCTCCAGGGCCAACGTTGTTGGACGAGACGGGTGATGGTGTGGCGGTATTCCATGTAGCTCATGGCGCCCAGCGCCAGCGCCATGGCGCCCAGGTTCGGGCCCAGGGCGGTCAGCCAGGGCGGCCACTTGCCCAGCATGCCGACGTTCAGCGCAAGCTGGTTCAGCATGAAGAAGCCCACGCCCAGCAGGATGCCCACGAAGACCTTGGCGCCGACGCCGCCGCGGCGGGTTTGCATGAGGCCGATGGGGGCGGCGATGGTGATCATTACCAGCAGGGTGAAGGGGTAGGCCAGTTTGCGCCACAGGGCGACGACCTGGCGGTCGTATTGAAGCTGGTTGTCCCGCAGGTATTCCACATAGTCGAGCAGCGTGACGATCGACATGCGTTCTGGCGTCAGCACGCGCGCCAGCAGGCGTTCGGCGCTGAGGGTGGTGTCGATGGAGCGTTCGGGCAGCTTGATGACGGTGGCCGGCGGGTTCTTGGGCGGGCGGGCGTTGGCGAGCGCCTCGGCGGCTTCGGCGTCCAGGCGGGTTTCGGAGACGTCCTTGAGCACCAGGTCGCCGCGCGTGAATGAGCCGGTGGGGGCGGTGGACAGCGCGGACAGCGTCAGGTCTTTCTTGAATTCGTAGAGGGTCACGCCCGCCACTTGGCCGTCGCCCTTCAGTTCGGCGATGTTGATGATGCGGGTGCCGCCATTGGCGGTGGGTTCCTTGAACCAGTAGCCGCTCTTGAGGCGGTCGCCGCCGGCCTTGCCGCGGAACATCAGGTTGGCTTCGCCGGTCTTGACCTCTGCCCAGGGCGTCACGTATTCGGACAGCAGGCCCGCGCCGATCATCAGGGGGATCGTGACGATCCACAGCATCCGCAGCAGCTTCATGCCGCTGACGCCGGAGACGCGCAGGATGACGAGTTCGTTGCGCTGGGCCAGGCCCGCCAGCGCCAGGATGGCCCCGATCAGGAGCCCGATGGGCAGCAGGTCATAGAGACGGGTGGGGATCGCCAGCGCCTGCATGTACAGCAGGGCCATCATGGAGAACTTGTCGCCCACGTTGTCCAGGTCGTCCACCAGTGCGAAGAACGTGAAAAGGCCGAGCAGGGCCAGAAGGACCACTGCGCAAGAGCGATAGACCTCTCGGGCCAGGTAGCGACGTGCAGTACGCATGAAGGAAAAAGGAGTGGAGCGCGTAAACGTGAAAGCTTAACAAATCCCGCAGCGGGAAGATGGCCGGCAGGACCGATTTGTCCGGTTCCTCTTTCAGGGGATGTCGACCATCTGCATCCGGCGCGTCAGCACGCCGACCCGGGAATTCAGATAGTTGGACTTGCGATGACTGTCATAGAAGCGCGGGTTGGGCAGCATGGCCGCCAGCCGGGCCGACTGGCTGTTGCCCAGGTTGGCGGCTGTGGTATTGAAATAATGCTTGGCGGCGGCCTGGGCGCCGAACACGCCCACGCCCCACTCGGCGACGTTCAGGTAGAGCTCCAGGATCCGTTCCTTGCTCATGACGTGTTCGATCATGTAAGCCAGGACCAGTTCCTGGCCCTTGCGCAGGTAGCTGCGAGAACCTGACAGGAACAGGTTCTTGGCCAGTTGCTGGGTGATGGTGGAGCCGCCACGCATCTTGGAGCGTCCGGCCTCTTCCTGTTTCTGGTTGTATTCCCAGGCCTTGCGGATGGCGTCCCACTCGACCCCATCATGACCCGTGAAATTGGAGTCCTCGGACGCGATCACCGCGCGCTTGAGCGACCGGTTGATCTTGTCATACGGCACCCATTCGTATTTCAGTTCGATGCCGGGGTCTTCCTTGCGCAGGCGCGACAGCTCTTCGCGCATCATCGCGCTGCTGCCCGGGGCGCGGTAGTTGTACCAGACCACCTGGGCGAACAGCCAGAATTGGTACAGCAGGATCGCGCACACCAGCGCCATCACCAAGCCGGTGGTGATCCGGAACCAATTGCGGCCGCCGCTGCGGCCCGTGCGCGTCGCCATGCCGTTCAGCTTCCGGCGGCCAGCGCCTCGCGCAGCGCTGCCAGGACGGGCGCGGCATCGGGGCGTACGCCGTGCCAGATGAAGAAGCTTTCGGCGGCCTGGCCGACCAGCATGCCCAGCCCGTCGGCCGTCAGGGCGGCGCCGTCAGTCCGGGCCTGCCGCATGAACGCGGTGGGCTGCGCGCCGTACATCATGTCGTAGGCGGCGGCGCCGTCGGCGTACAGGCCGGGCGGGAGGTCGGGCGCAGCGTTCTGCAGGCCGCTGGCGGTGGCGTTGATGACCAGGTTCCAGCCGCCGGGCACGGCGGCGGTGGTCAGGGCGCCCGCGGTCACCTGGGTTTGCGGCGACACGCCGCTCGCGGCCCACGCGGCGGCCAGTTCCTCGGCGCGGGCGGCGGTGCGGTTCACGATGTGGATGCGCGCGCAGCCGGCCTCGGCCAGGGGTTGCAGCACGCCGCGCGCCGCGCCGCCGGCGCCGACCAGCAGCACGGCGGCGCCCGGCAGGCGTACGCCCAGGCGCAGCAGGTCGTTGACCAGACCCACGCCGTCGGTGTTGCAGCCGTGCCAGACGCCATCGCGCCACGACAGCGTGTTGACCGCGCCCGCCAGCCGCGCGCGATTCGACAGATGGTCCGCCGCCAGCGCATAGGCGTCCAGCTTGAACGGCACCGTGACATTCAGGCCCAGGCCGCCGTCCGCCACGAAGGCGGCGACGGCGTCGGCAAAGCCGTCCACCGGGGCAAGCAGGCGCTCGTAGCGCAACGGCTTGCCGGTCTGCTGCGAAAACATGGCGTGGATCTGAGGCGAGCGGCTATGCGCGATGGGATTGCCGATGACGGCGTAGCGGGCTTGAGGAATCGCCTCGGTCATGGGGCCTGTGTTTCCAGAGTGTCGTTGACGAAATGCCAGGTGCGGGTGATGACCAGCACGTCCGTATCGCGGGCGATATCGGGAGGAAAGGGGGGAAAGGGCGCGGCCAGCTGGACGATGCGGCGCGCCGCCTGGTTCAGGACCGCGTGCGGCGAGGGCTGGTCGATCTCGACCTCGGCGATGCTGCCATCGGCGCGCACCGACACGGTGATGCGCAGCGATCCGTAAATGCGGCCGCGCGCCTCGTCTGGGTAATGCTGGGTGCCGACCGTTTCGATCCGGGTGCGCCAGGCATCCAGGTAGCCGGCGTAGCGGGACGCCTCGGCAGAGGGGGCGATGAACTGTTTGCGCGGCTCGGCGCTGTACTGCTGGACCCGCGCCGCCAGCGCCGCCACCTGGGCGTTCTGGATGACGCTGGCCTGGTCCTGGGCGTCCTGGCCGACGTCGGCGCCGTCGGGCCACGGGTTGACTGCCTGGCGCTCGGGGCCGGCGTTGTGCGGCGAGCGCAGTTGGGTCATGAGGCGGGCCTGTTCGGCCTCCAGCTGCACCTGGCGCTGGCGCATGGCTTCCAGGACGATGGTCTCGGCCGAGCTGCCGGTCTGGGGAAGGGGCGTGGTGGACACGCCGCGGTCGGCGTTGCCGCCGCCCGTCATCTGGTTTTGCGCGACGGTGCGCGGGGTTTCCGGCGGCGTCTCGCTGCGGGCATTGAGCAGCACGACTTCCAGGCTGGTCACGGGCGGGCGCGTCTGCGTGGGCGCGCTGAAACGCCACGCCAGCGCGCCGGCGTGCACCAACAGCGATATCGCGATGCCGATACGCAGGTAGTGCTGGGCGGGGGCGCCCAGCCACCAGAGGTAACGGCTCAGCATGGAGGGGGAATCAGCGCGTTGCACCAGCGCATTGTAAGGCGAGTCCGCACCCGCCGCGCGGTCCGTCCGAAGGCGGTATTCACCCTCGGACGGACGGCCTAGACCCCGTCAGGCGGACGCCCGGGGGAAGATCCAGACCTTGTCGGCGGGCAGCGCGAGGCGGCAGGGGCCGGGCTCGCGGCCTTCGGGACCGTAGGCGCGCAGGGCGAGGCTGCGGGCCGGATCGGCGTCCGGCGTGCGGAACAGGTACTCCCAGCGGTCGCCCAGATACATGCTGGTCAGAAGCGGCATGTCGACGTGGTTGCCGTGCGGGTCATCGGCCAGACGGACCTGCTCCACGCGGATGACGGCGGTGGCGTCCTGGCCCGCGGCGACACCCGCGCCGGCCTTGCCCCATAGCGACCAGCCGGCGCCCTCGATCCGGGCCTGGCCGTCGCGCAGCTCGGTGACCTTGCCGTCCAGCCGGTTGTTGCTGCCCATGAATTCGGCCGTGAACAGGGTGGACGGCGATCCGTACATCTCCTGCGGCGTGCCCTGCTGCTCGATCTTGCCGTTGTTCAGCAGCAGGATGCGGTCGGAGATCGCCATGGCTTCGCTCTGGTCGTGCGTCACCATCAGCGCGGACAGGCCCAGGCGGATGATGAGTTCGCGCAGGAAGGCGCGCGCTTCCTCGCGCAGCTTGGCGTCCAGGTTGGACAGCGGCTCGTCCAGCAGGATGACGGGCGGGCTGTAGACCAGCGCCCGGCCGATGGCCACGCGCTGCTGCTGGCCGCCGGACAGCGCGTGCGGGTGGCGCTGGCCAAGCTTGCCCAGGCCCAACTGGTCCAGCACGGCCTGCACGCGTTCGCGCACCTCGGCGCCCGGCGTCTTGCGCAGCTTGAGCGGATAGGCGACGTTCTCGAATACCGTTTTATGCGGCCACAGCGCGTACGACTGGAACACCAGTCCCAGGTTGCGCTCTTCGGCCGGGATCTCGGCGCGGGCCGCGCCGTCGTAGACGACGTTCTCGCCGATGGTGATGCGCCCGCGCTTGGGACCTTCCAGGCCGGCCACGGCGCGCAGCAGGGTGGTCTTGCCGCTGCCCGACGGGCCCAGCAGCGACACCACTTCGCCCTGGCGCAGCTGCATCGACACGCCCTTGAGCACCGGGTTGTCGCCGTAGTCCAGGTGCAGGTCTTCTACAGAAAGCTCAATCATGAAGTTTGACTCCGAATCGCAGGGCGATGCCCAGGCCGATCACGACCAGAACGATATTGATGAAGGAAAGCGCGGCCACGATGTCGATGGCGCCGGACGCCCACAGCGACACCAGCATGGACCCGATGGTCTCGGTGCCGGGCGACAGCAGATAGACGCCGGTGGAGTATTCGCGCTCGAAGATCAGGAACATCAGCAGCCACGAGCCGATCAGGCCGTACTTGGCCAGCGGCACCGTGACGTGACGGGTGACCTGGCCGCGGCGCGCGCCGGCGGTGCGGGCGGCTTCTTCCAGTTCGGGCCCCACTTGCAGCAGGGTCGAGGAAATCAGGCGCAGGCCATAGGCCATCCACACGACGGTGTAGGCGAGCCACACGCTGAAGATGGTGCTGCGCAGGGCGCGCAGCCATTCGACGAAGTTCTCGCGCAGCCATTCGGCGAAGGGCAGGGCCGACAGCCAGCCGTTTTCGTCCACGTCCAGCGCGTTGTCCAGCCACATCGGCACGAACAGGAACACCCACAAAAACGCCAGACCGGCCAGGAGGCCCGGCACGGCGCGCGGCACCAGCACGCTGTAGTCCATGAAGCGCGTGACGTTGTCCGGCTTGCGGTGCATGGCCAGGCCCACGAACATGTAGCACATCACCGCCAGCGCGCCGCCGAAGACGCCAATGGCGACCGAGTTGACGATGGCGCGCATCAGGTTGGGCTGCGAGAACACGGTGCGGAAGGCGTCGAGCGACAACACGTCAAAGAGCGAGACGCCCAGGCCCCAGTTGGACACGAACGCGCGCAGCAGCACGCCGGTCAGCGGCACGATGATGGTGACGAAAAGCCAGAACGCCACGACCGCGCCCGCGACCCAACGCCATTTGCCCAGCGGCAGCGGCCGCGCACGCGAGGCCTTGCCCTTGACGGTGACGAAGCGGTTGGCGGTGCGCATCAGGCGGCGCTGCAGCATCACCAGCGGAATGGTCATGCAGATCAGCACCACGGCCACGGCGGCCATCAGGTGATAGGACGGGATGCCCAGCTTGTTGGTCAGTTTGTACAGGTAGGTCGCCAGCACGAGATTGCCTTCCGGATCGCCCAGCACCAGCACCAGGCCGAAGACCTCCAGACCCAGGAAGAAGAGCAGCACCGTGGCGTACAGCATGGCCGGCCGCACCATGGGCAGGCTGACCGACACCATCACGCGCAGCGGCGACGCGCCGGCCACGCGGGCGGCTTCCTCCACGTCGGACCCCATGCTGCGCAGCGCCGACGAGATGTACAGGTAGGCATGCGGCACGTGGGTCAGGCCGGCGATGATGACGATGCTGGTCAGCGAATAGACGTTCCAGGGCACGAAGCCCAGGATGTTCTGCACCCAGGTCGAGAAGAAGCCGACCGGACCGGCCGCGACGACGTAGCCGAAGCCCAGCACCATGGGAGACACGAACACCGGCACCAGGATCAGCGGCTCGATCCAGCGGCGGCCGGGCAGGTCGGTGCGGATCATCAGAAACGCCAGCATGCCGCCCAGCGGAATGGCGATGGCGGCCAGACCGAATGCCAGGATGAAGCCGCTACGTAGCGCCTTGTAGAAATCGGGATCCGCGAAGATGAAGCGGAAGGCGTCCAGGCTCCAGCTCTTGGACGGGGCAAAGAAGGGCGCCGAGAGAAAACTCTGGATGATGATGAACGACAGCGGCACGTAGATGGCGAGCGCCGTGATCAGCACCACCACGCCGCGTGGCAGGGACTGCCATTTTCTGCGCAATGACTGCATGGGAAATCCTGTGGTCGGAAATGACGCGGTGGCCGCGCCGCCGGGGACGATGGCCCCGGGGCAGGGTCAGGCGGACGGCGCGCCGTCCGCTGCGTTGGCGGCGGCTCCGGGCCGTGTGGCCGCCCGGAGCCGGGGCATCACTTGCCCGCTGCCGCCCGCCATTGCTTGATGAATTCCAGGCGCTTGTTCTGCTCCAGGTAGTCCAGCAGCGTTTCGTCGACCGGAATCGGCTTGAGCGAGGCGCCCAGCTTCTTGGTCATGCCGTCCACGTCGTTGTCGCCTTCGATGTCATCACGCACGGATGCCAGGTCGGCCTGATTGGCCATGATCTCCTGGCCCTTCTGCGACAGCAGGTAGTCCATCCACAGCTTGGCGGCGTTGCGGTTCTTGGCCTTCTTGCTGATGAAGGCGACGCGCGACAGCACCAGCGCGTAGTCCGTGGGATAGGCCACGCCCAGCGACGGATCGTTCTTGGCGCGCGTTTCGGCGTAGGAGCCCAGGATGTTGTAGCCGATCAGGTTTTCGCCCGAGGACACGCGTTCCATCATCGTGCCGGTGGACGACTGCACGATCAGGCCGCCCTTGGCGATGTCCTTGAGGGTGTCGAAATACTTGGGATCATTGGCCTTGTCCTGCACGGCCAGCATGAAGCCGACGGCGGACTTCTCGATGTCGTAGGTGGTGACCTTGTTCTTGAACTTGTCGGGCTGGCTGGCGATCAGCTTGGCCAGCGCGCCGTGCGTCGTGGGCACTTCATTCGCGGGAATGAGGCGCTTGTTGTAGATGAAGACGGCCGGCTCGTAGGTGGTGCCGTAGGCCGAATCCTTCCAGTTGGCCCACGCCGGCAGCTTGCCTGCCTCGGGTGACTGGTACTTCAGCGCGTAATCGGTGGCCAGCTTCAGGGCCGAGTCCATCGACGAGCTCCAGACGATGTCGCCGCTGCCGCCGCCCGCCGCCTGTTCGCTGATGTAGCGGTTGTAGAGCTCGGTGCTGTTCATGTCGTTGTATTCGACCTTGACGCCCGGATACATGGCTTCGAAGCCCTTGATGATGGGGCCGGCGGCCTTGGTGTCGGTGGTCGAATAGATGACGACCTTGCCTTCCTTCTTGGCGCCGTCCAGGATCTTCTGGTAGTCGGCCGGGTAGCCCGCGGGCACTGCCTGCGCAAAGGCGCTGCCGGAGGCGATGGCGAATGCGGCGGCGCAGGCGGCCGCCAGTTTGGACTTGGCAAGCATGGGGGATGTCTCCGATTGATTTGGCTTGTTGCGGACTCTGGGGTCCGCGTGCAGCCATCTTAGGAGTGCGCGTCTGTCGTCGTCCTGTCATGGCGGCAGGCAGCGTCTAGGGGAAATCCCTGGGCATGGCGGCGGGGACGTCTTGGGCGTGTCCGTGGTCCGCCCACGTTTTTGTATGTGCGTGGTAGGCCCACGTTTCTATTACGGCCGCTGCGGCGTATCGGTGACGAGCCGGATCCAGTTCTGCACGAAGCGCGAATGCCGCCGCTGATCCAGTCCCACCAGCAAAGCCGGACTCAACACCACCGGCTGCACGATGCCCTGCGACCGCGCCAGCACCGCTTCGGAGGTCCAGCGCCCCGGCGTGTCTTCCATGATGGAGCCCAGCGCGGCATGGCTGGATGCGACCTGCTGGCCGGCGGGCGACAGCAGCCAGTCGACCAGCGCACGTCCCAGATCGGGATTGGGGGCGCTGCGCGCGATCAGCACCGAGCGCGCCAGCACGAGCACGTAGTCCTGCGGAAACACCACGCCGATGGGCCTGCCCGCGGCCTGGCGCGACAGGGCGTACGAACCGAGGATGTTGTAGCCGATGTCCAGTTCGTCGCGCTCGATGGCGTCTAGGATCTCGGCGCTGGTGGCGGCCAGCCGCACGCCGGCCTGGCCCATGGCGTTGGCCAGCCCCCAGAAGTTGGACGAGACCAGTTCGTCCTGTTCGGCCAGCAGATAGCCCAGGCTGCTGGCGGCAATGTCGTAGGTGCCGATGCGTCCGCGCAGACGCAGGGGGTCCTGTTCCAGCAGCCGCAGCAGGTCCTGGCGCGATCGCGGCACGGCCGCCTCGGCAAAACGCTTGGGGTTGTAGACGATGACCGCGGGCTCGAACGTGAACCCGTAGACCTCATGCCGCCAGATGGCCCAGGACGGCAGCCGCGCGGCGTAGGGCGAGGCATAGCTTTGCGCGTACCCGTCGTTGGCCAGCCGGATCTGCAGGTCGGATGCCGAACTCATCAGCACGTCCACGTCCTGCAAACGCCCTTCGATGGCGGCCTCGTAGAGCTCGCGGCTGCCCATTTCGCGGTAGACGACGCTGACGTCGGGGCGGTGGGACTGAAAGCCTTGGATCAGTGGCGCGACAACGGGCGTGTCGGTCGGGCCGGCGATGGTGAGGACGCGGGAGGAGGGCTGGGGGGCGGGGTAGCGGGTGACGACTTCGGGGATTTGCGAGGGGCGGAGGGTGTCGGCAGTTTTGGCAGCGGCGGGAGCGGCAACCGGATCTGACGTGACCCGCGCCGGCGCAGCTGCGCCTGCCGCGCGGACCTCAGCGGACGGCGCAGCGAGCAGCAGGCATGCCGTGCAGAACGCCGCTGCGGCTGTGGTCAGCGCGCGCCCGGCGCCGCCGCGCGCCAAGGGCAGCACGACGCGAGCCGTCAGGCCGCCGCCGGGCCGGTCGAGCAGCCACAACGAGCCGCCATGCGCGACGGCCACGGACCGCACGATGGCCAGTCCCAATCCGGACCCGGGCAGCGATTCCCCCGCACGGCCGCGCGAAAACCGCTGCTGTACGCTTTCCTTCTCATCGTCGGCCACGCCAGGCCCGCGATCCGAGACGGTCAGCGCGACACGATATCCGGCAACCGGCATGGCCTGGATCTCAACGGGTCCATCCGGCGCGTAACGCAAGGCGTTGTCCACCAGGTTGCGCAGCATTTCGCGCAGCGCGACGCGATCTCCGGCGATGCGCGCGCGGCGGACCTCTGGCGCAATGGCGATGCGCAGCCGCTGTGCATCCAAAGGTCCAATGCGCCGGCGCGTTTCGTTGACAGTCTCGGCCACGCCGACAAGCGCGCGGGCGCCCTTGCCCATGCGGTGGGTGATGGTGGCGTCCATGAGCAACTGGTTGATGAGCTGGCTGGCGTGGGTGGCGTTCATATGGATGCGTTCAAGCCGCGCGTGCAATCGCTGCGGATCGGTCTCGTCCAGGGCGACCTCGGCCTGCGCGCGCAGCGACGCGAGCGGTGTGCGAACCTGATGCGCAGCGTCGGCCACCAGGGTGTTGAGGCTGTCCATGGCGCCGGACAGGCGCTGCATGAAGCCATTGAGCGCTTCGATGAGCCGCCGCACCTCGCGCGGCACGGGCTTGGACAGCGGCTCCAGATCATCGGGCGCCCGACGCCGCAATTCGCGTTCGACGACGGCAAGCGGCGCAAAGGCGCGCTGGACGCCAAACCACAAGAGGCCGAGCGCGACCAGCGATACGGCAAGCAGCGGCAACACGCTGCGCTGCAGAATTTCACCGGCCAGCGCCTCGCGCGACCCCAACGTCTCGGCGACGCGCAAGGTGACCCAGCCGGCATGCTGGCTGGCGGACACGAGGCGGCCGACGGTCGCGACGCGGATGGGTTCGTCGTGATACCGCAAGTACGTGAAGACGGGCGTGGCGGACTGCGCGAGCGGCAGGCCGGGCGCAAGGTCGCCGTACCCGGTGATGAGCCTGCCGTTGGAGGTGCGCGCCTCGTAGAACACCCGCTCGCCGCCGGACAGCATGGCAAGCGAGGAGACTGGCGGCTCGACGGTGACTTCGTTGTCTTCGATCTGAACCGATCCGGCGATGGTCAACGCGGAGGCGGCGAGCAAGCGATCAAACGCCTGTTCCGCAGCACGCTGGGCGTAGCCGCGCAGGAAGAACACCAGCCCGATGAGCGCGCACGCAAGCAACACGGCGCCCAGCGTGAAGACGCGTTGCCGGATGGAGAAGCTTTCAGGGATCTTCATGGCCGCGGGCCTGATACCCGACGCCCCGCACGGTGACGATGTCCACGGACGCGCCGGCCAGTTTCTTGCGCAGGCGCGAGATCAGCAACTCAAGCGCATTGAGCGAGCCGTCGTCCAGGTCGAAGATCTGATTCATGAGGCGTTCTTTGGCGACGGTCTGACCCAGCTTTCCGACCAGAATCTCAAGCAATCGGAATTCACGCCGGCCGAGTTCGAGCGGGGCGCCGGCCAGTTCGACATGCCTGTTTGCCAGGTCCAGACTGAGATTGCCGAAATGCGCAACACTGGTGGTCTGCCCCGCAGGCCGCCGCAACAGGGCGCGCAGCCGTGCTTCGAGTTCGCGCAGGTCAAAGGGTTTGACGAGGTAATCATCGGCGCCAAGATCCAGCATGTCGATCTTGTCCTCGATCTCGGCGCGCGCGGTCATGACGAGCACGGGCGCGTCGAGCCCGGCGGCACGCAATTCACGGATGAGCGTGAAGCCGTCCTTGCCGGGCAAGTTGATATCCAGCACGAGCGCGTCCCAGGTCTCGTCCAGCGCCCATCGAGACGCCTGCACGCCGTCGTGCACCCACTGCACGCTGTGACCTGCCGAACGCAGCTTGCTCTCAACGGCATCGCCAAGATCGAGGTTGTCCTCGACCAGCAGAATGCGCATGGTGTCTTCTCCTCCGTTTGCTTTTTTGTTGGGAGTTTAACGGGGAGATCGTTAGCGTTGCGTTGGGATTCGGGTTTGGGGTTTTTCGACTTGGGCGCGTGCTGGTTCTCGAATTTTGGCGGCTTTGGTTCTTTAGGCGTTCAGTGCTGCGGCGACTTCGGTTCTTAAGACGTCCGGCACGGTGGCGTCCCGGACCGCAATCGTGGGCGATCGCCTCCCCGGTGACCGCGGCGTCGGGCGACCTACGAAGATCGATGAACGCGACCTACGAAGATCGATGAACGCGACCTACGAAGATCGATGAACGCGACCTACGAAGATCGATGAACGCGACCTACGAAGATCGATAAACGCGACCGACGAAGATCGGAAGAATGCGACCTACGAAGCCGCAGCCTCCCCCTTAACTTCGCCCACAAATCGACAATCCAACTCCAGAGACAACTCATCCATCCCCAGAATATCCACCTCAACCGCAGTCCCGCGCTCAAACTCCGGCATCCCCCCCACCCGAGTCACCAACGGCGCATTCGCAAACCGCACCAGATCATCCCGCAGCACATGTGCCACCGTCCGCGTCACGCCGTTCTGCTTCAGCCAGCGCAGGCACCAGTAGCGTTCCATTGCGCTCTGGAACTCGGCCCAGGCCGCGTATTGCGCGTCGAAGGCGCCGATGATGGCGAACAGGTCTGCGTCGCGCGGCTTGAAGGGGGCGATCAGGCGGGCCGAGACGCCGTGTTCCACCGCGGCGATCAGTTGCCATTGGTTGACCAGGTCGACGTAGCGGCGCAGCGGCGACGTGCTCCACGCGTATTGGGGAACGCCGATGGCCTCGTGCGGCAGCGCCTGCGTGCTCATGCGCACGCGGCCAGCTTGCTGCGAGCGGTAGATGCCCGGCACGCCGTGCTGGTTCAAGAGGCCGCCCCACAGGTTGTTGGCCAGGATCATGTATTCGGCCACCATGCGATCCAGCGGCGCGTTGCGCTGGCGCGGGACCAGGCGCACGGGCGTGTCGGGATCGTCGGGGTTGCCGTCCAGGTAGAAGCTGTACTCCACCCGGGAATTGTTTTCCGGCTTGCCGCGCACGTTTTCGCGTTGCGCGGACAGGGCCTGCGCCAGCTTCCAGAGCGGGCGCAGCCAGTGGCCGTAGGGCAGATCGGCGTCCGGATCGGACAGGCTTGCCTCGGTGACCTGGCTGTCCAGCATGTTGTGGCGCAGGTTTTCGCGCACGACGATGCGTTCCAGGCGGGTTTCCGATTCGATGACTTCGCCGGTTTCGGGATTGGCGGTGACGTACAGCGATAGCGCGGGCACTTCGCGGCCGGCGTCCAGGGAGAACGCCTGGATGACGCTGTCCGGCTGCATCGGGATCTTGTCGCCGGGCATGTAGACGGTGGACAGGCGGGCGCGGGCCAGTTTGTCCAGTTCGCTGTCGCGGGTGACGGACAGGCCGGGCGCGGCGACGTGGACGCCGACGCGCACGCGGCCGTCGGGCAGCATGGAGACGGAGAGCGCGTCGTCGATTTCCGTGGTGGTGACATCGTCCACGGAATAGATTTCGGCGTCGGCCAGCGGCAGTTCGCGGTCGATGGGCGGCAGTTCCACGTCGGGGAAGGCCAGGCCGCGCGGGAAGTTGACGGCCAGGAAGCGGCGCTTGTGCAGCGCGAGCGCGTGCGGCCAGGCGCCCAGTTCTAGCAGCAGGCGGTCAGGCGTCTTGCCCAGCTTGGCGCACGCGGCGTCCAGGGCCTTCCATTGCTGCGAGTTCTTGTCCGGACGGATCAGGAGCGATTCGGCGGCCTGGGCGATGGGTTCGGGCAAGCGGCCCGCGGCCATTTCGTCGACCCATTCCTGCTGCTGTTCGGCCTGGCGCTGCTTCTTTTCCAGCGCAGCCAGTGCGGCGGCCAGGATGTCCGGCGGGGCGGGGCGGTAGCGGCCCTTGCCGCGGCGGTGGAAGTACGCCGGCGCGCCGTGCAGGCGCATCAGCAGTGCGGCCTGCTCGACGGGCGTGGGGGCGTGGCCGAAGTAGTCGGCGGCCAGGGCGGGCGAGTCGAATTCCTCTTGCGGCGCGCATTCCCACAGGAATTGCAGATCCAGCGTCTCGGCCGTGGCGGCCGCCTGGGTCATCAGGGCTGCCGGATCCGGCGAGGCGAAGTTGAACAGGGTGTTGGCGCGCTTGATTTTGCTGCGCTTGCCCGACTCCGACTCCACCTGCAGGCTGGCGTCGGTCTCGGACAGGATATTGCCGGCCTTGAAGCTGCCGTCATCTTCGTAAAACACATACATGGTGGGGATCGTCCTGGGCGGCGGCCTCGCGCCGCCTTGCGCAGCTTTGTGGGTGTTGAAAGTCGATATTGATTATCAGGTGCGTACCGGCTTGCCGCCTAGGGCGAATTCAAGCACTTCCGGCATCCAATCCGCGAAATCGGACAGGCCGTGGTCGCTGCCTTGCACGATGCGCTGGCGGCAGCCGGCGTAACGGTCGCGCATCTCGCGCCAATCCAGCACTTCGTCGCCGGTCGCGGCCACCAGGAAATACCGGTCGGGCTGCGTGATGCGCGGCGCATGGATGGCGGCCAGTTCGTCCACATATTCGGGCAAAAAAACGAACGGCGCGCCGGAATGATACATGTGGTGCTCGCCGACCTGGGTGGCAAGGTCGCGCGCGGCGTGGACGGCGGGATTTAGCAACACGGCCTTGCAGCCCAGCTGCTCGGCGATCCAGGTGGCGTAGAAACCGCCCAGCGACGAGCCGATGACAGTCAGTTCGCGCGGCGAATCGGCGTCCGCCAGCCGGTCGCGCGCCATGCCCAGCGCCAGGTCGATGGCTTGGCGCGGGCTGGCGGGCAGTTGCGGGCAGGCCCACGCATCGGTCAGGCCGCGCGCGGCCATGGCGTCCGCCATCAGGCGGGCCTTGAAAGAATCGGGCGACGATCGGAAACCGTGTAGATAGAGGATCATTGCTTGCTGTTTCCGTGTGCGTTGCGGGAGGCGGCCGGCTGAGGGCTTGAATTCCGGACATGCGGGTCTGGCAGGGCCAGCCCGGCATGTCCGGCAGGGCGCGCTTTGCCGGGTTCGGCCAAGCGGGCGGAATCAGCCGCGCGCCTGCAGCGCATCCAGCAGCTTGCCATGGATGCCGCCGAAGCCGCCATTGCTCATCACCAGCACCTGGTCGCCTGGCCTGGCGGCCCCCGCAACGGCGTCGACGAGCGCGCCGATGTCATCGTAGCTGGACGCCCGGCCGCCCAGGGGCGCCAGCACTTCGGCCGGGTTCCAACCCAGCGCATGCTTGCCCTCGCTGGCGCCAAAGCAGAACACCAGGTCGGCGTCGGCCAGCGCCTCGGGCAGCCGGGCGGCCATGGTGCCCAGCTTCATGGTGTTGGAACGCGGCTCCAGCACGGCCAGGATTCGCGCTGACCCAACCTGACGGCGCAGGCCTTCCAGCGTGGTGGCGATGGCGGTGGGGTGGTGAGCGAAGTCGTCGTAGACCTTGATGCCGTTGACCGTGCCGCGCAGCTCCATGCGGCGCTTGACGCCGCCGAAGCGGGTGAGGGCATCGATGCCCTGCTCTGCGGGCACGCCAACGTGTTCAGCGGCAGCCAGGGCGGCCAGCGCGTTCATGCGGTTGTGTTCGCCGGTGAGCGACCAGCGGACGGTGCCGGCGTGGACGCCGGCGCGCGTGACCTCGAACGCGCCGTCAGCGTCCGGTGGCGACGCCTGCCACTGCCCTTCCGGACCGAACGTGACGGTATCCGACCAGCATCCCCGTGCAATCACGCGGTCCAGCGCGTCCGATTGCGTCGGTCGGACGATACGGCCCGAGCCGGGGATCGTACGAACCAGATGGTGGAACTGCGTTTCGATCGCCGTCAGATCGGGGAAGATGTCGGCGTGATCGTATTCCAGGTTGTTCAGGATGGCGGTGCGCGGGCGGTAGTGAACGAATTTGGAGCGCTTGTCGAAGAACGCCGTGTCGTATTCGTCCGCTTCGATGACGAAGGGGCGGCGCGCCGGGTCGTAGCGGGCAGATACGTGCAAGTCCTGCGCCACGCCGCCGATCAGGAAGTTCGGGGCCATGCCTGCGGCTTCCAGCACCCACGCCAGCATCGAGCTTGTGGTGGTCTTGCCGTGCGTGCCGGCCACCGCCAACACGTGTGCGCCCGGCAGGATGTTGTCGCCCAGCCATTGCGGCCCGGACACATAGCGCGCCCCGGATTCCAGAATGGCTTCCATCAGCGGGTTGCCGCGGCTGACCACGTTGCCGATGACGTACAGGTCAGGCTTGAGCGCCAGTTGCTCGGCGCCAAAGCCTTCGATCAGTTCGATACCCTGTTCGGAAAGCTGGGTGCTCATCGGCGGGTACACGCCCGCGTCGCAACCCGTGACTTTGTGGCCGGCGGCGCGCGCGATCAGCGCCAGTCCGCCCATGAAGGTGCCGCAGATGCCAAGAATGTGCAGGTGCATTGATAAATCTCCTGCCCCGCATTGTATATATAGCGGCCCGACAAGCCGGCGCCTCGCGCCTGCGGCGTAAAACGGCCGCAACGGTTATCATCGCGCCATGAATCGACGCCTACTTCTTTCCGCCGCCGTGGCGGTGGCCGCGACTGTCGCGGGCGGCTATACGCTGATGGGCCGCAAGCCCAAGAACGATGCCACGCCGGCTGACGCGGGCGATCCGGTCGCGGGGCTCATGCAGATGCAGCTTCCGGATCTGAACGGCGCCTCGCATTCGCTGGCCGACTGGAAGGGCCAGCCGATCGTGGTCAATTTCTGGGCAACGTGGTGCGCGCCGTGCGTCAAAGAGATGCCCGCGCTCGACGCTTTGCAGAAAAAATACCCGCAAGTACGCTTTGTTGGTATCGGCGTTGATTCTGCCGCCAACATGCAGAAGTTTGTGGAGAAAGTACAGGTTTCATACCCTCTATGGGTGATCGGCGCCGGCGCCATCGATACGCTGCGTAAGCTGGGTAATCCTAGCGGTGGTCTGCCTTTTACTATCGTTTTCAATGCAGATGGCAGCATTAACCGGAAGATATTGGGTGAAGTTCAGCCCGACGATCTGGATCGCACCCTTTCGGGTTTGAAGGCGTAAGTCTGTTGGACAAATAGTAGGAATTGGCGTAAAAAGCTGGTTTATCGGCTGTTTTGCCAACAATTGGCAATCCACAATTTGGCACGCGCATGGCGCAAAACATACTGGTATTGCATGGCCCGAACCTGAACCTGCTTGGCACCCGGGAACCTCATATCTACGGCAGTCTTACGCTGGCCCAGATCAATGAGCGTCTCGAGCTGCTTGCGGGCGAATTGGGCGCCACGCTGACTGCGTGGCAAAGCAATCACGAAGGTGCGCTGGTTGACCGCATTCAGGCGGCACGGCAGGACGGCACGGACTTCATCATCATCAACGCAGCGGCATACACGCACACCAGTGTCGCGATTCGCGACGCGCTGGCCGGGGTCGCGATCCCATTTATTGAAGTACATTTGTCCAATCTGTATAAGCGAGAGCCGTTCAGGCATCACTCTTATCTGTCCGACTTGGCGCAGGGCCTGATCAGCGGCCTGGGCGCGGACGGCTACGAGGCCGCGCTGCGTTACGCAGTGCGGCACTGATCTCGCATCAATTCAACGCTTTTACATCTTATACGGCGCGAACCCCGACGCTGGGACGACGCCGACACTATCTCGGGAAGCAGCTTCTATGGATCTTCGAAAACTCAAAACCCTGATCGACCTGGTGGCTGAATCGGGCATCGCCGAGCTGGAAATCACCGAAGGCGAAGGCAAGGTCAGAATCGTCAAGTTCTCGCAGACGCTGCAGCCGGTGGCCTACCACCAGCCCGAAGCCGGCGTGCCCGCCGCGCCCGTCGCCGCCGCCGCCGCGCCCGCCGCTGCGCCGGCCGCGCCCGCTGCCCCGGTCATTCAAGGCCACGTCGTGAAGGCCCCGATGGTCGGCACGTTCTACCGTTCGCCGAACCCGGGCGCCGCCCCGTTCATCGACGTGGGCGCCACCGTCAAGGAAGGCGACCCGCTGTGCATCATTGAAGCCATGAAGCTGCTCAATGAAATCGAAGCCGACAAGGCCGGCGTCATCAAAGAAATCCTGGTCGAAAACGGTGAGCCCGTCGAGTACGGTCAACCCCTGTTCGTCATTGGCTGATAGCTGAACATGTTCGAAAAAATCCTGATCGCCAATCGGGGCGAAATCGCCCTGCGCATTCAGCGCGCCTGCCGCGAGCTGGGCATCAAGACCGTCGTCGTGCACTCCGAGGCCGACCGCGAAGCCAAGTACGTGCGCCTTGCCGATGAATCCGTGTGCATCGGGCCCGCGCCGTCGCGTGAAAGCTACCTGAACATGCCGGCCATCATCTCGGCCGCCGAAGTCACGGATTCCGAGGCAATCCACCCGGGTTACGGGTTCTTGTCCGAAAATGCCGACTTCGCCGATCGCGTCGAGAAGAGCGGTTTCGTGTTCATCGGCCCGCGTCCGGACACGATCCGCCTGATGGGCGACAAGGTCAGCGCCAAGCGCGCCATGATCGAAGCCGGCGTGCCGGTGGTGCCGGGCTCGGAAGGCGCGTTGCCCGACGATCCGCAGGAAATCCTGCGCACGGCGCGCGAAGTCGGCTATCCGGTCATCATCAAGGCAGCAGGCGGCGGCGGTGGCCGCGGCATGCGCGTGGTGTACACCGAGGCCGCGCTGCTCAATGCCGTCACGATGACGCGTTCCGAAGCAGGCGCCGCGTTCAACAACCCGGAAGTCTATATGGAGAAGTTCCTCGAGAACCCGCGCCATATCGAAATCCAGGTGCTGGCCGACGGCGGCCGCAACGCGGTCTGGCTGGGCGAGCGCGATTGCTCCATGCAGCGCCGCCACCAGAAGGTCATCGAGGAAGCGCCGGCGCCCGGCATTGCCCGCCGCCTGATCGAGCGCATTGGCGACCGCTGTGCCGACGCCTGCCGCAAGATGGGCTATCGCGGCGCCGGCACGTTCGAGTTCCTGTACGAAAACGGCGAGTTCTATTTCATCGAAATGAACACCCGCATCCAGGTCGAACACCCGGTCACCGAGCTGATCACAGGCGTCGATCTGGTGCAGCAGCAGATCCTGATCGCCGCCGGCGAGAAGTTTACGCTGCGTCAGCGTGACATCACGTTCAGCGGTCATGCGATCGAATGCCGTATCAACGCCGAAGATCCGTTCCGTTTCGTGCCCAGCCCGGGCCGCATCACGAACTGGCATACGCCTGGCGGTCCTGGCGTGCGTATCGACTCGCACGCGTTCAATGGCTACTTCGTGCCGCCCAACTACGATTCGATGATCGCCAAGGTCATCACGTACGGCGACACGCGTGACCAGGCCCTGGCGCGCATGCGCATCGCGCTGTCGGAAATGGTGGTGGAAGGCATTTCCACCAACATCCCGCTGCACCGCGAAATGCTGCAAGACGCCCGCTTCATCGAAGGCGGCACCAGCATCCACTATCTGGAACACAAGTTGGCGCAGCGTCCCTGACCGACTCTGGGGCCTCACGGCCCCTTTTGCGTTTTACCTTGTTGATGTTTTAAGGTTGATCGGGCCGCGGCGGATGCCGCGGCCCGTTGACCAGATGGAAGAGAAAAATCATGCGTGAACTCGTGCTCCATTGCTCGGAGACGCAGGCCGAAGCCCTGTCGGACGCCTTGCTCGAAGCCGGCGTGCTGTCGGTCTCCGTCGAAGATGCCGACTTCGGCACCGAAGTTGAGCGGCCGTTGTTCGGCGAGCCGGGCACCGAGCCCGACGTCCAGGCATGGGACCGCAATCTCGTCGTCGCCTTGCTGCCCGACGGCGCCGATCCCGCGCAGATCATGGAAGAAGCCGCCCAAACCGGGGAGCTCGATGCTTCGGTGTTCGACGGCTGGAGCCTGCGCGACGTGCCGGACGCCGACTGGGTGCGCCTGACGCAATCGCAGTTCGGCCCGATCCACATCGCCGAACGTCTCTGGATCGTGCCCAGCTGGCACCGCGACAATCCCGATGTGCCCGGCGTGGACACGGCCTTGCCCGACCAGGACGGCGCCATTCATATCGAACTGGACCCGGGCCTGGCGTTCGGCACTGGCAGCCACCCGACGACACACCTGTGCCTGGCGTGGCTCGAAGCCGAGCTTCCCGCCGGCGCGACCCTGCTGGACTACGGCTGCGGATCCGGCATCCTGGCCATCGCGGCGCGCAAGCTGGGCGCCGGCCCCACGCAGGCGGTCGATATCGACGCCCAGGCGGTGCAGAGCACGGTGTTCAACGCCGAGGTCAACAAGGTCGAGCTGCAGGCCATGCTGCCCGACGGACTGGCGGACGGCACGTTCGAAGTCGTGGTCGCCAACATTCTGTCCAACCCCCTGAAGGTGCTGGCCCCCATGCTGGCCGGACGCGTTGCCGCGGGTGGCCACCTGGTGTTGTCGGGCGTGCTGGAACGGCAGGCCGAGGAGGTCGCGGCCGCCTATGCGCCCTGGCTGGCCATGTCGGTCTGGCGTGCGCGCGACGGCTGGGTCTGCCTGCACGGCAAGAAGCCCTGAGTCCCGGCAGCAGGAGCACGCCTCATGGCTCTGACCACCCGCTGCCCGCAGTGCGGCACCTCGTTCAAGGTGGTGCCTGATCAGCTTCGGGTCCGCAATGGCCTGGTGCGTTGCGGCGCCTGCTCGACCGTTTTCGATGGCCGCGCGTGTCTGGTATCCGCGCCGGGTGCGCCTGTCGCGATCACCCCGCCGGCCGCAGCGCCGCTGCCATCGTCCGCCGCCGCCGTGGCCGCGCCCGTGCTGGCCGCGCCCGAGCCGCATCCGCCCGCCGCACCGTTTCCGGAACCGGCCTTTACGCCGGTGTCGACACCGGCCCCGGCGCCTGCACCCGCCGTCACCCCGGTGCGTCCGGCGGCGGTTCCGCCGCATGTGCCGCCGCATGTGCCGCCGCCCGCCATCGTGCCGCCCCGCGCAACGCCCGCCGTGCCGGTTGAGCCGCGTGTGATTCTGCCCTGGGAAGACGAGCCCGAGGCTCCGCCCGCCCCTTCGATTCCGCCCGCGCCTTCGATTCCGCCCGCCGTGCTGCGCGGCCGCGACGACATCCGCAAGCGCGCCGAGCCGGAAGCGGTCATGCCGGATGACCACGCCGACGACGACGAGTATCTCGACGATGACGGCGAACCATTCCTGCGCGAGCCGGAGCCGCCCCGCACCGCGCCCGCGCCGCGGCCCCCCGTGTTTCGCAACGAACCCATCGTCGCCAGCCGGTCCGGCGAGCCAACGCTGGACTGGCGCGCCGGGCAGCCGCGCAGCGAAGTGCGCAGTGATCCGCGCCATGATGTTCGCCACGACCCGCGCCAAGGCCCCCGCCAAGATCCTCGTCACGACATCGCCGACGACTTTCGCGACCAGCATCGCGACGATGTCCGCGACATCGAGCGCGACGACGAATACGAGGACGAAGACGACCTCGATCACGCCGCCCACGAACCGGTGCTGGGCGACACGCGCACGCGTTATTCCAGCGCCACCGACGTGGGCCGTGCGCCGCCCGAGTTCCTGGACCAGGACCGGATCGAGCGCAGCGGCCTGGTGCGCAAGCTGTGGGCCTACGCCTGCCTCATCGGCCTGATCGTGCTTGCCCTGCAACTGCTCTACGCATACCGCACCGATATCGCCAATTCCGTGCCGGCGCTGCGACCGGTCCTGGAGGCCGCCTGCAAGCCGCTGGACTGCACGGTCGGCTACGCGCGCCGCCGCGATCTCATCAGCATTTCATCGTCGTCGTTGCAGCCGCCCAAGGGCGCCGCCGCCATCGATGACGGCCGCACCCGCCTGGTGCTGACCGTGATGCTGCACAACCGCTACGACAAGCCGCAGCATTGGCCGGCGCTGGTGCTTGAACTGAACGACCTGTCGGATACGGTGGTCGTGCGCAAGGTGCTGATGCCCGAGAATTACCTCACGCCCGAGCAGTTGAAGGGACCGTTCGGTCCCCAGGGTGCATTGAAGATTTCAGTCCCCATTGAAGTGACCGGCGTTCAGGTCAATGGCTACCAACTCGACAAGTTTTTCCCGTAAAGGATGACAAGCATGGCAACCCCTGTTCTGGTCTGCGGTTCGATGGCGTTCGACACCATTGCGGTGTTTGAAGGCCGCTTCAAGGAACACATTCTTGCCGACCGCATCCAGTCGCTGAGCGTGTCGTTCCTGGTGCCCAGCATGCGCAAGGAATTTGGCGGCTGCTCGGGCAACATCGCCTACAACATGAACCTGCTGGGCGGCGCGCCGGTGCCGGTGGCCACCATCGGTGAAGACGCCGGCGAATACATGCAGCGGCTGTCGGGCCTGGGCATCGACGTCAGCCGCGTCAAGGTCATTCCCGACACGTTCACCGCACAGTGCTTCATCACGACCGACCTGGACGACAACCAGATCACTGCCTTCCACCCGGGCGCCATGTCGTTTGCCGCGCAAAACGACCTGAGCGACGCCGACGCCGCCTGGGCGATCGTTGCGCCGGACGCGAAAGAAGGCATGTTTGCCCACGCCGAACGCCTGCACAAGCGCGGCATCCCCTTCATCTTCGACCTGGGCCAGGCCATGCCGCTGTTTGACGGCACCGACCTCGAGCGCATGCTCAAGCTGGCGCAGGCCCTCACGGTCAACGACTACGAAGCTGGCGTGGTCGAGCAGCGCACCGGCCGCAGCGTCGCGGACATTGCGCGCACGCTGCAGGCGGTGGTCGTGACGCGTGGCGCCGAAGGCGCCACCCTGCACACCGAAGGCAAGACCATCCAGATCGAACCCGTGCGCGCCTCGCAGGTGGTGGATCCCACCGGCTGCGGCGACGCGCAGCGCGGTGGTCTGCTGTACGGCCTGACCAGCGGCTGGAGCTGGGAAGACAGCTGCCGCCTGGGCAATGTCATGGGCGCCATCAAGATCGCTTCGCGCGGCCCGCAGAACCATGTGCCGACGCGTGCCGAGATCGACGCCGTGCTGCACGCCACCTACGGCATCCATCTGCCTGCCTGATCGGCCAGGACTCCTCGGGAACCGACACCTCGCACACAGGTCGAACGTCAGCGCATATTCAATGGCAACGGGCTGTAGCCCGTTGTTTCGCGCCCGAGTTTGCAGCTTCTGGCGGAGCGTTTCAGTCTGTTGCGGGTGCGCTTGCCGGGCGTTGCGGGCGGAGTATCATCAGTCACCGTCGGTCGTGCCCGAATGAGGAGTCCAAATGAATCATATAAAGTCTTTTTCCCTGGTGACGCCGCGTGCCGGCCGTTGGCTGGCTGTCGCGGCAGTGGTGACATCGATGGCAGTACTTGGCGGTTGCGCAAACCCCAGCGCCTCCAGCGGCGTGTACAGCTACGATCAAGCGCAGCGCGAACAGATCGTCCGTAACGGAACGGTCACCGGCGTGCGTCCGATCGTCATCCAGAACGACAAGTCCAGCGGCGTCGGCATGGTGGCCGGCGGTGCGTTGGGCGGCGTGGCCGGCAACGCGATCGGTGGCGGCACGGGCCGCACCATCGCCACGGTCGGCGGCGTCATCCTTGGCGCGCTGGCGGGCAACGCCGTCGAAAACCGCGCACAAAAGAACTCCGGCCTGGAGATCACGGTGCGCCTGGATAACGGCGAGACCCGCGTGGTCGCCCAGGAAGCCGACGTGCCCATCAGCGTGGGCCAGCGCGTCCAGGTGATCAGCGGCGCCGGTCCGACCCGCGTCACGCCGATGTAATCGGCCCAGCCCGCAATCAAAAAGCCCGCGCAAGCGGGCTTTTTTGTCGCTCGCTCGCAACGCAGCCCCCCGGGATTTACCCGCGAACGTTACCTTTCCAAGCGTTTTCTCGTCATTTCCTCCATAAGTTTCATGGCGATTCGACGGCCGAAGTGCAATGATTGCGACGGCGCGGCAGTCCGGATTTAATGTAACCACGTGCTTCCGGAAGCCCCGCTTGCTGGCTGGAATTTTTCAGTTTGGTTTCAGCTGTTTTCTGTATCCTCGTCGCCTGAATCCCGGGGCGGGGGATGGTTTGCCGAACAGGCAACGTTACGCTGCAATACCTATGCATACCGAGCAAGAACTCCACACCAAGATCGGCGAGATCGTCGAGTCGATCGTCATGAAGAAAGTCACCCCCGACACGCAACTGATTGCCACCGGCCTGGTCGATTCGCTCGCCGCCGTGGACATCACGCTGGCGGTTGAGTCCGAGTACGGCTGCAGTATCCCGGCTCCCGAAATCGCAGAGCACCTTCAGTCGGTCCGCGTGCTTGCCGGCTATGTCGCTGCCCATACTTCGTAATACCCGGTTCCTGTCGCACGTCGCGGCGGCAGCGACGGCGGTGGCGTTGGCGGTAGGGGCGTATTGCGGGGCGGACGATCTGCTCAGCCGCGTCGTCAATCCGTCGTCATCGCCCTCGGCCATCGCGGCCGACAAGAGCAACTATCTGCCCAATCTCGGGCCGGACTGGGGCACCCAGCACGTCAACCTGAACCGTCTGGGCAACGCGCTCAGCGACGGCACGCTGGTGGTGCTGGGCTCTTCCGAGCTGTCCAGCCACGACCTGCGCTTCGTTCCCTACCGCTTCTTTCCCGAAGAGCTGAAAGTGCCGACGCTCGCATACGGCCACGCGATGTTCCAGTCGTATGGCATCGTCAGCGTGCTGGAATCGGTATCTGATTCGCTCACGCCCAACACGCGCCTGGTCATCATGCTGTCGCCGGCCTGGTTCGCGTCGGGCGGGCAGCTGCCGCGCAGCGCGTTTGCCGAGCACGTCACGGGACCGGTCTGGGATCGGTTGTGGGACCAGCCCAGTACGCGCGAGCAGATGCAGAACTGGATCAGCGACAACGCGAATTGGGGGTTGCTGTGGCTCATCGCCAATGGTCAGGTGTCCGAGCTGAAAGACAAGCTGGCGCTGTGGTGGCATGCCCGCCAGGAGCCGGCCCCTGACAAGCCGCGCACCAAGCTGTCCGTGCCCGCGCACCGCTACGTGTCCTGGCCGATGTCCGCCCGCCTGAATGCCGGACAGTGGTCGCGGATCACGCACGAAGCGCGCGTCGTCGAACACAACCTGGGCGGCAACAACCCCTACGATGTGCGCGACGACTACTACCAGCAGTACCTCGCGCCGCTGTACTCGCCCGCGCGCAATGAATTCGCGGACGTCGATCCCATTACCCGCACCGAGCTGGGCGACCTCTCACGCGTGATGGCGTTGCTGCAAAAGCGCAAGGTCAAGGCGTACTTCGTTATCCAGCCGTTCAACCCCAAGCTCATCCTGGACGTCGAACGGTTCGACCCCGTGGTGGCCGCCATCACCGGCATGTGCACGCGGTACCAAATGGGGTGCCTGGATCTTTACAGCATTCCTTTCGAGCCGGGCATGCTGCGCGATGACATGCATCTGGCCGAACTTGGCTGGGCCATGGCCGATCAAGGCATTGCGGAGTACTTTTCCCGATGAAATTCTTTCGTAAAGACGAAGCCCGCAATGCGGGCGTGGCCTGGGCGCGCCGCTTCTTCTGGCACCTGTGCCTGTACGTGGGCGTGATCCTCGTGTTCGTGCTGCAGGCGCAGCCCACGACGGGCAGCGGCGGACCAATCAAGGTCGAATTCCAATACCAGCAGTTCTGAGCGCACCATGGAACTCTTCGCAAGCTTGAGCTTCTTCGGCGGCGCCCTGTTCGGCGGCCTCGGCCTGGTCGCCTACCGGTCGTCCGGCATGCCGCTGCGTATCGGCTATCGCCACATCATCGGCGTCATCTGCCTGGGCGTCTGGATGGCGGTGTTCTGGGCGCGGCCGTACCAGCCCATCGCGCTCTTCGCCATCTCCGGCGCCGCGCTGTGGGCCATGCGCCGCAACTACATCCCGACCTGGCTGGCGGTGATCATCACGATGACGCCGTTGCTGCTGGTCAAAACCGGCGTATCGCACCTGGGCGCCATGCTCGGGTTGTCCTTCGCCACCTTCCGCGCCATCGACGTGCTGCTGTTCGCGCCGCGCAACGAGCGCGTCTCGCCGCTGGATTACTTCATCTACCTGTTCTTCCCGCTGACGCTGCTGGCCGGTCCCATGTACCGCTGGCGCGCCTTCCAGGCCGATCTGAAGCGCGGCTATGAAGGCGTCAACCTGAACACCTGGCTGACCGGGCTGGAACTCATCATGGTGGGCGTGATCCAGAAGTTTGGCCTTGCCGAGCTCATCTGGCGTTACGGGCTGGCCACGCTGGACGCGCACGACTATTCGTTCACGGGTGTGGCGCTGAATGCCTCGCTCTACAGCGCCTACCTGTTCTTCGATTTTGCCGGCTACTCGACCATGGCGATCGGGATCGGCATGCTGTTCGGTTTCACGCTGCCGATCAACTTCCGCAATCCGCTGGCCACGCTGAACCCGCAGGATTTCTGGCGGCGCTGGCACATCAGCCTGTCCGAATGGCTGCGCGATGTCGTGTTCATGCCGATTTACAAGGCGTTGAGCAAGACCAGCTTCTTCGGCCGCCATCGCCTTGCGGCGCAGAACATCGGCATCTTCGCGACGCTGCTGGCGATGGGCGTGTGGAACGGCCTGTCGCTGCACTACATCGTCAGCGGCCTGATGTTTGGCGCGTATTCAGTGGGCCACAACCTGCTGATCAACGCCGCGCGCACGCGGCCCGGTCTGCAGGCGCTGCTGGCCAAGCCCGTCATGCGCTTTCTGGGGCGCGTGCTCACCCTGATTCTGGCCGCGCTGGCGCTGTACGTGTTCAGCGGCCGCAGTCCCATCTGACGCCGGGAGCTTCGGCATGCGTTTCGACTTGAAGTCCTTCCAGTTCGCCGACGACGGCCGCGCGCCCGACGCGCTGGCCGTCGCCGCCGCCGACCGCAGCCTGACCTGGGCGCAGTTGCGCACCGAGGCCGAGGCCTGGGCCGACGCCGCCCGCCAGCACGGCGTGGCGCCCGACGTGCCGGTGGCCATCTACGGTCACAAGGAAGCCGCGTTCTTCGTCGCGATGGTCGGTGCGCTGCTCATCGGCGCGCCGTTCGTTCCGGTGGACACCATCTACCCTGCTGAGCGCCTGCGCCGCATCGTCGAGATCGTGCGCGCCGCCGCCGTCTTCGATGCCGCGGCTGGCACCTTCACGGTGGGCGAGGGCGAAGTGCTGCAAGAGCGTGGCCTGGCCTACGTGATGTTCACGTCGGGCAGCACGGGCGATCCGAAGGGCGTGCAGATCGGCCGCGAAAGCGTCGGCCTGCTCGGCGACTGGATGCTCGGCAGCTTTGGCCTGGGCGAGGCGCCCGTCTTCATGAACCAGGCGCCGTTCAGTTTCGACCTGTCCATGTACGAGGTCTTCGCCACGCTGGCGTCCGGCGGCAGCTGCGTGCTCAACGCGCGCGAACAGATCGCCGCGCCCGGCCCGTGGATGGAACGGCTGGCCGGCCACGGCATCACGGTGTGGGTGTCCACGCCGTCTTTCGCCCACCAGCAATTGGCCAACCGCGACTTCTCGCCCGCCACGCTGCCGACGCTGCGCACGTTCCTCTTCTGCGGCGAGCCGCTGCCGGCGGCGCTGGCCAAGAAGTTGCGCCAGCGTTTTCCCGACGCATCCATCCTGAACACCTACGGCCCGACCGAAGCCACGGTGGCCACCACCTGGATCGAAGTTACCGATGCGGTGCTGGCGGCGCACGATCCGCTGCCGGTCGGACACGCCAAGCCCGACAGCGTGCTGCTCGTGGACGAGGGCGAGATCTGCATCGTGGGAGACCACGTCATGCGCGGCTACCTGAACCGCGCCGACCTGAACGCGGCCAAACTCTACACCTATGACGATGGGCGCCGCGCATTCCGCACGGGCGACCTGGGTCTGATGGAAGAGGGCGGGCTGCTGTTTTGCCGCGGCCGGATGGACGATCAGATCAAGCTGAACGGCTACCGTATCGAGCTGGCAGAGATCGACGAGGCTTTGCATGGCCTGCCGGGGGTGGAAGGAAGCGCCTGCGCGGTGCTGCGCCGTCCCGACGGCACCGCGGTGCGGTTGATCGGCTTCGTAACTGGGCTGGACGGTGCGGGGCAGGAGGCGTCGCTGCTTGCGCCGGAGACCTTGTCCGGCTGGAAGGAGCGGCTGGCCGAGCGCCTGCCGCCGTACATGGTGCCGTCAGAGCTGGTTGCCTGCCCGGCGCTGCCGATGTCGAACAACCACAAGATCGATCGCAAGAAGCTGATCGAGATCTACAGCGCCATTCCGGTCTAGCGCAAGACGCCGCCGGCCGGATGGACCAGCGCCCCGCTGATGGGGGCGCTGTGCAAAGCAATGGTGCAGCGGGCGATTACACGCCCATCATGCCGTAGCTCAGGCGAGCCAGCACCATCAAGAGGATCTGCGCGGCCACCAGCAGGATCAGCGGCGAGAAGTCGATCGAGGTGCGCGGCAGGATGCGGCGGATGGGATCGAGCAACGGCGCGGTCAGCGACTGCAGCAGCGGCATCATGGGCGCCATCGGGTTGACCCACGACAGCACGGCCTGGATCAGCGTCAACCAGACCACCAGATTCAGCGCCCACTTCGCGGTCATGATGAGCGCCGAGCCCATGGCGGCGGGCAGCAGCGCGGCGGGAATCAGCGCGCCGATGGCCACCAGCCACAGCAGCACCAGATAGACCAGCGCCGACAGCCATGCGCACACGAGGCTGGTCCAGTCGATCTTGTTGCCGGCGGGAATGATCTTGCGCAGCGGCATCACGAGCCAGTTGGTGGCGCCGTAGATCGCGCGCGCCAGCGGGTTGAAGGGATGCAGCCGTATCGCGTGCATCCAGGCGCGTGCAATCAGTGCCGCGCCAAACAGCGTGAACACGATTTCGAGAAGGAAGCGGAAGATTTCACCGAGCATGGACGCGATCACCCCAAAAAAGAGGAGTCAATTGTCGCACGGCCAGACGTAAAAATTGCGTACGGTCCTAGTGCTTCAGGCCTAGTGCAAAGGGTCAGCCACTTGGATGGCATTGACGCGGGGACGACAAAAAAGCCGCCCGGTAAATACCAGGCGGCTCTGATGAAGCTAACGCTTCGGCGCGTCCGGATTAGGGACGGCCACCCGTCGGGAACGGCCACGACGCGGCGGGGTTCAGCGCGGTCTTCGCGCCCGGGGCAGCAGCCGTGGTGGGCGGCGTGGCGGGCTTCTTCGGAGCGGCTTTCTTCGCAGCGGGCTTCTTGGCGGCGGCGGGCTTCTTTGCGGCGACAGCCGGCTTGGAAGCGGGAGCCTTCTTGGCAGCGGGAGCCTTCTTGGCAGCGGGAGCCTTCTTGGCAGCGGGAGCCTTCTTGGCAGCCGGGGCCTTCTTGGCTACGGCCTTCTTGGCAACCGCTTTCTTGGCAACCGCTTTCTTGGCAACCGCTTTCTTGGCGGCCGGGGCCTTCTTGGCAGCAGCCTTCTTGGCTACGGCTTTCTTGGCGGCCGGGGCCTTCTTGGCAACAGCCTTCTTGGCAACAGCCTTCTTGGCGGCCGGGGCCTTCTTGGCTACAGCTTTCTTGGCAACCGCCTTCTTGGCGACAGCCTTCTTGGCTACGGCCTTCTTTGCGACGGCTTTCTTGGCAACTGCCTTCTTGGCAACTGCCTTCTTGGCGGCCGGAGCCTTCTTTGCTACGGCCTTCTTGGCGACTGCCTTCTTGGCAACGGCCTTCTTGGCGGCCGGCGCCTTCTTGGCGGCAACCTTCTTCACGGCCGGCTTCTTGGCGGCTGCGACTTTCTTCACTGCGACTTTCTTGACGGCAGCTTTCTTGGCCGGAGCGGCCTTCTTTGCTGCTGCCTTCTTGGCGGCGGGTTTTTTCACCGCTGCTTTCTTGACGGCTTTCTTGGCTGTTGCCATGGTCATGCTCCTTAGGTTCAGGGGTCCCAGAACTTAAACCCGTGCCCCGACCCGCCAATCGGCGGACCGTGCCCGGGCTATTCATCGGCGCATGCCGCTGTTCTGTGCGAGCAACAGCTACTACGGTTTGCGCTAATGAATTCGGCACAGCCATTTGATATGGCCCCCGCTCCTTTGGCGCGAGCCATTTCAAATGGCGCCGGCAGGCAGCCTGTCCACAGGCCGCCGACCGCTTGTTCTACGTGTTCGAAGACACCCTGACCAAGGAGATTGCCATCAAGCCTGTCGCGAACGCGACGCCCATCAACGAGAAGAGGGCGTGCCCGCGCCGGGCTCGATGGCGTACTGCGTTACTCCCAGCTCAGCGTGCCACCGGTTTGGTATTCGATCACGCGAGTTTCAAAAAAGTTGCGTTCCTTTTTAAGGTCGATCATTTCCGCCATCCACGGGAAGGGATTTTCTTCCTGGGGGTACAGAGGTTCGATACCGATCTGCTGGCAACGACGGTTGGCGATGAAGCGCAGGTAGGATTTGAACATGGGTGCGTTCAAGCCCAACACGCCGCGCGGCATCGTGTCTTCGGCGTAAGCGTATTCGAGTTCGACCGCTTTGCGGAAGAGTTCTCGAATTTCTTCGCGGAATTCCGGCGTCCAGAGATGCGGATTTTCCAGTTTGACGGTGTTGATCAGATCGATGCCGAAGTTGCAGTGCATGGATTCATCGCGAAGGATGTACATGTACTGCTCGGCAGCGCCGGTCATCTTGTTCTGGCGGCCAAGCGCCAGGATCTGCGTGAAGCCAACGTAGAAGAACAGGCCTTCCATGAGGCAAGCGAAAACGATCAGCGACTTCAGCAGCGTCTGGTCGGCTTCGGGCGTGCCCGTCTTGAAGTTGGGATCAGCGATCGCGTCGATGAACGGGATCAGGAACTCGTCTTTTGCCCGGATGGACGGCACTTCGTTATAAGCGTTGAAGATCTCGGCTTCGTCCAGATCCAGGCTTTCGACGATGTATTGATAGGCGTGCGTGTGGATGGCTTCTTCGAAGGCCTGGCGCAGCAGGAACTGGCGGCATTCGGGAGCCGTGATGTGGCGGTAGGTGCCCAGCACGATGTTGTTGGCGGCCAGCGAGTCGGCGGTCACGAAGAAGCCGAGGTTGCGCTTGACGATGCGGCGCTCGTCCTCGGTGAGCCCGTTCGGGTTCTTCCAGAGGGCGATGTCGCGCGACATGTTGATCTCTTGCGGCATCCAATGGTTGGCGCAAGTGGCCAGGTACTTTTCCCACGCCCACTTGTACTTGAAAGGCACAAGCTGGTTGACGTCGGTCTGGCCATTGATGATGCGCTTGTCGGCAACCTTCACGCGCTGCGAGGTGGCCGAGCCGCTGGCGGCCAGGCCGGCAGCGTGTTCAGGCGCGGCCGGCGTGGGCATGGCGGTGTCGCCGAAAACACCCGTCGCCGCCCGGACTTCCGGGGCAGCCTGACCGCCCGCCGCGGGCGCGGCAGGTTGTGCAGGTTGCGTGGCGGTGGTGTCGTCGTCCCAATTAATCATGATTCATTCTCCGGAGGCGGTTATTGGCAGGCTTCGCACTCTTCGAAGCCGGGGTCGCCCGGCCGCATGGTGCAAACCGCCCCGAGAACTTCGGGTTCCGGCAAAACAGGTGCTGCGGCAACGGCGGAAGCAGTGGACGGATTGCCTGCGCTGACGGCGTTCAGTTCGCCGCCGCGTCCGGTGGACTTCTCGGCGCTGGTGGCGCCAAGGGTGCGCAGGTAGTACGTGGTCTTCAGGCCACGCGTCCATGCCAGCTTGTAGGTGTCGTCCAGTTTCTTGCCCGATGCGCCGGCCATGTAGATGTTCAGCGACTGGGCTTGATCGATCCACTTCTGACGGCGCGACGCGCATTCAACCAGCCAGCTCGGTTCGACTTCGAACGCGGTGGCGTAGAGTTCGCGGAGTTCGGACGGAACGCGATCGATGCGGGACAGGCTGCCGTCGAAGTACTTGAGGTCGGCGACCATGACTTCGTCCCAGAGACCGAGTTTCTTCAGGTCACGCACGAGGTAATCGTTAACGACCGTGAACTCGCCGGAGAGATTCGATTTGACGTACAAGTTCTGGAAAGTGGGTTCGATGCACGCAGATACGCCAATGATATTGGAAATAGTGGCGGTTGGGGCGATTGCGATGCAATTGGAGTTGCGCATGCCGTGTTCTTTGATGCGCGTGCGCAACGTATCCCAATCGAGCGTGCTCGATTCATCAACCTCAACGTGACCACCACGTTCATCACGCAGCATCTTCAGCGTGTCTTGCGGCAAGATGCCACGCGACCACAGCGAGCCTTCATACGATTGATAGCGGCCGCGTTCTTCAGCGAGCAGGCTCGACGCGAAGTACGCGTGATAGCACACCGCTTCCATCGAACGGTCCGCGAATTCAACTGCGGCTTGCGATGCGTACGGCACGCGCATCATCTGCAGGCAATCCTGGAAGCCCATGATGCCCATGCCCACCGGACGATGGCGCGCGTTGGAATTGCGGGCCTTGTCGACGGCGTAGTAGTTGATGTCGATCACGTTGTCGAGCATGCGCATCGCGATGCTGACCGTGCGCTTGATCTTGTCGTGGTCCAGTTCGAAACCGCCGCCGGCAGCCGGCTTCATGTGTGCGACCAGGTTCACGGAACCCAGATTGCAAACCGCGATTTCGGATTCGTTGGTGTTCAGCGTGATCTCGGTGCACAGGTTCGAGCTGTGGACGACGCCCACGTGCTGCTGCGGCGAACGGATGTTGCACGGATCCTTGAACGTGATCCACGGGTGGCCGGTTTCGAACAGCATCGACAGCATCTTGCGCCACAGCGTCAGCGCCGGCATCTTCTTGAACAGCTTCAGTTCGCCGCTGGCGACGCGCGCTTCGTAGCCCACGTAGGCTTCTTCGAACGCGCGGCCATACTTGTCGTGCAGGTCGGGGCAGTCGGACGGCGAGAACAGCGTCCACTCACCGCCTTCCATGACGCGCTTCATGAACAGGTCGGGAATCCAGTTCGCCGTGTTCATGTCGTGCGTGCGGCGGCGTTCGTCGCCGGTGTTCTTGCGCAGTTCCAGGAATTCTTCGATGTCCAGGTGCCACGACTCGAGGTACGTGCAGACCGCACCCTTGCGCTTGCCACCCTGGTTCACGGCGACGGCCGTGTCGTTGACGACCTTCAGGAACGGCACGACGCCCTGGCTTTCGCCGTTGGTGCCCTTGATGTGGCTGCGCAGCGCGCGGACCGGGGTCCAGTCGTTGCCCAGGCCGCCGGCGTACTTGGCCAGCAGCGCGTTTTCCTTGATGGCGTCGTAGATGCCTTCCAGGTCGTCCGAGACGGTGGTCAGGTAGCACGACGACAGCTGCGAGTGCAGCGTGCCCGAGTTGAACAGCGTGGGCGTGGAGCTCATGAAGTCGAACGAGGACAGGATCTCGTAGAACTCGATGGCGCGCGTTTCGCGGTCGGTCTCGCGCAGCGCCAGGCCCATGGCCACGCGCATGAAGAAGACCTGCGGCAGTTCGATGCGGGTGCCGCGGATGTGCAGGAAGTAGCGGTCGTACAGGGTCTGCAGGCCGAGGTAGCCGAACTGCAGGTCGCGCTTGGCGTTCAGCGCCTTGCCCAGCTTGGTCAGGTCATAGTTGGCCAGTTCGGGCGACAGCAGGCCGCCTTCGATGCCGCGGGCAATGAACGTGGGGAAGTATTCGGCGTAACGCGCGCCCATGCCGTCTTGCGAGACTTCCTCGCCCAGCACTTCCTTGCGGATCGTGTGCAGCAGCAGACGGGCGGTGACCTGGCTGTAGGCCGGATCCTTTTCGACCAGCGCGCGCGCGGACAGGATGGCGGACTTGAAGACTTCGTCGACGGGGATGCCGTCGTACAGGTTCTTGACCGTTTCCTTCAGGATGGCTTCGGCGTCGATGAATTCAGACAGGCCTTCGCCAGCGGCGACGATGGTCGCGCGCAGTTCGGCGACGTCCAGCGGACGGCGCACGCCGCCGTCGGTGACGTTCAGCACGTGTTCCTGCGGCGCGGCGGCGGCCTTTTGCTGGCCTTCGGCGGCAGCGGCGGCGGCGCGTTCCTGCGTGCGCTTTTCGCGGTACAGGACATAGGCGCGCGCGACGTCATGCTCGCCAGAGCGCATCAGCGCCAGTTCGACCTGGTCCTGGATGTCTTCAATATGGAAGGTGCCGCCGTTGGGGCGGTTGCGAACCAGCGCGTTGACGGCTTGGCCGGTCAGCGTTTCGACGAGTTCGCGCACACGGGCGGATGCGGCGCCTTGGCCGCCATTGACGGCCAGGAAGGCCTTGGTCATGGCGATGGCAATCTTGCTGGGCTCAAAGCCAACCACCGAGCCATTGCGGCGGATGATGTTGTAGCTGGCCCATTTGCCGCTATTGGCGTCGGCGGGGGAGTCGGTTTGGGAGGGCGGCACGGCCGAAGGCCGGGTCACAGAGGCGATCGTAGTCTGCATGGAAGCTCCTGTGCGTAAAAGCGCGTAGATAACGGCATGACGGCGTCATGTCGGGTCAAAATTGGATCTTGTAATGGGGGTCGCAACGTCCGGACAGGCTAGTCCGTAAGGCGTGGCCGGCGGGAATCCGCGCTTGGGCGACCACAAGATGTAGTGTAGCACCCCTCGTTGGCCACTAATTCTAGTGATCGAGGTTTACAGGGACAAGAAGAAGATAAGACGAATCCCACAAAATATTGTAACCAAATGCACCAGGCGCGCCCCGTAAGGCGCGCCCAGGTCAGTGACCACTCAGACCGGCTGTTTATGCGGTTTTCCGCAAGGGGACGGCGTGTGAGGCCGGTGCTGTATAGCTCTGCATGAGTCGGGCCAGATCGGTCCGATACTTGTCGACATTCGCGGCCTTCACGTGGCCGAAACCGCGAATGTTTTCTGCCAGGGCGGCGATTGTAGCCGCTTGCGCGAGGTTGTCCGAGGTCAACCCTGCAACGAGCTGGTCTATGGTCTGGCGGTACTCCTTCACCAGCGCCCGTTCCATCTTGCGCTCGGCCGTGTGGCCGAACGGATCGAACCACGTGCCGCGCAGGCCCTTCAGACGCGTCAGCAATTTCAGTGCCGACATCGTGCGCGGACCCAGCGTCATCTTGCGCGGCACGCCGGTGCGCGGATCCTTGCGCGCGAAGATCGGCGGGGCCATGTGAAAGCGCAGGCTGTAGTCGCCTTCGAACTGACCCTCCAGCTGCGCCTTGAACGCGTCGCCGGTATAGAGGCGCGCCACTTCGTATTCGTCCTTGTAAGCCATGAGCTTGTACAGGCCGCGCGCCACCGCCATCGCCAGGCGCGGCGACTTGGCGTCCGGCGCCAGCTCCCGCTCGCGTGCCGCGACGGCGTCGACGACCTGCTGGTAGGTGCGGGCGTACGCGGCGTCCTGATAAGCCGTCAGGTCTTCGACCCGGCGCGCCACGGCGCGTTCGAACGTTTCGGGGACGTGAAGCTGCACGACCTGAGCCCGGGGACGCAAGGCGCCTTGCAGCGCGTCAGGTTGATGCGCCGCGAGCCGGCCGTTGTCGAAGGCGGCGCGATTGGCCGCGACCGCCACGCCGTTCAGTTCGATCGCGCGGTAGATGGCGGCCTGCGACAGCGGCACGCCGCCGCGTTGCCAGGCATAGCCCAGCATGAACATGTTCGACAGGATGCTGTCGCCGAAGAGCGCGAGGGCCGCTTCGTGCGCGTCGATCGCCGCGGTGTGCGTGTCGCCGGCCGCGTGGCGGATCTTGGCGAGCAGCGCTTCGGGGCGCATCGCGGCGTCGGGATTGCGCGTGAAGTCGGAGACCGGCGCCACGTAGGTGTTCACCGTGACCTTGGTGTGGCCGCGGCGCAGGGCGCCCAGCGAATCGGGCGCGACGGCGGCGACCGGATCGCACAGGATGGCCGCGTCGGCCTGCTGCCAGTCCAGGCGCACGGGGCCGGCGGTTGCGCCGGCGGGTGCAAGACGGATGTGGCTGACGACGGTGCCGCCTTTCTGCGCCAGCCCGGTCAGGTCCAGCACTGCCGCGGACAGGCCTTCCAGATGCGCGGCCATCGACACGATGGCGCCGATGGTGATGACGCCCGTGCCGCCCATGCCGGCGACCAGCAGGCGATAGGGATGCTCCAGCGCGTGGATATCGGGCAGCGGCAAGCCGGCGATCAAGCCTTGCAGTCGTTCCTGGTCGGCCTTCGGCGCCGCGCTCTTTCTGGGCTTGCCGCCCATCACGGACACGAAGCTGGGGCAGAAGCCCTCCGCGCAGGAATAGTCCTTGTTGCAGCTGGATTGATCGATCGCACGCTTGCGGCCATAAGGCGTTTCCAGCGGAACGACCGACAGGCAGTTCGACTTCACGCCGCAGTCGCCGCAGCCTTCGCACACCGCGCTGTTGATCAGCATGCGGCGCGCCGGATCCGGAAACTGGTTCTTCTTGCGGCGGCGGCGCTTTTCGGCGGCGCAGGTCTGGTCATGGATCAGCACGGTCACGCCGGGAATTTCGCGCAGCTCGCGCTGCAGCGCGTCCAGCTCGCGGCGGTGGTGGACCTTGATGCCGGGGCCCAGGTCCACGCCCTGGTACTTCTCGGGCTCGTCCGTGGTGACCACGATGCGCGCCACGTTCTCGCCGCGCAACTGCTGGCAGATCTGCGGGACAGAGATGGGGCCATCGACCGGCTGCCCGCCCGTCATCGCCACGGCATCGTTGAACAGGATCTTGTAGGTGATGTTGGCGCGCGCCGCGACGGCCTGGCGGATGGCCAGGTAACCCGAGTGGTAGTACGTGCCTTCGCCCATGTTCTGGAAGATGTGCGGCATCTTCGTGTAGCGGGACAGGCCGATCCAGTCGACGCCTTCGCCGCCCATCTGCGTCAGGCCACCCGTGTCGCGGTCCATCCATGCAGCCATGTAGTGGCAGCCCACGCCGGACAGCGCCTGGCTGCCCTCGGGCACCTTGGTCGACGTGCTGTGCGGACAGCCCGAGCAGAAGTAAGGGCGGCGGCGCATGCCGTCCGCGTCGTTGGACAGCGGGGCCTGGCATTCGAACGCCGACAGGTCGCGGTTCACCGGAAGTCCTGCGGCGCGCGACAGCCAGCCGGCCAGCGGCGCGGCCAGCAGCGACGGGCGCAATTGGCCGGCCGACGTCACCATCGGCTCGCCGTCCAGACCCTTCTTGCCCACGACCGTGGGGCGCTCGGGCAGGTTGAACAGCATGTCCTTGATCTGGCTTTCGACCACCGCGCCTTTTTCTTCGACGACCAGGATGTGCGACAGGCCACGTGCAAATTCGAGCAGACGGCCCTCGTCCATCGGCCAGGTGAGACCCGGCTTGTAGATGCGTACGGGCGCGTTCGCCGTCACCGTATCCACGCCCAGTCGCGCCAGCGCTTCCATGGTGTCCAGGTGGGCCTTGCCCACGGTGACGATGCCCACCGTTGCCTTGGGCGCCGGACAGGTCAGCTTGTCCAGGCTGTGGCGGCGCGCGAAGGCAGCCACCGCCTTCATGCGCTGGTTCATGCGCGTCTCGACCGCCAGGGACAGAAAGTCGCGCGCCGAATACTCAAGCGATCCGGACGGCATGTCCGGATCTGCGGGCATGTCGTAAGTCTGGATCGGGGCAGGGGTGAAGGAGTGGCCGCTTTCGATGGTCTCGGACACCGCCTTGAAGGCGACCCAGGTGCCGGCATAACGCGACAGCGCCCAGCCCCACAGCGCGAAGGTCTCGTATTCGTCGATGGACGTCGGATGCACGATGGGCATCTGCCAGCCGATCAGCGAGGCCTCGCTGGCGTGCGGGATCGAGGACGATACGGCGGTGTGGTCGTCGCCCACCACCACCAGCACGCCGCCGTTGCGCGAGGCGCCCGCGGCATTGCCGTGATGCAGCGCGTCGCCGGCGCGATCCACGCCCGGGCCTTTGCCGTACCACATGGCAAACACGCCATCGACATTGCGGTCGTCGCGCACGCCGGCCTGCTGCGTCCCCATCACCGCGGTGGCGGCCATGTCTTCGTTGATGCCCGGCAGGAAGGTGATCTGGTTGGCGTCCAGCGCCTTTTGCGCCTTCCACATGGCCATGTCCACGCCGCCCAGCGGCGATCCGCGGTACCCCGACACGAAACCGGCCGTGTTCAGGCCGCGCTCGCGGTCCACCCGGCGCTGCGTGAGCATCATGCGCACCAGGGCCTGCGTGCCGGTCAGGAAGATGCGGCCGGACTCGCGCGTCAGGTTGTCGGCGAGCTGATACTCAAGGTCCAGCTCGGGTGCGGCGGCGGGGGTACCGTCCATAGTCAATGCTCCTCGTATTTGGCACCATGATAGGTTCGCGAGGGATCAGGTTTATTGCGTTTTTGGATCGTGCTATCCCTATAATTCGCAATGAACATTTCGTATTCCAAAAAAATCAGGAGACAAACGAATGGACAAGACCGATATCGGCATCCTCAAGGCCCTGCAGGAAGACGGCCGGGCCTCGGCGCAGCAGCTTTCCGAGAAGGTGGGGCTGTCGGCCGCGCCGGTGTGGCGGCGGGTGAAGGCAATGGAGGCGAGCGGCGTGATCCAGGGCTACAGCGCCCAGGTCGACCGCAGCAAGGTGGGGCTGGGCTGCATGTTTGCGCAGATCAGCCTGGAGCGGCACTCGGCCAACACCGTTGAACACTTCGAGCGGTCGGTGCGCGATGCGCCGGAAATCCTGGAGTGCTATGCGGTCACCGGGGATTCGGACTTCCTGTTGAAAATCCTGGTGGAAAGCCCCGAAGCCTATGACCGCTTCCTGCACCGGTTCCTCTTCAACATGCCGGGCATCCGGCAGACGCGCACCATCGTGGCGCTTCGCGAGATCAAGCACGAACAGCGGCTGCCGCTGTAGCCGTTTCGGGGCGCTCTATATATAGAGAGGTTCTGTCGCTTGAAACCAACGCATTTTTGCGGTTTCCGCGCGGATTCCGGGCACGCTCGCGGCCGCACTGTTGCGCATTTGCACACGGCGCGGATCCTCGTTGATTCTTCCCTGGCGCCTATTTAGAGTGCGTGAAGTCCGCTGCGCCTGGGACGTGCCGGTGTGATCGGCGCGGCGCGTCGGCGGACGTCTTGAGGAAGTCATGAGCAGTGTGTTTTTGCGTACGGCAGGCGTTGCCTGCGCCCTCGTGATCCTGGCCGGTTGCGCCGCCAGGAAGCCCGCCGCCATCACCGAGGTCCAGCCTGCGGATCCGCCCAAGCCGGTGGCTTGCACGCCCGCCAAGGCTGGTGATCCGATGGTCGGCACCTGGTTGTCGAATTCGCGTCCGCGCGACGTGGCCGGCGACATGCAAGCGCTGATCGTGCTGTCGGCCGACGGCACGATGTCCTACGAATCCCTGCTCAAGATCGGCCGCAAGACGCGTCCCGCGCTGCGCGAGACGGGCTGCTGGAGCGTGGAGAACGGCGTCTACACGATGCGCACCACCAAGTCGGCCGGCGAGCCGGTGGACCCCACCGATCCGATCTATCTGAACCGCTACCGCGTCGAAAAGGTCGAGCAATCCAAGCTGTCGCTGCGTGAACTCAAGAGCGGCGGCATGCTGCTCACCGCGCGCCGCATGCCGGCGGGCTATCGCCTCGCCTACTGAGCGTTGCGCCGGGCGGACACTTCGCCCGGCGGTTTCGCCAAGCGGGCCGGGCTGCGGTAAGGTGCGGGCTTCGACTTTCGCCCCGCCGCCGGTTATCCATGCCCGCCCTGTCCTCCGAAGCACGCGCAATCGCGCTGCTGGCGCTGGCCGCCTTCGTCAGCGCCAGCGCTTTCCGAATCTGTGATCCCATGCTGCCGCAACTGGCGGCGGAATTCGGCACCACCACCGGCCAGGCCGCGCGCGCGGTCACGGCGTTTGCCGTGGCGTATGGCGTGCTGCAGATGTTCTTCGGTCCGGTGGGCGACCGTTACGGCAAATACCGCGTGGTCAGCGTCGCCACCGTGGCGTGTGCGCTGGGCAGCGCCGGCGCCGTCATGGCCGGATCGCTCGATATGCTGGTGTTCTGCCGCACCTTGTCGGGCGCCGCGGGCGCGGGCATCGTGCCGCTGTCCATGGCCTGGATCGGCGACAACGTCCCCTATGAACGCCGGCAGGCGACGCTGGCGCGCTTTCTGACCGGCACCATCCTCGGCATGTCCGCCGGCCAGCTTGCGGGCGGCCTGTTCGCCGATACCGTCGGCTGGCGCTGGGCCTTTGCCGCGCTCGTGGCGGGCTATCTGATCGTGGGCGTGCTGCTGCATCTGGAAGTGCGTCGCCAGCGCGCGGCCGGATTTGCGCAGGTCGATCCCGGTGCGCCACGGCAAGGTTTTATCGCGCAGGCGCGGCTGGTGCTCGGCACGCGGTGGGCGCGCGTGGTGCTGGCGACGGTGTTCATCGAAGGCTTGCTGGTGTTCGGCGCGCTGGCCTTTGCGCCGTCGTACCTGCATGAGCGCTTCGATATCTCGCTGACGGCCGCGGGCGCGCTGGTGGCCGTGTACGCGGTGGGCGGGCTGATCTATACAGTCGTCGCGGGGCGCATCCTCAAGCGGCTCGGCGAGCGCGGCTTGGCTGTCGCGGGCGGACTGGTGCTGGGCGTGGCATTCCTGTCATACCTGTTGGGACCGGTGTGGATGTGGAGCCTCCTGGCAAGCGTCCTGGCGGGTTTTGGGTACTACCTGCTGCACGCGACGCTGCAGACGAACGCAACACAGATGGTGCCGTCGGCGCGTGGCACGGCGGTCGCGTGGTTCGCGTCGTGCCTGTTCATGGGGCAGGCGGCCGGCGTGGCGCTGGCGGGGGCGGTGGTGGACGAGATCGGACCGGGCGCGCTGTTCGGCGGCTCGGCCGTGCTGTTGCCGCTGCTGGGGGCGTTCTTTGCCCGGGCGCTCAAGGCGAGGGCGGGGATGCAGCAGGGGTGAGGGCGTTGGCGTTACGCCAGATTGAAAACAGAAAGGGCCTTGTTCATCGTTGGATGAAAAGGCCCTTTGTTTATGCAGGTGTCAGACACCCTGCCGAGACCGTCGCGGGTTTGTGGCGTTATCTCTCAAGGGTGTCAGACACCTGGGCAGTAGGCTTTCGGTGGGTGTCTGGCACCCGGAGTCAAATCGCCGACAGCCGCTTGAGCACGGTTTCCTTGCCCAGCAGCGCCAGCACCGCATCCACCGCAGGCGTCTGCGTCTGACCGGTGACCGCCACGCGCAGCGGGATGGCCAGTTGCGGCATCTTCAGTCCGCGGTCGGCCAGGACGCCCTTGATCAGCGCGGACAGCGCTTCGCGCGTCCACTCCGAGTCCTGCGCACGCTGTGCGAAATCGGCCAGCGCCTCGCGGGCCGGCGCAGTCAGGTGCTGCTCGGCCAGCTCCGCCGGCGCGCCCTTGAATTCGCCGCAGAACAGCATGGCGCCGTCGGCCAGTTGCTCCAGCGTTTCGGCGCGGTCCTTCAGGAGGCCCATGACGCCCGGCAGGTCGATCTGCTCGGGATAACCGCCGCGCGTCGCCACGCGCGTGGCGACGCGTTCGGCCAGTTCGGCATTGTCCATCTGCTTGATGTAGTGGGCGTTGACCCAGTTCAGCTTCTTGGGATCCCACTGCGACGCCGACTTGGACAGATGCTTGGTGTCGAACCACGACACGAGCTGGTCGCGCGAGAAGAGTTCGTCGTCGCCGTGGCTCCAGCCCAGACGGGCCAGGTAGTTGATCATGGCTTCGGGCAGATAGCCCTCGTTGTCGTACTCCATGACGTTGACCGCGCCGTGGCGCTTGGACAGCTTTTCGCCGTCCGGGCCCAGGATCATCGGCACGTGGCCATATTCTGGCAGGGTGGCGCCAAGCGCGCGCAGGATGTTGATCTGGCGGGGCGTGTTGTTGACGTGGTCGTCACCGCGCAGCACGTGCGTGATGCCCATGTCCCAGTCGTCGACCACGACGCAGAAGTTATAGGTGGGCGTGCCGTCCGGACGCGCGATGATCAGGTCGTCGAGTTCGGTGTTGTCGAAGCTGATCGTGCCCTTGACCATGTCGTTCCAGGACGTGGCGCCGTCCTGGGGATTCTTGAAGCGCACCACCGGCTTGCGGCCTTCGGGGATGGCGGGCAGCGTCTTGCCGGGTTCCGGGCGCCAGGTGCCGTCGTAGCGCGGCTTGTCGCCGCGGGCGCGGGCGGCCTCGCGCATCGCTTCGACTTCTTCGGGCGAGCTGTAGCAGTGATAGGCGGTGCCGGCGGCCAGCATCTGGGCCACGACTTCGCGGTACCGGTCCATGCGCTGCATTTGGTAGAAGGGGCCTTCGTCCGGCTGCATGCCCAGCCATTCCATGCTGTCCAGGATGGCCTGCACCGCTTCCGGCGTGGACCGCTCGACGTCCGTGTCCTCGATGCGCAGCACGAAGGTGCCCTTGTGGTGGCGCGCGAAGGCCCAGGAGAACAGCGCGGTGCGCGCGCCGCCCAGATGCAGGAAACCGGTGGGCGAAGGCGCAAAGCGGGTGCGAATGGGTGTAGTGGCGTTGGAAGTCATAGGTGGCAGTGTTAGCGGCTGCGGCGCCACAAAGCGGCGTCGGGCAGTGTCCTCATCAAGCGGACAGCGGGCTTGTCTTGATACGATGAACGCTATTTTAGATTAGTGTGAACAGGCCCTGGCCCGACCTCCCCATGTTGAGACACGCTCTTGCGCCGATGTTCGAACCCGCCTCGCTGGTGATCGTGGCCGATCGGCCGCTGCCCGCGGCAAGTTCCCTGTCTCCCGCCCTGAAGACAAAGACCACGGTTGTCGCCGTCGAACCCGGTGCAGCCCCCGACCTGCCGGACAGGCTTGAAGGCCTGGCCCAGGGCGACCGGCCTGATCTGGCCCTGGTTTGCGTGTCGCCTGCCGTGCTGCCCGAAACGCTGCGCCGCCTGGCGCCGTTGTCGCCTCGCGCCGTAATTCTGCTGCCGCACGAATTGCCCGACCCGTACCCGCGCGGCACGCTGGCGCTGTGCCGGGCCTGGGCCGAGGAAAACCACTGCGAACTGCTGGGGCCGCGCTCCTTCGGCGCGCAGCGGCCGCACGCCGGCCTGAACTTCAGCCAGCACCCGGTGCTGGCGCGCAGCGGCCGCGTGGCGCTGGTGGCGCAGTCGCGCTCCATCATGGCCGCCGTCATGGACTGGGCCGAGGACGTGCACATCGGCTTTTCCACCGCCGTGTCGCTGGGCGACGAAGCCGTGGTGGGCCTGCCCAAGCTGCTGGACTACCTGGCCAGCGATCCGCGCACGGACAGCATCGTCCTCTACCTGGAAGACGTCGGGCCCGCCCGCGAGTTCATGAGCACGCTGCGGGCCGCGGCCAGCATCAAGCCGGTGATCGTGCTCAAGGCCGGCCGCTCCGATGCCGACAGCAGCGACGCCGTTTTCGATGCGGCGCTGCGCCGGGCTGGCGCGGTGCGTGTGCGCTACTTCGTGCAGCTCTTCTCGGCCGTGAAGGTGCTGGGCTACACGCGCCGCCCCAAGGGCCGCCGGGTGGCGCTCATCTCCAACGGCAGCGGCCCCCCGCAGCTCGCCATGGACCTGATCGGCCCCGACGCCGCCGTCCTGCGCGCCGACCTGGCGCCCGCCACGCAGCGCGCGCTGGCCGAGATGCTTGAGCCAGACGCCGGCACCGCCAACCCCGTCATCACCTATCTGCCGATGACGCCCGAGCGCATCCGCGCCATGCTGGAAGTCGTCCTGGACGACACCGGCGTGGATGGTGTGCTGGTGCTGCTGGCGCCCGACGCCTTGGCCGACATGCCGGCAGTCGCGCGCGAACTGGCGCAGATCGCGCCGTCCGCCAAGAAACCCGTGGTGACCTGCTTCATGGGCGACGCGGGGATGCGGCCGCTGCGGCGCATGCTGGACGATGCGGGCACGTCGGCATTCCGCACGCCCGAGTCGGCCGCAGACGCGTTCGGCGTGCTGGCGTCGCACCACTACAACCAGCAGTTGCTGTTGCAGACCCAGCCGCCCGAACCTGCCAGTCACGTGCCGGACCTGGCGGCGGCGCGGGAAATCGTCGCGCGCGTACGTGCCGATTGCCGGCGCGAACTGAACACCGCAGAAATCCGCACGTTGCTGGGGCTGTTCTATGTGCCGTTGTCCGACGCCGCCGCGCCATCAGCCGCCGAAGCCGAGTCCCGGCCCATGGCGATCCGCGTGCGTCGCGATCCGCAATTCGGCCCTGTCATCCGCTTTGGCGCGGGCGGGCCGGACGCGGTGCTGTCGCTGGCCGAGCGCGGCATGGACCTGCCGCCGCTGAACGGCTATCTGGCGCGCCAACTCATCGAGCGCAGCCGGCTTTGGCGTCGCGTGCTGGCTCCCCGGGTCGGCCACCTGGCCGCCGAGGCGCTGCAGCAAACCTTGGTGCTGGTGTCCGAGTTGGTGTCGGAACTGCCCGACATCGAATCCCTGGACATCGATCCGCTCTACGCCGGTGAAACGCATCTGCGCGCCGGCGGCCTGCGCATGACGCTGACCGATACGCCGGGCTGCGCTTCGCCGCAGACCACGGGCTACCCGCACATGGCGATCCACCCGTATCCGGCTCGGCTGGTGCAGGTGCGCCGGTTCGATGACGGCATCCCGTGGGTGCTGCGTCCGATCCGCCCGGAAGACGGGGAGGCGCTGCAGGAATTCATTCGCGGCCTGTCGGAGCGGTCGCGCTACATGCGGTTCGTGTCGATGATGCGCGAACTCACGCCGCGCATGGTGTCGCGCTACACGCAGGTGGACTATCACCGCGAACTGGCCCTGGTGGCGGCGACGCAGGTGCCCAATCCCGCCAATCGCGGCCATCCGCGCGAGGTGCTGGTGGGCTTTGCGCACTACCTGCGCAATCCCGACGGGCGGGGGGCGGAATACGCGCTGGTGATCGGCGACGACTGGCAACGGCGCGGGTTGGGACGTCAGCTCATGACGGCGCTGATCGACGCCGCGCGCGAGCAGGGCCTGGAATACATCGACGGCCTGGTGCTGTCGACGAACCGGCCCATGCTGGCACTGATGACCAGCCTGGGCTTCACGAACGATCGCGATCCCGAGGACCCGACGATGCGCCGGGTCTGGCTGGACCTGGGCTGAGTCTGATTCAGGATCTGGGTCTGGACCTTGGGCTGGGCCCGGGTCTGGACCCGTCACCCGTCACCCGTCGCGCCGGATCGCTTCAGGCGGTCCGGCGCGACGGCTGCGCGGGTTTGAGCCGCGCGGCCGCTTCGTCTACCGACAGCACGTCGCCGAAGAACAGCATCCAGCCGTGCAGCGCGTTTTCGTGCTCGGCCGGCGTCACCGCGGCCAGCGCGTCGTCGATCATGATGGTCCGGAAGTCCCGCATCATTGCGTCGCGCGCGGTGGATTCGCAGCACACGTTGGTGACCGTCCCGGCGATCAGCAGCGTATCCACGCCCAGCCCGCGCAGCAGGGGTTCCAATTCCGACGAACCCGGCGCCATGGCGCTGTAAAAGCGCTTGACCACGCGCGGGTCCGTGGACTGCGCGTGCAGGTCCGGATGCAGCGCAAAGCCCGGCGAATCGCGCCGCAGGGTCTCCAGGCGGCGGGCGCTGCGTTCGGGCGTGAGCATCACGCCATGATGATGCGACCAGAACACGTCCGCGTTGTCCGACGCCGTCTGCACCCACACCACGACCCCGCCCGCATCGCGCACGGCGCCGCACAGGCGGTTGATGGGGTCGATGATCTCGCGCGCGGGGGCGCATTCGCCCTGATAACCCGGCATCAGGAAATACTGCTGCATGTCGATCACCACCACCGCGGTGCGCGCGGCCGGCAGTTCGTCATAGGGATGCAGGCAGCCCTGACGGGCCACGACGCGATCCTTCACCCACTGGGGGAATTCCATGCTGCCTCCTTAGCCGTAACGCCGCGCCACGGCGGACTCGACGCGGTAGATGATGAGGTACATGACGCTGGAAATCAGCGCCAGCATCACGATGGCGGTCATGACGATGTTCAGCTTGAACACCTGGCTGCCGTTCATGATGAGAAAGCCCAGGCCCGAATCCGCCGACTGGAACTCGCCCACGATCACGCCCACCAGCGCCAGGCCGATGTTCATCTTCACGGCCGCGATCAACGTGGGCACGCTGCCCGGCAGCACGACCTTGGTCAGCACCTGCCAACGGCTGGCGCCGAAGGTGTGGGCAAGCTTCACCTTGTTCAGGTCGATACCGCGGAATCCCGCGTACACGACCATGATGGTCACGAACACCGCAATGGCCACCGCCATGCCGTAGACCGCGTAATCGGAACCCAGCCACAGATAGAAGATCGGCACGAATGCGATCTTGGGCATGGCGTTGGCCACCACCAGGAAGGGGTCCAGCACCTTGTACAGAAAGTCGGACCACCACAGTGCGGCCGCCACCACGATCCCGATGCCCATGCTGAGCACAAAGCCGACCAGCGTGGCCGACAGCGTCGTCATGATGTGCTTGCCCAGGCTGCCGTGGTTCCACAGTTCCAGGAACGTGGGCCACAGCGCGCTGGGATAGCTAGTGAGCAGCGGATTGACGATGTGCATGCGCGGCAGGATTTCCCACGCGCATAGAAAGACCACCAGCAGCAGCGCCTGGGCCACGCGGATGTTGCGGCGGCGCGCGCGGTCGCGGCGCAGGTAGTTCAGGTATTTCTCGCTAGGGCCGGGCACGGCGCGCAGCGGAACGGTATTGGCAATCGGCGCGTTCATGGGTCAGCCCTCCACGTGAACATCCAGCTCGTCCCAGAGCTGTTTGAAGTAGGTGTTGAACTCCGGCCGCGAACGCGCCTGAAATGGTGTGGGGCGGACCTGGCCGTCGCCGTAATGGATGCGGTACTGGCTCTTTAAGCGTCCTGGCCGGCGCGACAGCACGATCACGCGGTCGGTCATCGCGATGGCCTCGCCGATGTCGTGCGTCACCAGCACTACCGTCTTGCCTTCGCGCCGCAGGATGTCCACGACTTCGTCGGAAATCGCCAGCCGCGTCTGCGAATCCAATGCCGAAAACGGTTCGTCCAGCAGGATCACGTCGGGCTCGGTGACCAGCGTGCGCGCCAGCGCCGCGCGTTGACGCATGCCGCCGGACAGCTGCCGCGGCGTGTGCGACAGGAACGCGCCCAGGCCGCATTTTTCAAGCAGGTGCACGGCGCGCGCCTCGCTGCGTGCGTCGCGCCGCCCCTGGATCTCGGCGCCCAGCATCACGTTGTCCAGGATGGTGCGCCACTCGAACAGATAGTCCTGCTGCAGCATGTAGCCGATGCGGGCATTCGGCTTGGTCACCGCCTGCCCGTCGACCAGCACCGCGCCCGAGGTCGGCGGAATCAAACCCGCGATCAACGACAGCAGCGTGCTCTTGCCACAGCCGCTTTGCCCGATCAGGCTGACAAACTCGCCCGGCGCCAGACTGAACGAGACGTTCGATAGCGCCTCGGTCTCGCCTTCCGGCGTGAAGTACGAAAGACAGACGTCGCGCAGTTCGATCTTGGCCGTCGCGGTCGCCGGCTTCAGGTTATGGATGGCGGCGCCCATCATTGCGCCTTCTTAGCGAAGTCGGCGATCACCACGTCCTCGTACTTGACGCGGGCGGTGTCCTTCATCACGGCACTGGCCACCAGCATGTCCTGCAGTTGCGTCATCGCCTGCGCGGTCACCAGCGGCGTGGTCTTCCAGATCTGATATTGCTTGTAGCGATCGATCGCCTCGGTCACCGCGGCCTGGTCCATGCCGGGAAAGAAGGTCATGATCTGCGGGGCCAGCGTGGCGGCGGGCGTGTCCTTCACATACTTCTCGGCGCGCGCGACCACGTCGGTCCAGGCCTGGATGACCTTGGGGTTGTCGCGGATGTATTTGTCGGTGGCGGTGAAGACCGTGTAGTCCACCTGGCCCACTTCATGTCCCACGGACGCGACGATGTGCCCCTTGCCGTTGCGCACCAGCTCGCCGGCCTCCGGCTCCAGGAAGATGCCGTATTCGCCCTGGCCCGCCATCCAGGCGCCAGCGCGCGCGGGGATGCCGATGTTGTTGAGCAGCTTTACGTCCTTTTGAGGATCCAGGCCATGCTTGCGCAGCGCGGTCTCCAGGAACACGATGGGATTCGATCCCGGGCGAAAGCCGATCACTTCTTTGCCCTTGAGCATGGACCAGTCGAACTTGTCGACCGGCTTGCGCGACAGCAGGAAAAAGCCGTCGGTGGCGGTCAGGCCGGCAAAGATCTTGGGCTTGACCGGCGATTCGCTGTTCTGCACGTAGATGGACGCCTCGGGCCCGATCAGCACGATGTCCGCGCTGCCCGACAGCAGGGCGGTCATGCCCTTGTCGGTGCCTTGCGAGGTTTTCATGGACACGTCCAGCCCGGCGTCCTTGAAATAGCCCTGCGATAGCGCGACATACTTGGGCACGTACAGGATCGATCGCACCACTTCTTCGTAGCGCACCTTCACGGGAGGGTTCAGGGCTTCGGCCTGAGCGGCCAGAGGGGCAAGCAGCGCGAGCAGCGCCGCGCTTGCCAGGCGGGGCAAGGGCAAGGTCTTCACGGGACTTTCTCCTGCGTCTTGAATGCGCGGACGGATCGGCGCAACACGGCCAATGGGATGGATCGACTGCAACAACAGGGAAGCCCGAACAGAGAAGGCCCGGGCCGGTAAGGCTTGGATCGAATACTATATTCAAGACAAGGAGGCGACAAGCGTTTTGAGATTGGCGTTTTTCTCTATGGACGCAAGCCTTCCGAGCCGGGACAATGCGAGGCTGGAATACCAGTTGGTATACAAAATAAGATTTTGAGCCGCTTCAGATTTGAATCGTGACGGGGCAGGGCTCATCCCATCGTAGGCGCGCAATGCCGGCGCGCCCATCAGCCAGGAACACGAGCCGCGTCTGGCGCGCCGCCCGTCTTCGTTCCTGGCCCGTGCTGCGCTAAACCAGCACTTCGTTCAGGAAGTCCGAAATGTCCGCCACTTCTTCGGCGCAGACCGAGTGCGGCATCGGATACGTGTGCCAGCGCACGTCGTAACCCAGGCGCTTCAATTCTGCCAACGACGCTTCGGCGCGCGCCAGCGCCACCACCGGATCGTATTGGCCATGCGCCATGAAGATAGGCGTGGCATTGTTGGCGGGCTGACGCTCGGCTTCTGCCGTGTCCAGCAGCGGCAGATAGCCAGACAGCGCCATCATGCCGGCCAGTTTCTCTTTCAAGCGCAGACCCGTGTGCAGGGTCATCGCGCTGCCTTGCGAGAACCCGGCCAGCACGATGTTCGACGTCGGGATGCCGCGCGCGTTCTCGCGCGCGATCAGCTGGTGGATGGCGGCTTCAGAGGCGCGGATGCCGCGGCCGTCTTCCACGCGCACCAGATCCATCACCAGGATGTCGTACCAGGAACGCATCGACATGCCGTTGTTGATGGTGACCCGTTGAACCGGCGCATTCGGAAACACGAAGCGCACGCCACGCCCGGCGGGCAGGCGCAGCTCCGGCACGATGGGCGCGAAATCGTTGCCGTCGGCGCCCAGGCCGTGCAGCCAGATCACGGCGTGCGTGGGGTTGGGAGCGGTTTCGATCTCGATGCAGTCGAGCAGGTCGGGTGCGGTCATGGACGGGCTGTTGGGAATATCAGAGGGTAAGGGTCTTGAGCGCCTGGAACAGCGCGCGGTAATGCTTTTTCTGCGGCTCCTGGCCCTGCAACAGCGATGCGTTGGCCAGCTTTTCCTTGCGCGCGGCGCGGATCAGCGTGCGCAATTGCTGCACGTCGGCCTGCGGGTTGTTGGTCAGGAGGCGGGTCAGGGCGTCGTCGTCGTCGAGCAGGCGGTCACGCAGCCCTTCAAGGCGGTGCATGGCGGCCGTTTCCTCGCGGGAGCCGTTCTCCCAGACGTCGAGCTGCTTGCGGATGACGTCAGCCGGCGCGTCGCGCATCAGCTTGCCCACGAAGTGGACCTGACGCCGCAAACCCTCGCGGCCGGTGGTGCGCTGGGCCATGCGGATGGCCTCGTACAGCCGTTCTTCGAGCGGCAGTTGCTTCAGACGTTCGGGCGACAGCGCGATCAATTGCTTGCCCAGGTCCAGCAGGGCGTGCATCTCACGCTTGACCTGGGACTTGCTGGGACGGTCGTAGCCGTTCTCGTCGTAACCGTCGTCGACGGAATCTTCTTGGGGATGGGAATTCATGGAAAACTGCGCAATGACAGACTTGGCTATGATAACCGTCTCTGCAAATTGGACTGCAATGGTTAAAACCTCCTCATCCTTGCCGCTGGCGGCGAATCACGCGCGTTTTTCCGAACTTGTCGAACAAACCCTGGCCTACGCGCGCCAGATCGGCGCTTCCGACGCCGCCGCGGAAGTCTCCGAAAGCCTGGGACTGTCCGTCTCGGTCCGCAAGAACGACATCGAAACCGTTGAGCAGACGCGCGACCGGGCGCTGGACCTGACGGTCTACGCCGGCCAAAGCCGCGGCTCCGCGTCGACGTCCGACTTCTCCGAGGCCGCCCTGCGCCAGACGGTCGAAGCCGCCTGGCACATCGCCCGCCATACCGCCGCCGACCCGGCCGCCGGCCTGCCCGACGCCGATCAGCTGGCCACCGAATTTCCCGATCTGGACCTGCACCGCGCCTGGACAGTCTCCACCGAGGAGGCGGCCGAACTGGCGCTGCGCGCCGAGCGCGCCGCACGCGAGGTCGATCCCCGCATCACCAACACCGACGGCGCCACGGTTGGCACGTACGAAGGCCAGTTCGTGATGGGCAACACGCGCGGCTTCCTGGGCGGCTACCCGTATTCGCGCCACAGCCTGTCGGTTGCGCCCATCGCGGGCCGCGGCAACGGCATGCAGCGCGACTACTGGTACACGTCCGAGCGCGATCCGGCCAAGATGGCTTCGCCCGAAGCCATCGGCCGCTACGCCGCCGAACGTACGCTGTCGCGCCTGTCGGCCCGCCGCGTGCGCACCGGCAAGTTTCCGGTCCTGTTCGAGGCGCCGCTGGCGCTTGGCCTGGTCGGCGCGCTGACGCAGGCCGTCAACGGCGGCTCGCTGTACCGCAAGGCCAGTTTTCTGGTGGATTCGCTGGGCAAGCCGCTCTTTCCCAAGCACATCAATCTGGTCGAAGATCCGCACATCCGCGGCGCCATGGGCAGCTCGCCGTTCGACGACGAAGGCGTGCGCACGCGCCGCCGCAACGTGGTGTCGGGCGGGGTGCTGGAAGGCTATTTCCTGTCGTCCTACACCGCCCGCAAGCTGGGCATGACCACCACCGGCAACGCCGGCGGCTCGCACAACCTGGTGTTCAGCTCCACGCAGACCCGCCGCGGCGACGATTTCGAAGCCATGCTCAAGAAGCTCGGCACGGGCTTTCTCGTCACCGAACTGATCGGTCAAGGCGTCAATTACGTGACGGGCGACTACTCGCGCGGCGCCTTCGGCTATTGGGTCGAAAACGGCCAGATCCAGCATGCGGTGCAGGAAGTCACCATTGCCGGCAACCTGGCCGACATGTTCAAGCAGATCGTCGCGATCGGCGCCGACACGATCTCGCGCGGCACAAAGACCACCGGCTCGATCCTCATCGAGCAGATGGCAATCGCCGGGATCTGATCCCGCGAGCCGGCGGCGCGCAATGCGCCGCCGGATTTCTGCATTTGTCCGCTTGGCAATCCCCCCCGCATGGCAATCCCGCGCATTGCAACCCCTTTACGCTCGGGATTTCCTCTAGCCGTTCCGGCCAGTGCCACCGTGTAATATCCGGCGGGTATTGCTCAAAGTCCCGGGTGTTGCCGTATAGGAGCAAAGTGATGCAACGACGTTCATTCCTGAAGCGCGCCAGCCTGGGCGCCGTCGCTGGCGCCGCCGTCAGTGGGCCCGCGTTCGCCCAGGACATGCCCTCGGTCAGCTGGCGCCTGTCTTCAGGCTTTCCCAGCACCCTGGACCTGCGCGTCGGCGCCGCCGAAAACTTCTGCAAGTTCGTTGCCGAATCCACCGGCGGCAAGTTCAACATCCGCCACTTCCCCGACGGCGAAGTCGTTGCCGCCGCCGACCTCATGGAAGCCGTGTCCACCAAAAAGGTGGAGTGCGGCCACGTCTCCTCGCGCCTCTACTACGCCAAGAATCCCGCGTTCAGCTTCGACGCGGCCGTGCCGTTCGGCCTGAATGCGCGCCAGATGAACGCCTGGATGAGCGAAGGCGAGGGCGTGCGCCTGACGCGCGAACTCTTCAAGCCCGAAAAGATCATCAACTTTCCGCTGGGCAACACCGGCTCCCAGATGGGCGGCTGGTACGTCAAGGAAATCAAGCGCACCGGCGACCTGAAAGACCTGAAGATGCGAGTCGGCGGCTTGGCCGGCGACGTGCTGTCCCGTCTGGGCGTTGTCCCCCAGCAGGCCGATCTGGCCAAGCTGGCCGAGCTCTTCGAAAAAGAGGGCCTGCAGGCAGTGGCGGGGGCGGGCGCGTATGAAGATGCCAAGCTTGGACTGAATAAAGTAGCTAAGTATTACTACGCACCTGGTTGGTGGGCAGGCGGCGAACAGCTGTCGCTCTATATCAACGACGAGGTCTGGAACCAGTTGCCCAAGCACTACCAGGCCGTCGTGCAGTCCGCCGCGCTGGCTGCGCACACCTCGGCAACGGCGCGGTTCGATGCCCTCAATCCGCAGGCGCTGGCGCAATTAACCTCGAATGGCGCGCAAGTGCGCGCATTCCCCCGGTCAATCATGGACGCCGCGTTTGAAGCATCGCAGCAGGTCTACAAGGACTTGAGCGCCAAAGACCCCAGATTCAAGGCATTGCATGATAGTTACATGGGCTTTCGCGACAGCGAGATGCCGTGGTTTCGCCTGACCGAAGGCGCGTTCGGCCAGTACCTGGGCGTGGCGCTGTCGGCCAGGAGTTAGGAGGAAGCCGGTGCCGAATGGCATTCGGTGAGTTTGAGGGTTTCTGCTAGTAACCACACGTTTTTTACAAAAAAATGGGCGGTTTTGAGGCTTTTGTTGAACGGCATTCGAGTTTCGGCCTGATACAAAGGAGTAATATCCCGGGTCTTGACGCGCATACATGCGGCCTTTAGGCGGCATCGACGTCAATCCGGCAGGATTACATCAGCCCGGATTACCAATATTCCGAGACAGACTTTAAGGTGGTAACAACCATGCAATCCAAGACCAAAAAGCTGCTGGCCGCGCTGATCGCCGCCGGTATCGTCCCGGCCGCCAACGCTGCCGACATCAAGCTGGGCGTGGCTGAAGCCCTGTCCGGCGGCGCCGCCCAATACGGCGTGTCGATCCGCAACGGTTTCCAGCTCGCTGCCGATGAAATCAATGCCGCAGGCGGCATCAACGGCAACAAGATCGTCCTGGTGATCGAAGACGAACAAGGCAAGAAAGAAGAAGCCATCAACGTCTTCAAGAAGCTGATCTTCAAGGACAACGTCCTGATGGTCTTCGGTCCCACCCTGTCGAACTCCGCCCAGGCCGCCGACCCGGTCGCCCAGGCCGCCAAGACGGTCGCTTTCGGCACCTCCAACACCGCTGACGGCATCACCTCCATCGGCAACTACGTGTTCCGCAACTCGGTCACCGAAGCCGACGTGCTGCCCGCCACCATCTCCACCGTCAAGGCCAAGACCGGCCTGAAGAACGTGGCGGTGCTCTACGGCAACGACGACGTCTTCACCAAGAGCGGCTACGACAATTTCAAGAAGGCCCTGGAAGACCAGAAGATCCCGGTCACCACGACCGAAACGTTCGCCAAGGGCGACGTGGACTTCAAGGCCCAGCTCACCAAGATCAAGGGCACCAACCCCGACGCCATCGTGCTGTCCGCACTGCTCGCCGAAGGCGCCCCGATCATGGTCCAGGCCCGCCAGCTCGGCCTGAACGTGCCCGTCATTGGCGGCAACGGCATGAACTCGGTCAAGATTTTCGACCTGGCCCCCGGCGGCGCGTCGAACAATCTCTGGATCGGCAGCCCGTGGTCGATCGAGAACAAGGCCCCCGAGAACGTCAAGTTCATCGACGCCTACAAGGCCAAGTTCACGAATGCCCCCGACCAGTTCGCGGCGCAGTCGTATGACGCCATGTACATCGTTGCCCAGGCCCTGAAGAACACCAAGATCACCGGCGAACTGGCCAAGGATCGCGCTGCTCTGCGCGATGCCCTGCCGTCCGTGACCTGGACCGGCGCCACCGGCCCGTTCAAGTTCCGCCAGGCCACCGACCGCGCCGGCAAGCCGGCCGGTTACGACGCCGACCAGGCGCCGATCGTCAGCGTGACCAAGGACGGCAAGTACGTCATCGAGAAGTAAGCAGTACGCATCCCCGCGCGGGGGGATGCGCCTTGCGGATGGCCTGCTGGCCGTCTGCAAGGCGCTTTTTATCGCAGGGCCGTCCCAAGTAAAAAGCTTCCCCGGAAGCAGAAAAGACCTCGCTGTGGGCACAGCGAGGTGGCCCTCTCAGATCTGGAAAGTCCCATCATGTTCGAACAACAATTCGTCAATGCCTTGTCGCTGGGCTGTGTGTATGCACTGTTCGCGCTGGGCTTCACGCTGATCTTCGGCGTGCTCGGGGTGATCAACCTGGCGCATGGCGCCGTCTTCATGGTTGGCGCCTACGCAGCACTCGTCGTGGTCCAGCAGTTCAGCCTGCCCTTGTGGGCCGCGCTGATGGTCGCGTTCTTCGTCGCCGGCTTCACCGGGGTCATCATCGACTACCTGGTCCTCAAGCCGCTGCGCAAGCGCAACGCACCCCACCTGATTCCCATGATCGCCACCATCGGTGTCGGCATCATCCTGAACAACGGCGCCCAAAGCATCTTTGGCGCCAGCAACCTGCGCTTCCCGCACGGCACCGTGCCCGAGGAAGTCATCGAAGTCGCCGGCCTGCACCTGACCGTCATCGAACTGGGCATCATCTTCCTGTCGTTCGCGCTGATGGCCGTGCTGATGTACGTGATGCGCCGCACGCAGTTCGGCCGCGCGCTGCGCGCCATCGCCGAATCGCCCAAGGCCGCCTGGCTGCTGGGCATCAACGTCGAAAAGCTGTTCATCACCACCTCGTTCGCCGCGGCCGCCCTGGGCGGCGTGGCCGGCGTGCTGATCGGCCTGTACTCGAACGCGCTGTTCCCGCTGATGGGCCAGCCGATGCTGCACAAGGGCATCGCGGTCATCATCCTGGGTGGCATGGGAGACATTCGCGGCGCCATGCTGGGCGGTCTCTTCCTGGGCTTCGCCGAGGTGCTGTCCGTGGCTTACATCGGCTCCACCATGCGCGACGCGGTGGCTTTCGGCCTGCTGTTCCTGATCCTGCTGGTCCGCCCGCAAGGTCTGTTCGGCAAAGTGGTTCAACGCAAGGCTTAAGGTATGAGCGGATTCGAAAATTTCTGGGCCATCTACGGCAACCTGGTGCTGACGCTTGGCACCAATGCACTCCTGGCCCTCTCCATCTGGCTGACGCTGGCCTGCGGCATGCTGGCCATGGCCAACGCCGCCTTCATGGGCATCGGGGCTTACACCGCCGCGCTGCTCACCATGAATTACGACGCTCCGTTCACGGTGGCGCTGGCTGGCGGCATGGCCGCGCCCGCGCTGGTGGCGGCCCTGATCGGCCTGCCGACGTTGCGGCTGTCGGGGGTCTACCTGGCGATGGCCACGCTGGGCTTCGGTGAAGTGGTCCGCGTGACCATCCTGAACACCGAGTCCCTCACCGGCGGCGCGCTGGGCCTGAACGGCATCCCGCAACTCACGCAGTGGTGGCACGTCCTGTTGGCCGTCATCATCGTGCTATTCGTGCTGTGGCGCGTGCGTGCCTCCAAGATCGGCCGCTCCTTCGACGCCATCCGTGGCGACGAGACGGCGGCGGGCCTGATGGGCATCAACGTGCGTTCGAACAAGATGCTGGCCTTTGTTGCCGGCGCCATGATCGCCGGCCTGGCTGGCGCGTTGAACGCGCACCTGACGTTCTTCATCGGTCCCAACGAATACGGCTTCGACCGTGGCGTCGAAATCCTGACGATGGCGATCCTGGGCGGCATCGGCGGCCTGGCCGGTCCCGTGATCGGCAGCTTCATCATTACGGTGCTGCCTGAATTGCTGCGCGGATTTGCGGATCTGCGCCTGATCGCGAATGGAGTGATCCTGGTGGTGATTGTGTTGTTCCTGCCGCAAGGCATCTGGGATCCGGCGCGCTTCAAGCGCTGGATGCGTCAAAGCCGCCAGGGAGGGAAGCGTCATGCTTGAGCTGTCCTCCGTCTCCAAGAGCTTTGGCGGCCTGCATGTGCTGCATGACGTCAGCCTGTCCGTGCCCGAAGGCGCCATCTTCGGCCTGATCGGCCCGAACGGCGCCGGCAAGACCACGGTCTTCAACCTCATCACCGGCCTCTTGCCGCCCAGCGGCGGCACCATCACGTTCCAGGGCGAAAGCGTCCTGCGCAAGAAGCCGCACAGCATCACGCGCATGGGCATCGCCCGCACGTTCCAGAACATCCGTCTGTTCAAGGAAATGACGCTGCTGGAGAACGTCGTCGTGGGCGCCTACCGCCACATGAACTACGGTTTCCCCAGCCTGCTGCTGGGCTTGCCCGGCTACCGCGAGCACGAGCAGCGCGCCCGCGAACGCGCACATGAACTGCTGACGTGGATGCGCCTGGATCACAAGGCCAACGATCTGGCGGACAACCTGTCCTACGGCGAACAGCGCCGCCTGGAGCTGGCGCGCGCGCTGGCCACCGAGCCCAAGCTGCTGCTGCTGGACGAACCCGTCGCCGGCATGAACACCGGCGAACGCGCCGAACTGATGCGCGAGATCCTGGCGATCCGCGACCGCGGCTACACCATCCTCATGATCGAGCACGACATGCGCTTCGTCATGGGCTTGTGCGAACGCATTGCGGTGCTGAACTTCGGCAAGATCATCGCCTGCGGCGGTCCCGAGGAAATCCGCAACAACGAGCAGGTCATCGAGGCCTACCTGGGCCGCGAAGACGACGAAGACACCGAACAAGCGGAGGCCGCCAAATGAGCGCCATGCTGGAAGTCCGCGGCCTCGAGGTCAACTACGGCCACATCGAAGCCGTGCGCGGCATCGACCTGGACCTGAACGCCAACGAAATCACCGCCCTGGTCGGCGCCAACGGCGCCGGCAAGTCGACCACGCTGCTGGCGCTGTCGGGCCTCCTGCCCAAAGCGCGCGGCCGCATCCTCTTCGAGGGCGAAGACGTCACCAACCTCGCGCCGAACCAGCTGGTCGCGCGCGGCATCGTGCAGGTGCCGGAAGGCCGGGCCATCCTCACCACGATGACGGTGCTGGAAAACCTGGAACTCGGCGCCTATCGCCGCGGCCTGAAGAACGTCGCCACCGACCTGGAATACGTGTTCAACCTGTTTCCGCGCCTGAAGGAACGGATCAATGGCATGGCCGGCAACCTGTCCGGCGGCGAACAGCAGATGCTGGCCATCGGCCGCGCCTTGATGGCCAAGCCGCGCCTGTTGCTGCTGGACGAACCGTCGATGGGCCTGGCGCCGATCGTGGTCCAGGAAATCTTCCGTTCACTGCGCGCCATCAACGCCGACGGCCTCACGCTGTTCCTCGTCGAGCAGAACGTGCGCCAGGCCTTGAAGATCGCGCAACACGGCTATGTGCTTGAAAACGGCGCGTTGGCGCTGAAGGGCACCGGCCGCGAACTGCTGGGCCATCCCCGCGTCCTGGAAGCCTACCTGGGCGCCTGACGGGGCAGGGGGGGGGCATCATTTGTCCCCTTATCCAAATTGCGGCTGCCGTCTGGCGGCGGTCAGCCGCAAGTCACCCGAATTCTTTCCGCTTGCCCATTTTTTGAGCAACCGTGTTAGAATTTCAGGCTTTCCCTCATTTTGACCTTTGCACGGGCGGATTCATAACGCTTAGGCGGGGGGCGATTAGGGGCTGTAGGTTGTGGCCAAGGCGTGTAGCCAAAGCGCTGCAATACGCGGCCTAGTTTGGGAAAGAACACTGGCGGGATGTTCCGGCCAGAGCAAATTTTTATTCTTAGGAACCATCATGAAGACCTTTGTGGCCAAGCCGCATGAAGTCCAACGTGACTGGTTTGTGATCGACGCCAAGGGCAAAGTCCTCGGTCGTGTGGCCAGCGAAGTCGCACGTCGTCTGCGTGGCAAGCACAAACCTGAATTCACGCCTCACGTTGATACCGGTGACTACATCGTCATCATCAACGCGTCCGATATCGTTGTTACCGGTGCCAAGGCGAAGGACAAGAAGTACTTCCGCCACACGACGTACCCGGGCGGTATCCGTGAAACGAACTTCGAGAAAATGCAAGAGCGTTTTCCCGGCCGTGCCATTCAGAAGGCCGTCAAGGGCATGCTGCCCAAGGGTCCTCTGGGCTACGCCATGATCAAGAAGCTTAAGGTCTATGCCGGTGCCGAGCACCCGCATACCGCCCAGCAGCCCAAGACGCTGGATATCTAAGGAAACGCCATGATCGGTAACTGGAATTACGGAACCGGCCGTCGCAAAACTTCGGTGGCTCGCGTTTTCATCAAGAAGGGCACTGGCAAGATCGTCGTCAACGGCAAGCCCGTCGACGAGTTCTTCGCTCGTGAAACCGGCCGTATGGTCGTGCGCCAGCCGCTGGAACTGACCGGCCACCTGGAATCGTTTGACATCAAGGTCAACGTGCACGGCGGCGGCGAAACCGGCCAAGCCGGCGCAATCCGTCACGGCATCACGCGTGCCCTGATCGATTACGACGCCACGCTGAAGCCCTCGCTGTCGCAAGCTGGCTTCGTCACGCGCGATGCCCGTGAAGTCGAACGTAAGAAGGTCGGCTTCCGCAAGGCGCGTCGTCGCAAGCAGTTCAGCAAGCGTTAATGCCCTGCAAAAAGCCCGCTTCGGCGGGCTTTTTGTTTTTGGGCCGGCAATGCGTCATCGCCGGCCGCGCGCGGAACTCCGCGCCACCCGCCCGGTCGGAAAAAAGGTTTGCAGTGCCAAATCCGGCACGCCGGTGCAATCCGCCGTTTCCCGAGCGATACAATCGTCATTCGTTCTCCGAAGAGCATCCATCATGGCCCAAGCATCGAACACCCGCATCAAGGTTGGTATCGTCGGCGGCACCGGATATACCGGCGTCGAACTGCTGCGCTTGCTGTCGCAGCATCCCAACGTGGAACTGACTGCCATCACGTCCCGCAAGGAAGACGGCCTGCCCGTCGCCGACATGTATCCCAACCTGCGCGGCCGTGTGAAGCTTGCCTTCTCGGCCCCGGAAAAGGCCTCGCTGACCGACTGCGACGTCGTCTTCTTTGCCACGCCGCACGGCGTGGCCATGGCGCAGGCGCAAGAGCTCATCGCTGCCGGCACCCGCGTCATCGACCTGGCCGCCGACTTCCGCCTGCAGGACATCCCCACGTTCGAGCGCTGGTACAAGATTCCCCATACCTGCCCGGACATCCTGGCCGAATCGCAATACGGCCTGGTCGAACTGAACCGCGAAGCCATCTCCAAGGCGCGCGTCATCGGCAACCCCGGCTGCTACCCAACCACGGTGCTGCTCGGCCTGGCGCCGCTGCTTGAAGGCGGCAAGGCGCTGGTCGATACGCAAACCCTGATCGCGGACTGCAAGTCGGGCGTGTCCGGCGCGGGCCGCAAGGCAGAAGTGGGCTCGCTGTTCTCTGAAGCCTCCGACAACTTCAAGGCCTACGGCGTGGCCGGCCATCGTCACCACCCCGAGATCTCCGCCCAGCTCGAAAAGCTGGCCGGCGGCAAGGTGGGCCTGACGTTCGTGCCGCATCTGGTGCCGATGATCCGCGGCATGTTCTCCACCATCTATGCCCGCATCAAGCCCGAAGCGCGCGACACCGACTTCCAGGCGCTGTTCGAACAGCGCTATGCCAACGAGCCCTTCGTGGACGTCATGCCCGCCGGCAGCCATCCCGAAACGCGTTCGGTGCGCGGTTCCAACAACCTGCGCATTGCGCTCAGCCGCCCGGACAACGGCGACCTGCTGATCGTCATGGTGGTGCAGGACAATCTGGTCAAGGGCGCCGCCGGCCAGGCGGTGCAGAACATGAACCTCATGTTCGGCATCCCCGAAACGGTCGGCCTCGACCAGGTCGCCATCCTGCCGTAAGGCCAGGGCGGCCCGCTCGGCGGGCCGCCAACATTGCTCTTTATGCCTGCAGATCCGTCAGTCAGTTCCCCGCCTCGGGCCCGTTATGGCGCCATCGTGCGTCTCTGCGCGATGCTGCTGCTGGGCGTGCTGGTGGGTGGCGCCGCCGGGTTCTTTCACGCGCGGCACCTCTACCGTCCGCAGGACGCCGTGGTCATCAGCGTCCAGCAGGCCGAAGCCCAGGACGAGGCCATGCGACAGCAGGCCACGCAGCTGCGCTACATCCGCGGCCAGCTCGATACCGCCGACGGTGAACTGGTCATCGAACGATCCGCCCGCCAGGAACTCGAAACCCAGCTCCACGCCGCGCAAGCCGAAGTCGGCCGCGTACGCGACCAGCTCGCGTTCTATGAGCAACTGCTGCCGCCCGGTCCTGAAGGGTCTGTGGACATCCGGGGCGTGCAGATCGACCGCGAAGGCGGCGGTCTACGCTACAAGGTGCTGCTGATGCGCAGCGGCCGCAATGGCGGAACGCCCTTCGCGGGGGCGCTGCGCTTTCAGGCCACAGGCGTGCTCAAGGGCGAAACCGTCACCGTCGACCTCGCGCCCATGCAGGTCAAGGCCGAAACCGGTCCCGTCACGGCCACGGGCGAAAACCTGGCTGCCGCCTCGCTTGCCCTGCAGTTCGACCAATACCAACGCAGCCAGGGCATCCTGGCCGTGCCCGAGGGATTTGTCCCCGAAAGTGTGACCGTTAGCGTCCTCGAGGGTGAAACCGTCCGCGCATCGCGCAGTGTCAAACTGGAACTTTGAGTCTGGTCAAGCCCTGCGCTATAGTGACACCATACGAGCGGCGACGCCGCTCACTGAAATATGGCCGATTCGGCCAGGAGTGAACCATGAATGCAGTGACCGAAACCGTCGACCTTCAGGCCCCCCCGCCTGTTCCCCTGGTGTTCACCGACTCGGCTGCCGCCAAAGTGAAAGACCTGTTGGCCGAAGAAGGCAACCCCGAACTGAAGCTGCGCGTATTCGTCCAGGGCGGCGGCTGTTCCGGCTTCCAGTACGGTTTCACGTTTGACGAAGTCGTCAACGAAGACGACACCGTGCTGGACAAGGACGGCGTGCAGTTGCTCGTCGACCCGATGAGCTTCCAATACCTGGTCGGCGCCGAGATCGACTACAAGGAAGACCTGGAAGGCGCGCAGTTCGTCATCCGCAATCCCAACGCCAGCACCACCTGCGGCTGCGGCTCCTCGTTCTCGGTGTAATCGCCAAGGCAGGAAAGAAAATAGCCCTTCGGTTTTCCGAAGGGCTTTTTGCATTGGGGCGGCGCTTGGTGCGCGGCGGGGATTCTGCGCGCGATGCGGTGCGTCCCTACGGTGGGCCTGGCGCCAAGCCCAGATCGCCGCCTGGGCCTGATGCGGAGCTCAAGCCGGATACAGCGCTCCAAGAATCCTCGGGCCGCGTGCGCCGGTCACGCTGGGCAGGCCGGCCGGCTTGCGCATCATGAACGCATGCGCCAGCCACGCAAATGCCAAGGCCTCCACCTGCTGCGCCGGCACGCCTAGCGCATCGGTGGGACGAACGGGGCGTTGCAGGCAATACGCCAGTTCCTGCATCAGGCCGGCGTTGTGCGCCCCGCCGCCGCACACAAAGACCTCCTGCGTCCCCGCCGCGGCCCGATCGATCGCGTCGGCGACCGTCCTGGCGGTCAGCCGCTGCAGCGTCGCCTGCACATCTTGAGGGGCGGGCGCGGCACCGTCGAACTCCGCCAGTCGGGCGTCCAGCCACTGCATGTTGAACAGGTCGCGGCCCGTGGATTTGGGGGGCGGCAAACCGAACCACGGCTCGCTGCCGATCAGTTGTTCGAGCAGGGGCGCCAGCACCTGTCCCGTCGCGGCCCAGCGGCCGCCGGCGTCGTAAGGTCGGCCCAGATGGCGCTGGCACCAGCCGTCCAGCAACACGTTGGCTGGGCCGGTGTCAAAGCCGCGCGCTGGCTGCCCCGGCTCAAGCAGTGTCACATTGGCAATGCCGCCCAGGTTAAGCACGGCGCGGCCGTGGCTGGCGCCGAAGATGGCGGCGTGAAACGGCGGCACCAGCGGCGCGCCCTGGCCGCCTGCGGCGACGTCGCGCGTACGGAAGTCGGCGATCACCGAAATGCCGGTCTGTTCCGCCAGCAGGGCAGGCGCGTTGAGCTGCAGCGTGTAGCCCAGGTCAGGTCGGTGCCGCACGGTCTGGCCGTGTGCCCCAATGGCGCTGACGTCGGCTGCGGCCACGCCGGCATTCGCAAGCAGCTTTGCCACGGCCTGGGCATACACGCGCGCCAGTGCATTGGCCGCGAGCGCGGCGCGGGCAAGCTCGTCGCCTCCCGAAACGTTCAGTGCCAGCAACTCCCGGCGCAGATTCTCCGGCATGGGCAGGCTGGCATTGGCCAACACCTGCGGCGGTTGTCCGTCTTCGAGGTGGGCCAGCACGCCGTCGACGCCATCGACGCTGGTGCCCGACATCAGGCCGATGTAGAGCGGGCGACGGTCTTGCTGCAAGGGCAGGGTGGCATTCACGGGCGCCTCCAAATAAAAAAGGCGGCTGGGGCTTGCCGCCCCGCCGCCGCACCCGCTGCGCGCGGGCCTGTTTAGTGCGGACCTGCCTTAGCGGCTGGCCACGTTGGTCAGCGCGTCAGGCAGCGTCTGCTGGAATTGCGTCAGCAACTGGATCTGCTGCTTGTAGGGTCCGACCGCCTGGTTGAACGCGCGGACTTCCGCGGGTTCAAGGGCGCGCGCCACGGGCAGGTCCACCGACAGCGGGTCGATGGGCTGGTTGTCGACGCGGAATTCGTAGTGCAGGTGGGGACCGGTGGCCCAGCCGGTGGAACCGACATAGCCCAGCAGTTGGCCTTGCGAGACCTTGGAGCCCTTGGTGACGCCTTCGGCGATGCGGCTCTGGTGCGCGTACAGCGTCGAATACTTGCCGTGGTGCTTGACGATGACCACGTTGCCGTAGCCGTTCTGCCAGCCCGAGAATTCGACCGTGCCGTCCGCGGTGGAGTGGATCGGCGTGCCCGACGGCGCGGCGTAGTCGACGCCCTTGTGTCCCGTCCAGGTCTTGTGGATGGGATGCATGCGCATGCCGAACGTCGAACTGATGCGGCTGAACTTCAGGGCGGTGCGCAGGAATGCGCCGCGCAGGCTGGTGCCGTCGAAGTCGTAATAGGAGCCGGACTTTTCGTCGGGGCTGAACCAGACGGCGTTGAAGGTCTTGCCGCCGTTGATGAATTCCAGGGCCAGCACGCGGCCAGCGCCAGCGTAGCGGCCGTCGTGCGAACGCACTTCGTAGACCACGCGGAACTGATCGCCTTGGCGCAGGTCGCGCAGGAAGTCGATCTTGGCGCTGAGGATGTCGGCCATTTGCATGGTGACCGAGTCCGGGATGCCGGCGGAGTCCGTGGCGCCGAACAGCGAGGACTTGATGGTGCCGACGGCGACGCGGGTCTGGCGTTCGGTGCTTTCGGTGACTTCCTCGGCCTTGTAGCTGTCGCCGGACGGGGCCACGTGCAGCATGCGCGTCACGACCTGGCCGTCGGTTTCGTTGCCGGGGGTGTGGATGTAGCGCAGCCAGACCAGATTGCCCTGTTCATCCGTGGCGGCCTGCACCGAGCGGCCCGGGTACAGCTTGTAGATGCTGCGGGCGCTGGCGTCGTGCGTCAGGAAGGATTGCAGGTTGGGCGCGTCGAGTTCCAGGCGCTGCAGCACTGCCGACAGCGTGTCGCCCGGACGGATCCGGGTTTCGCTGATGTAGGGGGCGGCGCTGGGGGTGCTGACTTCGACTTGCTCGGCGGTCAGCGGCAGAATGCTCTGGATGACGCGCGAGGGGGGGAGTTCGGTGCGGTCGGGTTGCTGCACCATGCCGAGAGCGGCGGCGCCTGCGAACAGACCAATTGCGGTGACAAGAAGCGTGCGGCGGAAAAGTCCCGAGCGATGGGGCTTGGGCTCAACGGGCGCAAATACGGCAGCGACTTTGCGCTTGAGGCCACTCGCCAGTTCGTGGAGGCCACGAGTCATCGTGAAAATACCCTCTCAGGTGGCTTGAACTCGCAGGGTGCGGTACACGAACGGCCCTCGCGCGCCACGTTTCCGGGGCAAGGGCTGGCGCGGGGGCGCATCTGTGAACAAGGGATGGTAGAGCGAACGCACCTGCGTACATATGGCAGTTGCGTATGATTAGGCCGGTATCCTAGCCGATTCGGCTAGAATTTACGATAGTTTTCGTCACTTTTTACACCTTTTTGTCGGCTGAAGCCGCCTTGGGCCCCCTGTCATGTCACCCACCGAAGCCCCCATTACCCCCGAAGTCGAAGCGGATCTGCGTATAGCCAAGCGCGGCTGCGATGAACTGCTGGTCGAGTCCGAATTCGCCCGCAAGCTGGCCAAGAGCCGCGCCACCGGCGTGCCGCTGCGCATCAAGCTTGGCCTGGATCCGACCGCGCCGGACATTCACCTGGGTCATACGGTGGTGCTGAACAAGATGCGCCAGTTGCAGGACCTGGGGCACAACGTCATCTTCCTGATCGGCGATTTCACTTCGACCATCGGTGACCCCAGCGGCCGCAACAGCACGCGCCCGCCGCTGACGCGCGAACAGATCGAGGCCAACGCCAAGACCTATTACGCCCAGGCCAGCCTGGTGCTGGATCCGGCCCGCACCGAGATCCGCTACAACTCCGAATGGTGCGATCCCCTGGGCGCGCGCGGCATGATCCAGCTGGCATCGCGCTATACGGTCGCCCGCATGATGGAGCGCGAAGACTTCACCAAGCGCTTCAAGGGCGGCATCCCCATCTCGGTGCATGAATTCCTGTATCCGCTGATGCAGGGTTACGACTCGGTCGCGCTGAAGTCCGATCTGGAGCTGGGGGGCACCGATCAGAAGTTCAACCTGCTGGTGGGACGCGAGCTGCAAAAGGAATATGGACAGGAGCCGCAGTGCATCCTGACGATGCCGCTCCTGGTCGGGACGGACGGCGTAGAGAAGATGTCCAAGTCCAAGGGCAACTACATCGGCATTTCGGAGTCGCCCGATTCCATGTTCGGCAAGCTCATGTCGATTTCCGACACGCTGATGTGGCGATACTTCGAGCTGCTGTCCTTCCGCTCGCTTGAGGACATCGCCGCGCTCAAGCAGGAGATCGACGGCGGCCGCAATCCGCGCGACGCCAAGGTCATGCTGGCCCAGGAAATCATCGCGCGGTTCCATTCGGCCAAGGCGGCGGACGACGCGCTGGCCTCGTTTGAGGCACGGTTCCGCGACGGCGCCATTCCTGACGACATGCCCGAAGTCAACATCGGCGGCGCGCCGGTAGGCATCCTGAAGCTGTTGCGTGAAGCGGGGCTGGTCGCTTCCGGCTCGGAAGCGCAGCGCAACGTCGAGCAAGGCGGCGTGCGCGTCAACGGCGATCGCGTGGAAGACAAATCGTTGCAATTGCCGGCCGGGACTTACGTCGTTCAGGTGGGCAAGCGCAAGTTTGCGCGTGTTAACTTGAACCCGTAAATGCGAAGTTTTGATACGCTGAGGGTACATACAAACGCCTGGCGCCTTTGCGGCATTTAAAGGAGCACGACATGGAACTTTCGAGTTTGTCCTTTTCCGATCACGAGTCGATTCCCGAACGCTATGCTTTCGGCAAGATCGATGCGCAATCGCACGTCGCGCTGGCAGACAACTGCAACCCGCAATTCTCCTGGGACGACGTCCCCGCGGGCACGCAGTCGTTTGCGCTGATCTGCCACGATCCCGATGTGCCCTCGCGTCCTGACGACGTCAACCAGGAAGGCCGCGAAGTGCCCGCCGACCTCGCTCGTGTCGACTTCTTCCATTGGGTGCTGGTCGATCTGCCGGCCGACCTGCGCGAGATCGACGAAGGCGCGTTTTCCAACGGCATCACGCCGCGCGGCAAGGGCGGCCCGTTGGCCCCCATGGACGCGCGCCAAGGCATCAATTCCTATTCGTCGTGGTTCGCCAATGACCACGACATGAGCGGCGAGTACTTCGGCTACGACGGTCCGTGCCCGCCCTGGAACGATGCCCTGGTCCATCGCTACATCTTTACGCTGTACGCCCTGGACGTGCCCAGCCTGAACCTGCAGGGCTCTTTCACCGGCGAAGACGCGCTGCGGGCCATTCAGAAGCATGTGCTCGCGCAAGCGTCGCTGACCGGCACCTATACGCTCAATCCGGCGCTGGCGCCCAAGCAAATCGGGGCCACGTCGGCCTGATCGAGACCGCCATGTACGCAGGGCCGCCAAGCGCGGCCCTTTTTTTTGCCCGCGCCCTTTGCATGAATCTTTCTCAAGTCGTCATGAGAGCCGTTTCCCGGCCCGCGGCGATGCCGTGGTTTTCGCGCCCGTCCGCCGGAAATTGGGCCGGTTCAGGCCGTTTTGAGCGCAAATGATCCCGCATGACGGGGTAAACTACTCAGCATTCTGCGGGTTTACCCGCCCGACGCCGTTTTCTTCTCTCTCGTTTTTTCCTTTTACCGCCTCAGGAAACCCCCGTCATGTTTGACCGCAACCTCACCTTGTCCAAGGCTGACCCGGACGTTTGGGCCGCCATCCAGAAGGAAGATCAGCGCCAAGAGCAGCACATCGAGCTGATCGCTTCGGAGAACTACGCCAGCCCGGCCGTCATGGAAGCGCAAGGCACGCAGCTCACGAACAAGTACGCCGAAGGCTACCCGGGCAAGCGCTACTACGGTGGTTGCGAATACGTGGACGTGGTCGAGCAACTGGCCATCGACCGCCTGAAGCAGATCTTCGGCGCCGAGGCCGCCAACGTGCAGCCCAACTCCGGCTCGCAGGCGAACCAGGGCGTGTACATGGCCGTGCTCAAGCCGGGCGACACCGTGCTGGGCATGAGCCTGGCCGAAGGCGGTCACCTGACGCATGGCGCGTCGGTCAACGCGTCGGGCAAGCTGTACAACTTCATCTCGTACGGCCTGGATGAAAACGAAGTCCTGAACTACGAGCAGGTCGAACAGCTGGCCAAGGAACACAAGCCCAAGCTGATCGTGGCAGGCGCATCGGCCTATGCCCTGCATATCGACTTCGAGCGCATGGCCCGCATCGCCCGTGAAAACGGCGCGCTGTTCATGGTCGACATCGCCCACTACGCGGGTCTGGTCGCCGGCGGCGCCTACCCCAACCCGGTTCCGCACGCCGACTTCGTCACCTCGACCACGCACAAGTCGCTGCGCGGCCCGCGCGGCGGCGTCATCATGATGAAGGCCGAGCACGAGAAGATCATCAACTCGGCAATCTTCCCCGGCATCCAGGGCGGTCCGCTGATGCACGTCATCGCCGGCAAGGCCGTGGCCTTCAAGGAAGCGCTGGAACCCTCGTTCAAGGACTACGCGCAGCAAGTGGTCAAGAACGCCAAGGTGCTGGCCGACACGCTGGTCAAGCGTGGCCTGCGCATTGTCTCGGGCCGTACCGAAAGCCACGTCATGCTGGTGGACCTGCGTTCCAAGGGCATTACGGGCAAGGAAGCCGAAGCGGTGCTGGGCCAGGCCCACATCACGGTCAACAAGAACGCCATCCCGAACGACCCGGAAAAGCCCTTCGTGACCAGCGGCATCCGCCTGGGCACGCCGGCCATGACCACCCGCGGTTTCACCGAAGCCGACGCCGAGCTGACCGCCAACCTGATCGCCGACGTGCTGGACAACCCGCGCGACGAAGCGAACATCGCCGCCGTGCGCGCCAAGGTCAATGAACTGACCTCGCGTCTGCCGGTGTACGGCAAGAAGTAAGCAGGTGCCCCGGACGCGGCCTGGCCGCTTCCGGGCAGAGTCATACCAAGGGACGGCGCCGCAAGGTGCCGTCCCTTAATCTTTCTGAGCGGGTAGGGGGCATCCTGCCGCACGAGGGGGGCAATACGGCGGCCGCGCCGGATTCGTCCCTAATGACGCTTTGCATCATGCCCGTCGTTACAATATGCTCAATTTTTGCGTCCAGCGCCTTTAGGGATCACACATGCGGTGTCCATTTTGCGGCAATGCCGAAACGCAGGTCGTCGACAGCCGGGTCTCCGAAGAGGGCGACGCCATTCGCCGTCGCCGCCGTTGCCTGTCCTGTGACAAGCGGTTCACCACCTATGAACGGGTGGAGCTCGCCATGCCTTCGATCGTCAAGCGCAATGGCAGCCGCAGCGAATACGATCCGGTCAAGCTGCGCGCCAGCCTGAGCCTGGCCCTGCGCAAGCGCCCCGTCAGCACGGAGGACGTGGATGCGGCCGTCGCGCGCATCGAGGAACAACTGCTGGCCAGCGGCCAGCGCGAAGTGCCGTCCGAACACATCGGCGAACTGGTCATGAACGAACTGCGCAAGCTCGACAAGGTGGCCTACGTGCGCTTTGCCTCGGTCTACAAGAGCTTCGAGGACATCGGCGAGTTCGTCGAGGCGATCCGCGAGATGCAGGGGCCGCTGCTGCCCGGCAAGCTGCGCAAGGACTAGCGCCGCACGGCGCGGCCTGACCGATCATGAACGGCGCCTGGAGCGCCGTTCATTGCATTGGCGTCCCGCGCAGGGCATCTCCAGGTGTGAACTCCCCCCGCATCAGGCTTGGCGTCAGGGGCTGAAACTTGCGCCATACGCGGCGCATGTGTTGCGCCGACCCGAATCCGGACTTTTCCGCCACGCGCTCCAGGTCCAGCCGGGTGTCGCGCAACAAGTCGCGCGCCAGTGCCACGCGGATCTGATACAGGTAGTCCATCGGCGTGCAGCCGGCGTGTTCACGAAAGAGGCGCGTCAGATGGCGGGCGCTGGTGTGCGCCTGATCCGCCAGCGACTGGGCCGACCAGGGCGCAGCCGGATCGCGGATGACGGCATCCTGGACCCGGTGCACGCCCGGGTGCATATGGCTGCGATGGTCCAGCCAGGGCGACAACGCGGAATCCGAGCCCGCCCGGCGCTGGTAGACGACCATGTCGCGCGCCGCCTCGCTGGCCGCGCGCGGGCCGCAATGGCGCGACACCATGTGCAATGCCAGATCGATGCCGGCCGTGATGCCCGCGCTGCTGACCAGATTGCCGTCCTCGACGAAGATGCGGTTGTCCAGCACGCGGGCGGTGGGATCCAGCGCGGCAAGCTGTTCCAGACAGGTGTGATGCGTGGTGCACTCGCGCTGCTGCGTCAGGCCGGCCGCGGCCGCGAACAGCGCGCCCGCGCAGACCGTCATCAACGTGAAGCCGTCGGCCGGGTGGCGAACCGCCAGCCAGTCGACGATGGTGCGCGCATCGTCGTCTTCCAGGCGCGTGTGTTTGCCCACTACGCCCGAGATGATGACCAGCGCATTGCGGGGCACGGCCGCCGGCAGCGGTTGCACGTGCGCCAAATGCAGGCCCGGAATGCCGCTTTCGACGTCGCGGGAAGGGCCGCAGAAATGCTGCGCGAACGTGCCCGGACACAGCTTGTTGGCCACGCGGAAGGCTTCCGCCGGACCCGCGAGGTCCAGCAGGACGATGCCCCGCGGCACCACGAAATACACCGGGATCATCTGCGCCTCCAACCGGACGCTACGCGGCCAGCGCGTCGGCCGCGCGCACGATGCGGGCAAAGCGGCCCTGCAGGACCAGCTCGGTCCGGTCGCGGATCTCGGCCGGCGTGTAGTTCCTGCCGGACGGGCTTTGCATGGCAAAGGTCAGCGTGGCGTCGGTGGGAAACACCACCTTGAAGCCGGCGTCGCTGGCATGGCGCGACGTCGTTTCGCAGCACTGTTCCGTGCGGATGCCGGCCACGATGATGCCTTCGACGCCGTGTTTGAGCAGCCAATCGTGCAACGAGGCGCCATGCTCGTCCTTGGCGTACAGCGACGAATGCACTGTCTTGTGAAACACCGCCGTGGGAGAAATTCGCAATTCCTTGAGCGTCCTGACGTGGCCGGAGGCGAGCGAAAACGGATTGGCGGGGTCGTCGGCGGGGCTGGTGTGGAATACCTGCAGGACCGGCATGTCCTTCGCGGCGGCGGCGTCGATCAGCGGCTGGATCTGCGAAATGAACGCCGGATACTCCGATTCGTCCCAAAACGGACGTTGGCGAAAGGATTCCTGGACGTCGATGACGATAAGTGCCTGTTTCATTTCCGGGCCTCCTGGCCATGGATTCGTGGGGGTGACGCCATTTTTACTCCCGATTGGCCGGATCCGCGAGCGCGTTCCAAGACGGCCGGCGGCCCAAAACGGACATGGCGGGGTGGCAGCCGGAAAGCGCCCGGACCGCGCGGCAGATTCGTGCGCGGCGGACATACAATCCTCGGCATGGACATTACCCGCGACTCCGACGATCTCTTCTGGATGCGACGCGCCCTGGCGCTGGCGCACACCGTCATGTTCACCACCGCGCCCAACCCTCGGGTCGGCTGCGTGATCGTGCGTGACGGCCGCGTGCTGGGCGAAGGCGCGACGCAGCCGCCGGGCGGCCCGCACGCGGAAATCTGCGCGCTGCGCGATGCGCAAGCGCGCGGCGAGACGGTCGCCGGTTCCACGCTGTACGTCACGCTGGAACCGTGCAGCCACTTCGGCCGCACGCCGCCATGCGTCGATGCGGTGCTGGCGGCGCGGCCGGCGCGCGTGGTGGTCGCCATGGGTGATCCGAATCCGCTCGTCAACGGGCAGGGGCTGGCGCGGCTGCGCGAAGCGGGCATCGCGGTGACGACCGGCGTCTGCCGCGAAGAAGCGCTGGCGGTGAACGCCGGCTTCATCTCGCGTATGAGCCGCGGCCTGCCGTGGGTGTGGATGAAGATGGCGGCGTCGCTGGACGGCCGCAGTGCGCTCCATAACGGCATGTCGCAATGGATCACCGGACCCGAAGCGCGGGCCGACGGACACCGCTGGCGGGCGCGCAGCTGCGTCGTGCTGACCGGCATGGGCACCGTGCTCAAAGACGATCCGCAGCTGAACGTGCGCGACGTCGATACGCCGCGCCAGCCGCGCAAGGCCGTCGTGGACGGCCAATTCCAGATCCCGGAGACCGCGCGGCTGTTCGATGGCGCAGAGGTCATCGTGTTCACCGCGCGCGAAGATGCTGCGAAGGCAGCGCGCCTGGCGGACAAGAATGCGCGCGTGGTGTGCTTGCCGGGCTCGGAACCTGACCGCGTCGATCTGCCTGCCATGATGCGCTGGATGGCCGAGCAGCAGTTCAACGAGGTTCACGTCGAGGCAGGCGCGGGCCTGAGCGGTGCGCTGGTGTCGGCCGGCTGCGTCGACGAACTGCTGTTGTATCTTGCGCCGGTGCTGCTGGGCGACGCGGCGGGCATGGTGCGCTTGCCGATGCTCGAACACCTGGACGCCGCGCGGCGCTACGAATTTACCGATATCGCGCGCGTTGGCGCCGATCTGTCTGTGCGCGCGCGCGTGGCAGGCACGTGGCGGCAATTGATGGAAAGCGTCGCGTTGCCCACGTTGTCGTAACGGATTTGCTGTTAGCACTCCGCGCGTTCGGCTGCCAATCGTTTGAAAGCCGCGCACAGCTTGCGTCTGCACGATTCACCCTATCGATGCGTGCGGATCGGCATGCGCGATGGGCGCGCACCACACCGCGCACGAAGGCGTTTCGCGTGATTACACGAGCAATTATTCGCGCAAAATGAATTGCCACAAAAGAGTCACGGGCTTAGCATAAGCAGCATGACTTGGCGCTACGCGCTCACGGACCACCCGCACAGCCGCTTCGCGCCCTCGTCACCACGGATTCCCGTGCCGCGAATCGGCGCAGTTCAACACCGACCGGCACGCCACTGAACGAAGTCGCCCAGCGCCGTTCAGCCCGTTCGCTGCGATCGCATGGCGAACGCTCCGGGTTTATCCCGGGCCAACAAGAATCCATCGGATATCGCTCATTCCGTCGTTTCGTTGCCGACCATTTCATGTGCGGTTGCGTCAGGCACGCTATATGCGGGTCTATGCTCGAGACGACGAGTTAACTTGCTCACGTTAGTTGCAATCCCTGACGGAACTAGTGCGAAAGGGGTGCAGCCTAAACACAAAGGGTCCGATCGTGCTTATGGTTGATGTGTGGCGAAAGCAACATAACAACTTGCCGAAAACGCCAACTGCGAAGTTGTTTAGTAATTCGCAGGCGCTGATGCACAATGGGCATGTAGGGACGTATTGAATTTTTCGCGTGTTGTATGTAGGAGGTTTCCGTGCAAAACATCGTCGAAGGCTTCAAGTCGCAGTATGCAAGAGAGCAGGAATCAGAGCTCTCGCTCGAGGAGTATCTGAGCCTCGCCAAGCGCGATCCCATGGCCTACGCCAGCCCCGCTGAGCGCATGCTTGCCGCGATCGGTGAACCTGAAATCGTGGATACGCGCAACGACCCACGTCTTTCCCGTTTGTTTTCCAACCGGACCATCCGGCGCTATCCCGCGTTCCAGGAGTTCTACGGCATGGAGGACGTGATCGGACAGATCGTCGCGTTCTTCAAACACGCCGCGCAGGGGCTGGAAGAGCGCAAGCAAATCCTCTATCTGCTGGGACCGGTGGGCGGCGGCAAGTCGTCCATCGCGGAACGGCTCAAGGCGCTGATGGAAAGTTTTCCCATCTACGCGTTGAAGGGATCGCCGGTGAACGAATCGCCACTTGGGCTGTTCCATCCAGAACGATTCGGCGACACGCTCGAAAAGGAATACGGCATCCCCAAGCGCTACCTGACCGGCATCATGTCGCCGTGGGCAGTCAAGCGCCTGAAGGAGTTCGACGGCGACATCTCGAAGTTCCGTGTCGTGCGCCTGAACCCGTCGGTGCTGCGCCAGATCGCCATCGCCAAGACCGAACCGGGCGACGAAAACAACCAGGACATTTCGTCGCTGGTGGGCAAGGTTGATATCCGCAAGCTCGACCGCCATTCGCAGGACGACCCGGACGCGTACAGCTATTCCGGCGGTCTGTGCCTGGCGAACCAGGGGCTGCTCGAGTTCGTGGAAATGTTCAAGGCCCCGATCAAGATGCTGCATCCGCTGTTGACGGCTACCCAGGAAGGCAACTTCAAGGGCACGGAAGGCTTCTCGGCCATCCCGTTCAACGGCACGATCCTGGCCCACTCGAACGAATCGGAATGGCAGACCTTCCGCAACAACAAGCACAACGAGGCGTTCCTTGACCGTATCTATATCGTCAAGGTGCCTTACTGCTTGCAGGTGTCCGAAGAGGTCCGCATCTACGAAAAACTGCTGCATCACAGCTCGCTGTCCGAAGCGCCGTGCGCGCCCGGAACGCTGGACATGATGGCGCAGTTCTCGGTGCTGACGCGCCTGAAGGAACCCGAGAATTCCAGCATCTATTCCAAGCTGCGGGTCTACGACGGCGAAAGCCTGAAGGACGTCGATCCCAAGGCCAAGGCGCTGCAGGAATACAAGGACTACGCGGGCACGGATGAAGGCATGACCGGCGTCTCCACGCGTTTCGCGTACAAGATCCTGTCCAGCGTCTTCAACTACGACCAGACCGAAGTGGCCGCCAATCCGGTGCACCTGATGTACGTGCTGGAGCAGCGCATCGGCCGCGAAGACTATCCCGACGAAATCCGCCGGCGCTATCTGGAGTTCATCAAGGGCTTCCTGGCGCCGCGTTACGCGGAGTTCATCGGTAAGGAGATCCAGACGGCTTACCTGGAGTCCTACTCCGAATACGGCCAGAACATCTTTGATCGCTACGTCACGTTTGCCGACTGCTGGATCCAGGACGAGGAGTTCCGCGATCCTGAAACCGGCGAAAGCTTCGACCGCAGCGCGCTGAACGACGAGCTGGAAAAGATCGAGAAGCCGGCAGGCATCGCCAATCCGAAGGACTTCCGCAACGAGATCGTGAACTTCGTGCTGCGGGCGCGCGCCAACAACAGCGGCCGCAATCCGAACTGGACCAGCTATGAAAAGCTGCGCGAAGTGATCGAGAAGAAGATGTTCTCGAATACGGAAGACCTGCTGCCGGTGATTTCGTTCAACGCCAAGGCCTCGGCCGAGGACAAGACGAAACATCAGAGCTTCGTCGACCGGATGGTGGAGAAGGGCTACACGGAAAAGCAGGTCAGGCTGCTGTGCGAGTGGTATCTCCGTGTGAGGAAGTCTTCCTGAGCGAGGTGAATCATGAATTCACTGATCGATCGCCGTCTTAACGGTCGCAACAAGAGCGCCGTTAACCGGGAACGCTTTCTGCGGCGTTACAAGGATCAGATCCGCAAGGCGGTACACGGGATGATCCGTGACCGCTCGATCCAGGACATGGATCAAGGCGGTGAGATCAATCTGCCCGCCCGCGATATTTCCGAGCCGACATTCCGGCACGGCGCGGGCGGCGACCGCGAAATGGTGCATCCGGGCAACCGCGAATTCGCCAAGGGCGACACCTTCGACCGGCCGCAGGGCGGGCAGGGCGAGGGCGGCTCCGAGCCGGGTGAAGGTGAATCGGTGGACCAGTTCACCTTCAGCCTGTCGCGTGCCGAATTTCTGAACCTCTTTTTCGAGGATCTGGAACTGCCGCACCTGGCGCGCAACCAGCTGGGCGAAGTCAGCCAGAAGAAGTGGCAGCGCGCCGGCTACACCACCACCGGCTCGCCCAGCACGCTGAGCATCAGCCGCACGCTTAAGTCATCGCTGGCGCGTCGGGTGTCGCTGGGCGTGAAGGCGCGCGCCGACCTGCGCGATGCCGAGGACGCGCTGGAAGAGGCCAAGGCTGCGGGTGTGTCGCAGGCCCGAATCCGCGAGCTGGAACAGGAGGTCGAGGATTGCCGCGAGCGCCTGGCGCGCGTGCCGTTCCTGGACGACCTGGACCTGCGCTATCGCAACCGCGTGTCGGTCGCCATCCCCATGGCGCGCGCCGTCATGTTCTGCCTGATGGACGTGTCCGGTTCCATGGACGAGGGCAAGAAGGATCTGGCCAAACGCTTCTTCACGCTGCTCTACCTGTTCCTGTCGCGCAAGTACGAGCACGTCGATCTGGTGTTCATCCGCCACACCGACAACGCCGAGGAAGTGGACGAGCACACGTTCTTCTACGACCCCAAGAGCGGCGGCACAATCGTGTTGTCGGCGTTGGAGCTGATGCGCGAGATCCTGGAAAAGCGCTATCCGCCGTCCGCGTGGAACGTCTACGCGGCGCAGGCCAGCGACGGCGACTCGTTTGGCGCCGATGCGGGCAAGAGCGCGCGATTCCTGGCCGAACATCTGCTGCCTTCGTCGCGCTACTTTGCCTACATCGAAATCCCCGACTCGCAGGAAGCCCGCAAGAGCAGTCTGTGGGCCGAGTATGAACAGAAACTGGAGCCGCACTTCGTCATGCGGCGCATTTGCGACCGCGGGGAAATCTTTCCCGTGTTCCACGACCTGTTCAAGAAGGAGACCGCATGAACGCCAACATGGGTGCGCTCGTGGAGCCGGGATCGGACGGCGGTGTCCGGCCGATCTCGCAGGGTTCCGAATGGACGTTCGAACTGATCCAGACCTATGACGACGCGATCTCGCAGATTGCGCGCGAATACGGCTTGGACACCTATCCGAACCAGATCGAGGTCATCACCTCGGAACAGATGCTGGACGCGTACGCATCGGCGGGCTTGCCCATTGGCTACCCGCATTGGTCGTACGGCAAGGAATTCATCCGCAACGAGCAGTACTACCGCCGCGGCATGCAGGGGCTGGCGTACGAAATCGTCATCAATTCCAACCCGTGCATTTCTTACCTCATGGAAGAGAATTCCATGCCGATGCAGGCGCTGGTGATCGCGCATGCCTGCTACGGGCACAATTCCTTCTTCAAGGGCAACTATCTTTTCCGGCAATGGACAGACGCCGACGGTGTGCTGGACTACCTGGTGTTCGCGCGCAAGTACGTGATGGCGTGCGAAGACCGCTACGGCATCGACGCCGTGGAGTCGCTGCTGGACTCGTGCCATGCGCTGTCGCATCACGGCGTCGACCGCTACAAGCGCCCGACGCCGGTCTCCTTCAAGGAAGAGGCCACCCGCCAGGCCGAGCGCGAGGAACACGCGCGCCTGCAGTACAACGACCTGTGGCGCACGCTGCCGCGCATCGAAGCGGACAAGGACACGCGCGTCGCCGCGTCCGTGTTTCCGCCCGAGCCCGAGGAAAACCTGCTGTACTTCATCGAGAAGTACTCGCCCAAGCTGGCCCCGTGGCAGAAGGAGCTGGTGCGCATCGTCCGCAAGGTCGCGCAGTATTTCTATCCGCAGACCCAGACCAAGGTCATGAACGAAGGCTGGGCCACGTTCTGGCACTACACCATCCTGAACCGCCTGCACGAGAAGGGGCTGGTGAACGACGGCTTCATGATGGAGTTCCTGCAAAGCCACACCAACGTCGTCAGCCAGCGCGGCTTTGACGAGCGCGGCTATGGCGGCATCAACCCGTACGCGCTGGGCTTTGCAATGATGTCGGACATCCGCCGCATCTGCGAAGCGCCCACGCCCGAAGACCGCCGCTGGTTCCCCGACATCGCGGGCGGCGACTGGTTGAAGACGTTGGACTTCGCCATGCGTAATTTCAAGGACGAGTCCTACATCTCGCAGTATCTGTCCCCGCGCCTGATCCGCGAATTCCGCTTCTTCGCGATCTCGGACCACCAGGCCAACCCCAAACTGGAAGTGGCCGCGATCCACGACGACGAAGGCTACCGCGACATCCGGCGCCTGCTCGCCGCGCAGCACAATCGCGACAACCTGGTGCCCGACATTCAGGTCGTCCGCTTCAACCGCGACACCGACCGCTCGCTGGTGCTGCGCCACTTGAAGAGCCGCGGCCGGCCGCTGGCCGGTGAAGATGCCGAACAGGTCATGAAGCATCTGGCACGTCTGTGGGGATTCCGCGTCCGGCTGGAAGAAACCGAACCGGACGGCACGATCAGCTCCTACCGGGAGCAGGACCCGCCCGCGTCGAAGTAATGACGCCGGCAGGGGAAGGGACGCGCGTAGTGCGTCCCTTTTTGTTTGCCCGCTTGCTGTGCTGTTGCCGATTCTGCTAGAATCGCGGATTCGCATTTTCAGCAGCGCCTTTCATCAGCACCGAAAGGCCCCTGGAAGTGCAGTAGGACAGGTGGCCGAGTGGTTGAAGGCGCACGCCTGGAAAGCGTGTATACGTCAAAAGCGTATCGGGGGTTCGAATCCCCCTCTGTCCGCCAGGAATACTGGCAAGGCCGCCAAGCCCCCAAAAAGCGGCCAAGCCAAAAAGGCCCCAATCTCCCAGAGATCGGGGCCTTTTGCATTTCCGGGAATCGTTACGGTACGCTCGTGCCATGACTTTCGACCTGCCGATTCGATCATCCGCGCCTCGCCTGGATCTCTACAGCCTGCAGGTCTTTGTGGCCGTGGTTGAAGAGGGCAGCATTGCCGCGGCCGCCGCGCGTGAGCACATTGCGCCCTCGGCGCTGAGCAAGCGGCTGTCGGAGCTGGAGCGCATCCTGGATGTGGTGCTGATCACGCGGCATGCTCGAGGGGTGGCGGCGACGGGCGCGGGGCATGCGTTGGCGCGCCATGCGCGGGCGCTGCTGCATCAGGCGCGCGGCCTCACCGACGAGATCCGCGATTTTTCGTCGGGCGTGCGCGGGCATGTGCGCATCGCGGCAAACCTCTCTTCCATCACGCAGTTCCTGCCCCAGGATCTGCGGCGCTTTCTGACGCTGCACCCCGGCGTGCAGATCGATCTGGAGGAGAACGTCAGTTCCGCGGTGACGCGAGCGGTGCAGCAGAACATGAGCGATATCGGTATCTATACCCAGACCGACGACGACAGCGGGCTGCAGAGTTTTCCGTACCGGCGCGATGTGATGACGCTGCTGGCCAACCGGTCTCATCCGCTGGCTGCGCGGGAGCGCGTGGCGTTTGCCGACACGCTGGAATACGACCACGTCGGCATGCACCGGGGCAGCGCGGCGAACTACCTGTTCACGCGCGAGGCGGCAGCCATCAATCGGACGGTGCGGCTGCGGTTCCAGGTCACGTCATACGATGCGCTGGTGTCGATGGTGCGCTGCGAGCTGGGCATTGGCATCGTGCCCGTGGAGGCGCTGTCCCTCTTCGATTGCGGCGATCTACGGATTATCCCTTTGACGGACGCGTGGGCGCGTCGCCAGCTCAAGTTGTGCGTGCGCAGCAATGAGCCCCTGTCCGGCGCTGCCCGGTTGCTGATGGAGCACCTGCTGCAAGAGGCCGCCGCCTCCGGCAATTGAGGCAGGTCTTTCGGGATTCGGATCCGGATGTTGCGTAGCAAAATCCGGACGGCCAACGCAGGCGCCGCCGCGCTCAGCCATCGCGAATGGCGATGCCCCGCTGAAGAATCGCGATTTGTGCCACGCCGGCGGACCTCGGAAGATAGCTCATCAAGCCCATGGACCGCCCGCCGCGCGGGCGCGAGGAGAGAGAGAGAGACGTGAGCCTTCCAAGCCGAGTGCAGATCGTGGAGGTGGGACTGCGGGACGGGCTGCAAAGCGAGCCCGAGTTCGTGCCCACCGACACCAAGGCTGCCATCCTGAATGAACTGATTGCCGCCGGCGTGCGCCACATCGAGGCAACCTCGTTCGTGTCGCCCCGGGCGGTGCCGCAGATGCGCGACGCCGCGGAGTTGCTGGCGCTGGCGGACAAGCGGCCGGGCGTGGTGTTGAGCGCGCTGGCGCCGAACCCGCGCGGTGTTGAACGCGCGCTGGCATCGCGTGCCGATGAAGTCGTGGTGTTCCTGTCGGCCAGCGAAAGCCACAACAGAAAGAACCTGAACCGGTCCGTGGAGCAATCGCTGCGCGACATCGACGATGTGGCGGCGCTGTTGCAGGAACATCCCATGCGGCGCAAGGGCGCCATCGCGGTCGCCTTCGGTTGTCCGTTTGAAGGCGATGTCGATATCGCCACGTTGAAGACCATCGTGGCCGAGTTTGCCCGCCTGGATTTCGACGCCGTCACGCTCGGCGACACGACGGGCATGGCGACGCCGCGGCTCGTGCGCAAGACGGTGGACGCGCTGCGCGCCGCGTTTCCGGCCATGGATTTTTCCCTGCACTTTCACAACACGCGCGGCCTCGGGCTGGTGAATGTGGTCGAGGGGCTGCACGCCGGCATCACGTCCTTTGAATCGTCGCTGGGCGGCTTGGGCGGCTGTCCGTTCGCGCCCGGGGCGACGGGAAATGTCTGCACCGAGGACACGGTCAACCTGCTGCACGAGATGGACATCGAGACGGGCATCGACCTGGCGGCGCTGATCCAGGCGTCGCGGCATCTTGAGCAGGTGATGAAGCGCCCGTTGTCAGGACAGGTGATGAAGGCCGGGCCGCGTCTTGCCTTGCACGATTACGACGGCGCCGTGGCCGCCGTTGGCTGATTTCCGCAACCCTGGATTCAAAAGAACCCATGCCTTTATCCGGATTCCGCATTCTGGATCTGACCCGCATCATCTCGGGTCCGTTCTGCACCTCTCTGCTTGCCGACATGGGCGCAGAGGTCATCAAGATCGAGACGCCGGGCGAAGGCGACCCGGTGCGCGCCCAGGGCGTGATACGCGACGGCCTGAGCTGGTACTTCGCCAACTACAACCGCAACAAGAAATCCGTCACGCTCGACCTTTACAGCGAGGAAGGCAAGGCCGTGCTGCGGCGCCTGATCGCCGAATGCGATGTCATCGTCGAGAACTACCGTCCCGGCGTAATGCAGAAGATGGGGCTGGGCGACGAGGCGCTCAAGGCGCTCAAGCCCGACATCATTCATTGCAGCATCAACGGCTTTGGTACGACGGGGCCTTATCGCGACCGGCCGGCATTCGATTTCATCGCGCAGGCGATGAGCGGGTTCATGAGCCTGAATGGCGCGGAAAGTCAGCCGCCCATGCGCGCGGGCCCCCCCATCAGCGATCTGGTGGCCGGCATGAATGGCGCGCTCGGCATCGTGGCGGCATTGTTGCGCCGCGAGCGCACCGGGCAGGGCGACAGCGTCAGCGTGAGCCTCCTGGGCAGCATGATCGGCCTCTTGAGCTTTCAGGCGTCGAACTACTTTGCCGATGGCCGGCTGCCTGCGCGCACGGGCAACGATCACGGCATCGCGTCGCCCTACGGGCTGTTCGAGACGGCCGACGGGCAGGTCGCAATCGCGCCCAGCAACGACGTCGTCTATCACAAGCTGCTGGACGCGTTGGAGCTGCCGGAACTGCGCGCCGATCCCCGTTTTGCGACGAACGCCGATCGCATGCGCAATCGTGGCGCCATCACCGAGGCCATCCAGACGCGCACGCGCCAGCACACCAGCGCCCACTGGATCGAACGCCTGAACCGGTTCGGCGTGCCGTGCGGTCAGGTGCTGAACCTTCAGGAAGTGTTCGAGGATCCTCAGGTGCAGGACCAGCGCATGGCGATCGACGTGCCGCATGGCGACCATGGCGATGTGCGGATGCTGGGCTTCCCGATCAAGTTTGCGCAGGCCGAAGCCCGGCCCGTGCAAGCCGCGCCCGCGCTGGGCGCCGATACTCGCGATGTGCTGCTGCGATTCGGATTCGCACAGGAGGACATCCGCGGTTTGCAGGAACGCGGCGTCATCTGAATGCGCCGCGGCAGGACCACCAAGGCGATACAGCCTGCCCATAAAGCAATAACGACGGAGACAAACGACATGCTACGCAACCTTCTGCTTTCAGCTTGCGTGCTGGGCGTCGCGGCAGGCGCCCACGCCCAGGAGTCCTACCCGAATCAACCCATCCGCATCATCGTGCCGTTCACGCCGGGCGGCGGCACGGACTTCCTGTCCCGCACAGTGAGCGCCAAGCTGGGCGAGACCGCCAAATGGAACGTGGTGGCCGAGAACCGGCCGGGCGCCGGCGGCACCATCGGCATCGGCGCGGCCGCGCGCGCCAAGCCGGACGGCTATGAAATCGTCATGGGGCAGGTCGACAACCTGGCGGTGGCGCCTTCCATCTACAGCAAGCTCTCCTACGACCCGATCAAGGACTTTGCGCCGATTGGCATCGTGGGCGAAGCGCCCCTGGTCATCGTGGCCGGCAAATCCAGTCCCTACCAGACCTTGCAGGCGCTGATCGAAGCGGCCCGCAAGGCGCCGGGGGCCGTCAACTACGGGTCGCCCGGCGCCGGCACCATCACGCACCTGGCTGCCGAACTGCTCCAGCAGCGCGCGGACGTCAAGCTGGTCCACGTGCCGTACAAGGGGTCGGGGCCCGCCATGGCGGATCTGCTGGGCGGGCAGGTGCCGGTGATCTTCACGTCCATCCCGTCGGCGGCGCCGCAGCTCAAAGCCGGCAGCGCGGTCGCGCTGGCCGTCACCTCGCCGCAGCGCAGCCCGGCGCTGCCCGACGTGCCGACCGTGGCGGAACTGGGTTATCCCGGCTTTGACGTACGGGTCTGGTATGGCTTGCTGGCGCCCGCCAAGACACCCAAACCCATCATCCAGACGCTGAACACGGAGCTCAACAAGGTGCTGGCATTGCCGGCGATGCAGGAGGCCTTGGCCGCTCAGGGTGCGCAAGCCATGCCCACGACGCCGGAACAGTTCGCGGCGACCATCAAGCAGGACTACCAGAAGTGGAAGCCTGTGATCGAGGGTGCGAAGGTGAAGCTGGACTGAGGGTATCGCCGGCTTTGCGCCGGCGATCCCTATGCGCGGAACACGTTGCGCGTCACGTCTTCGGCGTGTCGTACGACGTATCCAGCACGTCGTCTTCGGGCGTGATGACGCCCGGTTCGCCAGGTTCCGCAATGGCGCGGCCACGCCGCGGCATGCCTGCGACGACGTTGCTTTCATCCGGCATGGGCAAGGTCTCGGTACCCTTGCGCGGGTCTGTCGGGGGCTTTTGTTCGTCCGCACCCTTGGACGCAGTGGTGGGATCAGGGGTGGTTTTCAGCATGGCGATTGCTCCGACTGCGCGCGAGGCCAGGATGGCGCCGCGCCTGGACATTGATCCATCTTAGAACCCCCATCCCGGTGAGGCAGCGTTCTGGATGTCACGATTGCAAGGGGCTGTTGCAGCACGAGCCCATCAAAACTTGCCACACTGCGTCCTTATAATCTCGAGCTTCGCGCCGCCATTTTCTGCCGACCGCCCATTCTCGATATCCCCACGCCCACCTTGACCGAATCCGTCGAACGCTCCGTCCATGCTGAACTCGTTGCCGTGCTGGTTGCGGTGACCAACGGCGAGCCGCGGGTGCTGACGACGGACGATGCCAGGGCGTTGCCGGCCGGGCCGTTCGAGTTGTCGCACCGGTCGCTGCAGGCCGGCTTGCGCGATTGGGTCGAGGCGCAGACGCATCATCCGTTGGGGTATGTCGAGCAGCTGTATACCTTTGCGGACGGCGATCGCTCGGATGAGCCCGGCGGGCGGGTCATCTCGGTCAGCTACCTGGGCCTCACGCGTGAAGCGGGCGAGACGGGCGTTGCGCAAGTCGGCTGGCAGGACTGGTATCGCTACTTTCCGTGGGAAGACCGCCGCGCGGGCACGCCGGCGCTCGTCGAGGATGTGATCGTGCCGCGGCTCACCGCGTGGTGCGAAGGCAGCGCGGACGCATCGGTCCGCGCGCGCCGCCAGCAGCGCGCGGCGATCACCTTTGGACTGGATGGCGCGGCGTGGAATGAGGACATGGTGCTGCAGCGCTACGAACTTTTGTTCGAAGCCGGGCTGGTGCCCGAGGCGGTGCGGCGCACCGGCGAAGCCGCGGTGGTGCCCGGACAGCCGATGCGCCACGACCACCGGCGCATCCTGGCCACCGGCATTGCGAGGCTGCGCGCCAAGATCAAGTACCGTCCGGTGGTGTTTGAACTGATGCCGGACGAGTTCACGCTGTTGCAGCTGCAGATGGCAGTCGAGGCGCTGGCGGGGCGTGGGTTGCACAAGCAGAACTTCCGCCGCTTCATCGAGCAGCAGGATCTGGTCGAAGAGACCGGCGCCATGGCGACCGGCACCGCCGGCCGGCCCGCCAAACTGTTCCGGTTCCGGCGCGACGTGCTGCTGGAGCGGGCCATTGCAGGCAGCAAGCTGCCGGTGTCGCGCGTCGTTTGACGCTTGACAAGGCTTATACTCATATTTAGCATAAGTGGTGCGCAATCCTTGCGCGCCTTTTTTTACGCTACAAATACTCAAAATGAGCATTAAAGCCGCAAAGCCCCTCGCAGCCGATCGCCTTCCCGTTCCGCCGCTGCCGGACGTCATGCTGGAGCCGCTCGTCCGGGCGGCGTTGTTGGAGGACCTGGGCCGCGCTGGCGACCTGACGACCGACGCCATCGTGCCGGCCGATGCCACGGCCGAAACGCGGCTCGTGGCGCGGCAGGAGGGCGTGCTGGCGGGATTGGATCTGGCCCGGCTGGCGTTCCGCACGATGGACGCAAACCTGGCATTTACGGTGTCACGCCGCGATGGCAGCGATCTCGAGCCCGGGATGGAAATCGCGCGCATTCAGGGCAATGCGCGCGCGATGCTTAGCGCGGAGCGGGTGGCGCTCAATTTTCTGTGTCACCTAAGCGGCGTGGCGACAGCCACGGCGTCGATTGCTCGGGCCATCTCGGATTTCGGCGCGCGTGTCACGTGCACGCGCAAGACCATGCCGGGGCTGCGGGCGGTGCAGAAGTACGCGGTGCGCGTGGGAGGCGGCAGCAATCACCGTCATGGGCTGGACGACGCGGTACTCATCAAGGACAACCACATTGCGCTGGCCGGCAGCGTGGCGACCGCCGTCGAACGGGCGCGCGCCGGCGTGGGCCACATGGTGAAGATCGAGCTGGAAGTGGACACGCTGGAGCAGCTTGAAGTGGCGCTGTCGCTGGGCGTGGACGTGGTGCTGCTGGACAACATGAGCCTGGATGACCTGCGCCGCGCCGTCGCGATGGCGCGGGGCCGGGCGATTACGGAAGCCTCGGGCCGGATCACGCCCGAAACCGCGGCGGCCGTGGCCGCTACCGGCGTGGACCAGATCGCCGTGGGTTGGCTGACGCACAGCGCCAAGGTGCTGGACATTGGTCTGGACGCCTGACATTTCATTGGTCCCGAACATGAAACGCCTGCTGCTTTCGTCTCTTACGCTTGTTGCTCTGTCGCTGACGGCCTGCGGTAATCCGCCCTCGGGCGAGGCGCCGGGCGATGCGTCGTATCCGTCGCATCCCATCACGATCGTCGTGACGTTTCCGCCCGGCGGCGGGACCGATCTGCTTGCACGCCGCATCGGCGCCAGTCTGCAGGAGTCGTTGGGGCAGCCGGTGGTGGTGGAGAACCGGCCGGGCGCCAGCGGCAACATCGGTGCGCGGATCGTGGCCGAGTCGCCGCCGGACGGCTACACGCTGCTGATGGTGAACAGCTCGTTTGCGATCAACCCGGGCGTCTATCGCAATCTGGGCTTCTCCCCGAAACGGGATTTTGCGGCGGTCATCAATGTGGCTTTCGTGCCCTCGGTGTTTGTCGTGCCGGCGGCGTCGCCTTTGCGCAATCTGGATGACGTGATCGTGGCCGCCGTGCCGGACAAGCCGCTGGCGTTTGCGACGTGCGGCAATGGCACACCGCAGCATCTGGCGGGCGAGATGCTGTCGCGCAAGACGGGCGCGGTGATGCAGCAGGTGCCGTACAAGGGATGTGGCCCGGCGCTGACCGATGTGATGGCGGGGCAGGTGGGCGTAGGGGTGGTGACGGCTTCCAGTGCGGCGCCGTTGATCGCCGCGGGCAAGCTGCGCGCGCTGGCCGTGACGTCGCCCGCGCGGTCACCGCTCATGCCCACCGTGCCGACGGTGGCCGAGCAGGGCGTGTCAGGCTATGCGCTGGATCAGTGGCACGGCCTGTTGACCCCGGCGGCGACGCCGCCGGCAGTGGTCGACAAGCTGAATGCGGCGGTGGGGAAGATCGTGCGGCGGCCGGATGTGCAGGCCGCGCTGCGTGAGCAGGGCTTTACGCCTGCCAGCAGCTCGCCGCAAGAGTTTCAGCAGATGATCGGCGCGGACATCGACCGCTATACGTCGTTGACCGAGGCGATCGGGTTGCGGGCGGATTGAACGGCAAAGCGGCCGATCCGGCGCGTGATGCGCGGAATCGGCCGCGGAGGGGGCTGGAACTACGGTTGCAGCGTCAGCCGCTGTTATCAGACAGCCGCCTTGGCGTGCTGCTCCAGTTGCTCCTTCAGGCCTGGTTCCAGCTTGAGCTGACGCGCCAGCTCATCCAGGTACGCGCGCTCCATGTAGCTTTCCTCGTCCACGACGAGCAGGCTGGCCAGGTACATTTCCGCCGCCATTTCGGGCGTCTTGGCCGACTGGGCAATGACGCTGGGATCCAGCGGACGGGACAGCTCGGCTTCCAGCCAGCGGCGGTCCTGGGCGTCGGATGACAGCTTGGCCAGTTCCGTTTCCAGCAGCGTTTTTTCCTCGGGGCCGATGTGGCCGTCGGCCTTGGCCGCGCCGATCATGGCGGTGAGGACGGCGTTGCTGTGCTGTTCGGCCTCGGGGGCGGGCAGGCTGTCCAGCGTCTGGGGCGGGGCAGTGGGCGCGCCCGCCTGCTTGCGCTGCCAGTCGCCGTAGGCGCGATAGGCCAATGCGCCCAGCGCGGCCATGCCGCCGTACATGGCGACCTTGCCGCCGATCTTGCGGGCCTTCTTGCTGCCCATCAAGAGGCCGAGGGCGCCTGCGCCCAGGGCGCCGCCGCCCAGGCCGGAAAGCAGGGACGATCCCTTGCCGCCGGTGGCGTTCTGCACGCGGTTTGTGGTGTCGGAAAGCAGCCCTTGTCCGGACTGCAACAGTTGATCAAGTAATTGCCGGGCGCTCATGCGGCCTCCTGTAAAACGGTCGGTCAGGGATATCGGACCGTGGCCGTCGCAGGAAGTTCAGCTAACCGTCAGGCGGTTGATCCGGCCCCGGAAGGCTGCGGCAAGTGCTACAACCGTCCTTGTCGCCGGCCGACCGGCCGCCCCATGCAGGCGCAGCCAGATCATCCAAGGCTGTCCCTGGTAGTCCCAACACAGGAGAACCGATCCATGAGCATCCGCGTGCGCCAGAATGCGCCCCAGTCCCTGCAATTCACCGCCACGGCCGAAGGCCACGACCTGCCGCTGGACATGCCCAAGCCGCAAGGCGAGGGGCCGGACCCGCACGATTACTTCGATACCGCGCTGGGCGGCTGCAAGGCGATGACGCTGATGGTCTACGCGCAGCGCAAGGGCCTGCCGCTGGAATCGGTGGGGGTGGAAGTGGTGCGCGATGCCAGCGAGGAACGCCGTGGCATCTACCGCCTGACCGCCAAGCTGACGCTGCACGGCGAGTTGTCCGATGCGCAGATCGACGAATTGCTGGCCGTGGCCGAGAAGTGCCCGATCCACAAGCTGATGACGGCGGTGGACGTGCAGGTGTCCACGCTGATCGTGCGGCCGGACTGAGAAACAGGAAATCGGAGAAGGGGCCGGAGAAACCGGCCCCGTTCGGCAAGGCGGGGCGCCAGGCCCCGTCCCAAGAAAGTCTTACTCTTCCATGCCCGGAACGATGGTCGAGAAGCCGCCGTCCACGTGGGTGATCTCGCCGGTCACCCCGGCAGCCAGGTCCGACAGCATGAAGGCCGCGACGTTGCCGACGTCTTCGATGGTGATGTTGCGGCGCAGGGGGGACTGGTTTTCCACGAATTTCAGGATGGCCGAGAAGTCCTTGATGCCGCTGGCGGCCAGGGTCTTGATCGGGCCGGCGGAGATGCCGTTGGCACGGATGCCGCGGGGGCCCAGCGCCGTGGCCAGGTATCGCACGCTGGCTTCAAGCGACGCCTTGGCCAGACCCATCGTGTTGTAGTTGGGAACCACGCGCTCGGCGCCCAGGTAAGTCAGCGTCAGCACGGAACCGTTGCGGCCTTCCATCAGGGGCAGCGCGGCCTTTGCCATGGCGGCAAAGCTGTAGGCCGAGATGTCGTGGGCGATGCGAAAGCCTTCGCGCGACAGGCCGTCCAGGAAGTTGCCGGCAATGGCTTCACGCGGGGCGAAGCCAATGGAGTGGACCAAGCCGTCCAGGCCGTCCCAGTGCTTGCCCAGTTCGGCGAAGGCGCCGTCGATCTGGCTGTCTTCGGCCACGTCGCAGGGCAGCACGATCTTGCTGCCGAATTCGGCGGCGAATTCGCTGACGCGGTCCTTGAAGCGGTCGCCCACGTAGGTGAACGCCAGTTCGGCGCCTTGCTGATGACAGGCGCGCGCGATGCCGTAGGCGATGGAACGGTTGGAAAGCACCCCGGTGACCAGGATGCGCTTGCCGGCGAGAAAGCCCATAGATGTGTCCTTGAAATTTTTCCCTTCTGGAGGCCGCCTATTTTAGGGAATTTGGCGGTCCAGCGGGCGAGACGGCGCGGCCCCCTTGCGGGGTGCCGCGCCGGGGTGTCGCGCCGAGTGTGCGGCGATTATGGCGGGAGGTTACCCGCGCGCGTTTGTGCCCGGCACGCGCAGCTGCGTGCCGATCTTCAGGGCACTGCCCTTGATGTTGTTGAGCGCACGCAGCGCGTCGACCGTGGTGCCGTATTGCTTGGCCAGCGAGAACAGGGTGTCGCCCTGGCGGACCTTGTGGCTGCGGACGTTGGGGCGGGCGCTGGAAACGCGGGCGGCGGGCGCCTGCGTGGTGCGGCCACGCGGGGCGGCGGCCTTGTTGTCCTGCGGCGCCGCGTCCAGCGCGCCCACCGGCGGGGCCAGCGATGCGATCTGCACGCCGCCCGTGCCGGGGTCGCCCGGCACCAGCAGCGCCTGGCCGTTCGCGGATTTCTGGCGGCGGCTGATGTCGTTGGTCTCGCGCAGAGAAGCCTCGGACACGCCGAAGCGCTTGGCGATGGCCGCGTAGGACTCGCCGCGCCGGGAGTGGTAGACCTTCCAGGCGGACAGGTCGCCCTTGTAGTTGGTGAGGTTGGCGTTGAAGATTTCGACGCGATCGGCTGGCAGCAGCAGGGTGGGGCCGTGGTCGCCGCGGATGACCGGGCGGTTGAAGGACGGGTTCAGGGCCTTGAATTCGTCCAGCGGCATTTCGGCCAGCTTGGCGGCGATTTCAAGGTCGATGTCGCTGTTCTTCTGCACCGTCACGAAGTACGGCGTGTTGCCCACGGGCGGCAGGGCCACGGCATAGCGCTGCGGATCCGCAATGATGTTCTTGATGGCCTGCAGCTTGGGCACGTAGTTGCGGGTCTCGTCCGGCATGTTCAGCGACAGGTAGTCGGTGTTCTGGCCGGCGGCCTCGTTCTTGGCCATGGCGCGCTGCACCGAGCCTTCGCCCCAGTTGTAAGAGGCCAGGGCGAGGTACCAGTCGCCCTGCATTTCAAACAGCTTTTCCAGGTAGTCCAGGGCCGCGTTGGTCGAGGCGATGGGATCGCGGCGCTCGTCGCGCCACCAGTCCTGCTTCAAGTTGAAATGCTGGCCCGTGGCCGGCACGAACTGCCACAGGCCCGAAGCCTGCGCGCGGGACAGCGCCGTCGGGTTGTACGCGCTTTCCACGAAGGGCAGCAGCGCCAGCTCGGTCGGCAGACCGCGGCGGTTGATCTCGTCAACGATGAAATACAGGTATTTGCCTGCGCGTTCCGCCATGCGCTGCACCGCCTCGGGGTGGGACGCGTAGTAGTCGGTCCACTGCTTGGAGAGGTCGGTATTCAGGTTGGGGATCGCGAAACCGCGGCGGATGCGGTCCCAGGCGTCGGCCGGCGGGTTGGTCAGGTCGATCGTGCGGGAAGTGTCCCGGGCGATGTATCGGCCTTGGGAATTGGTGGTGAGGTTCTTGCTATCGGGGGCTTTGGTTCCTGCGCAACCGGCGAGGACTGCCAGCATGAGCGGCAGAAGGAGTCGGGATAGATTCATCAGGTGGTCACTTGAAATCGTTCTTCCATTCACGAAGGGAGGCAAAAACCTCTACCGGCGTTTGCTGGTGGCGTCCGGCCCAGCTTGCGGCGGCCTGGACGACGTCGGGCTGCTGCGTGCGCAAGAACGGATTGGTCGCGCGTTCCTGGCCGATGGTCGAAGGAAGCGTGGGGTGACCATCCGCGCGTAATTGCTGGGCCCGCAGGTGCCACGTTTGCAGGTCGCGGTTGGCCGGTTCGACGGCCGATGCCCAGCGAAGGTTCGCTAGAGTGTACTCGTGTGCGCAAAAAACTTTTGTATCCGGCGGTAAAGCGGAAAATTTTTCCAAGGAATCAAACATTTGCGCTGGGGTGCCTTCGAAAAGCCGGCCACAGCCCCCCGCGAAAAGCGTGTCGCCACAGAACAGCGCGTGCTCGACGCCGGCCGCGCGGCCGGCATAGGCGATGTGTCCGGCGGTGTGGCCCGGGACGTCCAGCACGGTCAGGTCCAGGTCCAGTTCCGGCAGCGTCACGCGGTCGCCTTCGGCCAGACGGACGTCGCAGCGCGGCAGCTTTTCGCGCGCCGGACCATATACGGTGATGCCCTCGATGCGGGACAATTCGAGCACGCCGCCCACATGGTCGCCATGGTGGTGCGTGAGTAGAATGGCGCGCAGCTTCAAGCCATGCTGATCCAGGAACTGCAACACGGGGCCGGCTTCGCCGGGGTCCACGACAGCCGCCAGGCCGTCCTGGACGATTGCCCAGATGTAGTTGTCGGAAAAGGCTGGCAAAGGCAAGACCGCGGCGTTGCGTTCGCGGCCGCCTGCGGGGGCGGTCAAGGCTTGCATGGGATTCGAAGGAAAAAACGTGGCAGAAGAAACTCCGCCGATTGTAGAACTGGCCGAATGGTTCCAGACGCCGCCGGGCCAGTACGTGCTGGCCTGGGAACGGGCCCAGTTCGACGCGGCCGTCGCGGATGTCTTCGGATATTACGCCTGGCAGGTCGGCCTTGCCGACCTGAACCTGTTGCGGGCGAACCGGATGCCGTTCAAGGGCTATGTGGGCACCGAGACCCCTGCGCCGGAAAATATGCCCGGCTGGCAGTCGCGCGTGGTCGTCGCAGAGCCCGAGGCTCTGCCGTTCGAATCGCAAAGCGTCGATCTCCTGATCCTGCCGCACACCTTCGAACTCACGCCCGATCCCCACAACGTGCTGCGCGAGGTCGAGCGCGTGCTGGTGCCCGAGGGGCGGGTCGTCATTTCGGGGTTCAATCCCTGGAGCATGTGGGGCGCGCGCACCCGCATGCCCGGCATGGAGCCCTGGCTGCCGCAGCCCCCGTCGTCCCAGGTGTCGCTTGTGCGGCTCAAGGACTGGTTCAAGCTGCTGTCGCTGGAAGTCGATGAAAGCCAGTTCGGCTGCTACGCGCCGGCCTGCCGCAGCGAAAAATGGCTGCAGCGCTGGGGCTTCCTGGAATCCGCCGGCGCCCGCTGGTGGAGCCTGGGCGGTGCGGTCTACATGGTCTCCGCGGTCAAGCGCGTGACCGGCATGCGTATCATCGGGCCTGCCTGGAAGACCAAACCCAAGCGCGCACGCGCGGCGTCGGTGGTGGTCAACCGCCAGGCGGACGACGGCTTCGACCCCTCCTGAACGGCCGGGCCGGCCTCACATTGCAAGAACAAGGACACGCACGCAGCACCATGCAGGACAACAAAGCGAACGATCAGAAAGTGGAAATGTGGACCGACGGCGCCTGCAAGGGCAATCCGGGTCCCGGCGGCTGGGGCGTGCTGATGCGCGCCGGCGCGCACGAAAAGACGCTGCATGGCGGCGAACTCCAGACCACCAACAACCGGATGGAACTGCTGGCGGTCATCGAAGGCCTGCGCGCCCTCAAGCGTCCGTGCGTCGTCACCATCCACACCGACTCGCAATACGTCATGAAGGGCATGACCGAGTGGCTGGCCAACTGGAAACGGCGCGGCTGGATCACCGCCGAGAAAAAGCCGGTCAAGAATGCCGAGCTCTGGCAGGCGCTGGATGAGCAGGTGCAGCGGCACACGGTGTCGTGGCGCTGGGTTCGCGGTCACGCGGGCGACCCCGGCAACGAGCGCGCCGACCAGCTTGCCAACATGGGCGTCGACGTCGCGCGCCGCGCCTGAACGGTATCGGCCGCCCCGCCGGCATCCGGAAATACCCTCAAATCGGCCCGCTAGGGCAGATTTAGTTCTTTCATCGCGCTTCAGGATTGTTCCAGTATGTAAATCCGGGTGCTAAAGTGCCTTCCCTTCCTCCAGTTCCTGCGGCGACGTCCGAGTGGGGCATGCCCGGTCCGCGTCGCAACACCGCCACTTTCGCGCATGAAAAAAGCTGTACTGCTGGCCGCCGTCGCGGCAGGGTTGGCCGCGGGGGCCGCGCTCGGCGTGTTTGTGCCGCGCTGGCTGGCGCCGTCCGCCGCTCCCGCCCCGGTCACCACCAAATCTCAAGCCGCGCCCGCCGCGCCGTCCCGCGTGGCCGTGGCCGCCGTCCAGGAAATCCCCTTTGCACGCGGCCTGTCCGCAGTGGGCAGCCTGCGTTCCGATGAGTCCGTCGTCCTGCGCCCCGAAGTGACCGGGCGCATCCAGGCCATTGATTTCAAAGAAGGCCAGCCCGTCAAGCAGGGTCAGTTGCTCATCCGCCTGGACGATTCGGTGCCGCGCGCTGAACTTGCGCAGGCGCGCGCGAACCTGACGCTGGCGCAAAGCCATTACCGCCGCGCCGTCGAACTGCAGGGCAAGGGCTTCGTCAGCCAGCAGGCGCGCGACGAGTCGGCCAGCACGCTGAAGGTGCAAGAGGCCGCCGTGGCGCTGGCCCAGGCCCGGCTCGACAAGATGACGATCACCGCGCCGTTCGCGGGCATCGTCGGCCTGCGTAGCGTGTCGGTGGGCGACTACGTGAACCAGGGGCAGGACCTGGCGCCGCTCGAGGCGATCGATCCGCTCAAGGTGGATTTCCGCGTGCCCGAGATGTACTTGAGCAAGGTGCGGGTCGGCCAGCAACTGACGCTGCGCCTGGACGCCTTGCCCGGCCAGGAGCGCCGGGGCCTCGTCTACGCGGTCAGTCCGCTGGTCGACGCGGGGGGGCGGTCGATCCTGCTGCGCGCCACCGTGGCCAACCAGGACGGCGTGCTGCGCCCCGGCATGTTCGCCCGCGTGCAACTGCTGTTCAACGAGGACAAGGCGCTGGTCGCGCCCGAGGCCGCGCTATCGCCGTCGGGCGAAACGCAGTACGTTTACCGGGTCGAGAACGGCGTGGCGCACCGGCGCGAAGTGACCATCGGCGAGCGCCGCGAGGGCCGAGTCGAGATCCTGACCGGCGTCGCCCTGAACGACCAGCTGGTGGTCTCGGGCCTGCAGCGCGTGACCGATGGCGCGCCCGTGACCATCGTGGGCAACGGCCAATAGCCGGCCCCTTACCCTTTCAGCGATAGCGCCATGCGTATCTCGGAAACCTGTATCAAGCGCCCGGTGTTCGCGTCGGTCCTGTCGCTGATCATCGTGCTGATCGGCCTGATCTCGTATTCGCGCCTGACGGTGCGCGAATACCCCAAGATCGACGAACCGATCGTATCGGTCGACACCACGTACAAGGGCGCTTCGCCCGAGGTGATCGAATCGCAGGTGACCAAGCCGCTGGAAGACCAGCTGGCCGGCATCGAAGGCGTGAACGTGATGACCTCACGCAGCCGCTCCGAGCGCAGCCAGATCAACATCAAGTTCAACCTGACGCGCGACCCGGACGCCGCGGCGGCCGAAGTCCGCGACAAGGTCTCGCGCGCGCGGCGCTTTCTGCCGGATGAGATCGACGAGCCCATCATCGGCAAGGTCGAGGCGGATTCCCAGCCCATCATCTACATCGCGGTGGAATCCGGATCGTTCTCGGCCATCCAGACGTCCGACTACATCAACCGCTATATCAAGACCCGTCTGTCGGTGCTGCCGGGGGCGGCCGAGGTGCGCGTCTTTGGCGAGCGGCTGCCGTCCATGCGCATCTACGTCGACCGCGACAAGCTGGCCGCGTACGGCCTGACGGTGCAGGACGTGGAAGCCGCGCTGCGCAGCCAGAACGTGGAAATTCCGGCGGGGCGCATCGAATCGCGCGCGCGGGAATTCTCGGTGGTGTCCGCGACCGACCTGCAGACGCCGGCCCAATTTGAAGACGTGATCGTCGCCAACGTGAAGGGCTATCCGGTGCGGATGCGCGACGTGGCCAAGGTCGAGATCGCGGCAGCCAATGACCGCATCCTGTCCCGCTTCAACGGCAAGCCCGCCATCAACATCGGCGTCACGCGGCAGTCCACCGCCAACCCGCTGGAACTGTCCAAGGCGGCGCGCCAGGAAGTCGCCCGGCTGAACGAGACCCTGCCGGCCGGCATGAAGCTGAATATCGCGTACGACTCGTCCGTGTTCATCGAGCGGTCGATCGATTCCGTGTTCCACACCATCATCGAGGCCATCGTGCTGGTGGTGCTGGTGATCTTCTTCTTCCTGCGCAACCTGCGCGCCAGCATCATTCCCATCGTCACCATCCCGGTGTCGCTGGTGGGCGCGTGTGCGCTGATGTACCTGTTCGGCTTTTCCATCAACACGCTGACCCTGCTGGCCATGGTGCTGGCGATCGGCCTGGTGGTGGACGACGCGATCGTGGTCCTGGAGAACATCTACCGCCACATCGAGGACGGGATGCCACGCAAGGAAGCGGCGCTGCGCGGCTCCAAGGAAATCGGCTTTGCGGTGGTCGCCATGACCATGACGCTGGTCACCGTATATGCGCCGCTGGCGTTCGCCACGGGACGCACCGGCCGGCTGTTCATTGAATTTGCGCTGGCGCTGGCCGGCGCGGTGCTGGTGTCGGGCTTCGTGGCGCTGACGCTCACGCCCATGATGTGTTCCGTGCTGTTGCGGCACGAGACCAGCCATAGCCGCTGGTACAACCTGATCGAAGGCTGGCTGAACGGCATGAGCAACGGCTATCGCCGCATGCTGGGCGCGTCGCTGCGGCATCGTTGGATCGTCGTGGTGATCGGCCTGGCCGTGGCCGCGGGCAGCGGCGTGCTGTTCAAGGTGGTCAAGAGCGAGCTGGCGCCGGTCGAGGACCGCGGCGTGGTGTTCGGCATCGTGAACGCGCCCGAGGGCGCGACCCTGAACTACACGCTGGACAGCATGCTGGGCATCGAGAAGTTCTATGCCGACATTCCGGAAGCCAGCGGCAGCCAGGTCACGGTGGGTTTTCCGACGGTCACGGACGGCACCGCGATCCTGCGCTTGAAGCCCTGGGAAGAGCGCGAGCGCAAGCAGCAGGCCATCACGCAGCAATTGCAGCCGCAGTTTGCCTCGCTGCCGGGCGTGCGCGCCTTTCCCACGAATCCGCCGTCGCTGGGCCAGTCCGCCCGGTCCAAGCCGGTGGAGTTCATCATCATGAGCCAGGCCTCGTATGAAGAGCTGTCGCGGCTGACCCAGATTTTCCTGACCGAGCTGCGCAAGTATCCGGGCCTGCTGAACCTGGACACAGACCTGCGCCTGAACACGCCGGAGCTGCGCGTGCGCGTGGACCGCGACAAGATGGCCGACGTGGGCGCCAACGTGGACGTCGTGGGCCGCACGCTGGAATCCATGCTGGGCGGGCGCCAGGTCACCCGCTACAAGGACGAAGGCGAACAGTACGACGTGATCGTGCAGGTCACGCCGCGCGACCGCGCCAATCCCACCGATATCTCGGGCATCTATGTGCGCGCGCGCGACGGCAGCATGGTCCAGCTGGACAACCTGCTGGGCGTGCACGAAGGCGTGTCGCCGCAGTCGCTCAACCACTTCAACCGCCTGCGCGCCGTGAAGATCGACGCGGCTGTCGCGCCCGGCTATGCGCTGGGCGAAGTGCTGGAACACATGCACCAGGTGGCGCGCGAGGTCCTGCCCAACACGATCATCACGGACCTGGACGGCCAGTCGCGCGAGTTCCGCGATTCGTCGGGCAGCATCTATCTGGTGTTCGCGATGGCGCTGGCGTTCATTTATCTGGTGCTGGCCGCGCAGTTCGAAAGCTGGCGCAATCCGTTCATCATCATGCTGTCGGTGCCGCTGTCCATGACGGGCGCATTGCTGGCGCTGTGGCTGACGGGCGGCACGCTGTCCATCTACAGCCAGATCGGGCTTATTACATTGGTCGGCCTGATCACCAAGCACGGCATCCTGATCGTGGAATTCACGAACCAGTTGCGCGACGAGGGCAGGGAGCTGTTCGAGGCCGTGGTTGAAGCCAGCGTGCTGCGCCTGCGGCCCATTCTGATGACCACGGGCGCCATGGTGCTGGGTACTGTCCCTCTGGCGCTGTCCACCGGCGCGGGCGCGGAATCGCGGCAGCAGATCGGCTGGGTTCTGGTCGGCGGGCTGTTGCTGGGTACACTACTGACCTTGTTCGTCGTGCCGGTGGCCTACACGCTGATTGCCACCGCACGCAAGAAGGCAGGCAAGTCCGGCAGCGAAGCGCATCAATCGCACACGCCGCCAGCCTCGCAGCCTCAAGCATCGGAATAAACCCTTCGGAATAGACGCGTCGGAATAGACGCGTCGGAATCGTTATGCGCCAGATCATCTTTGACACTGAAACCACCGGACTGGACCCTGCACAGGGTCATCGCATCGTCGAAATCGGCTGCGTGGAGCTCGTCAACCGGATGGCCACGGGCAACAATCTGCACATCTATCTGAACCCGGACCGCGACAGCGATCCCGAGGCGCTGGCCGTTCACGGGCTGACCACCGAGTTCCTGTCGGACAAGCCGCGCTTTTCCGAGGTCGCGGACGAATTCGTCAAGTTCATCCAGGGCGCGGAGCTGATCGCGCACAACGCCGCGTTCGACGTGAAGTTCTTCAACGCCGAGCTCGCGAAGACCGGGCGCGGTCCCATCACCGAGTTCTGCGAGACCGTCACCGACTCGCTCCTGCATGCCCGGTCGCTGTTCCCCGGCAAGCGCAATTCGCTGGACGCGCTGTGCGACCGCTTCGGCATCTCGAACGCGCACCGTACGCTGCACGGCGCATTGCTCGACTCGCAGCTTCTGGCGGAAGTCTGGCTGGCGATGACGCGCGGCCAGGACGCGCTGTTGATCGACGTGGACGACAATGCGGGCACCGGCAGCGATGGCCTGGTGCTGGCCAAGTTCGACGCATCGGGGCTGCCGGTGCTGTACGCCAACGCCGAAGAGCTGGCCGAGCACGAGGCTTACGTGGCTGCGCTGGATAAGAGCGTGGGCGGCGAGAGCATCTGGCGCAAGCTCGATGCGCCTGTTGCAGCGGCAGCGTAAAAGGGCTGCACAGCACGGCCGCAAAGAAGTTTTCCCGAGGCGACTTGCACGCGTTTAAAGATTCGTGCTATTATTTCGCCTCTTTCGGGGTGGTTAGCTCAGTGGTAGAGCACTGCCTTCACACGGCAGGGGTCACTGGTTCGAACCCAGTACTACCCACCAAAGACCTTCTCAGGCTTCACAGCCTTTGAAGAGCCCCAAAAGACAAAGCCCGGTTCGTAAGCAGCAATGCAGCAGTAATTCAGCGATATCGGTTTTGTTATTCGGGCAATAAATACTTTGGGCAGTAAATACGTCGGGCAGTAATGCCCAAGCAAAAAGCCAACCTTCATCGGTTGGCTTTTTTGTTTTTGATTCATTAATCTTCTTCTGATCTGTCGCAATCGGCCAGCTTTCGGTTGCGCCAAGCCTGTTCCACGCCTGTCTATCATCGATAAAACGGCGAATGACTGCCGAGCAAAACAGGAGAAGGCCATGGGTCCGCATACCAATACCATGCTCATCATCATCTGCACCGGCGTGGCGCTCATGTTGATCGGCTTCGGGTTTCGTGACCGCAATCTCGGCATGACCCTGATGGGCCTGGGCCTTGTCACCGCGATCGGCGCGATCATCTACAAGGCATACATCACCTTTTACTGACCACTGATAATTGACCGCCGGGGCTGCCGGCGGTTTTCAGTTTTTCTGCGCCTGCTGGCGGGCCACCCGCGCGAGCAGCGTGTCGAGTTGGTTCGCGAACGCCTTGCGGTCGGACTGGCTGAATGACGACGGGCCGCCCGTGTCCACGCCGCTGGCGCGCAGTTCTTCCATCATGTCCCGCATCGCCAGCCGCTCGCGAATGGTTTCCGGCGAGTAGCGTTCGCCGCGGGGGTTGAGCGCCATCGCGCCCTTTTCCAGCACCTGCGCAGCCAGCGGAATGTCGCCGGTGATGACCAGGTCGCCCTTTTCTGCCCGCTCCACGATATGCGCGTCGGCCACGTCAAAGCCGCGCGGCACCTGCACGGCCCGGATCAGCGGCGACGGCGGTGTGTACAGCGCCTGATTGGCCACCAGCGTCAGGGGCACCTGCCAGCGCTGCGCGGCGCGGAACAGGATGTCCTTGATGACGGCGGGGCAGGCGTCCGCGTCGACCCAGATGTGCATTGCGCTTACTTGCCCAGCGCTTTCTCAAGCGCCTCGGCCACGAGGTCGTTGGTCGACACGCCGCGTTCGGCGGCGGCGGCGCGCAGCTTGTCGGCCTGCGCCTGCGACAGCTTCAGCGGGAAGGGCACCAGACCGGCGGCCTGATCCAGCTTGCGTTGCTCGCGGCGGTCGGGCACTTGGGACGAGGCGCCAAAACGGTCGGGCGTCGCCGATTGCTTGAGTTGGCCGGCCAGCTTGAGGGCCTGGTTCTTTTGAAGATCGAATTTGTTCATCGGAATTCCTGATAGGGAGCGCCATCATAGACGCAACGCGCCTCAGCGCGGTTTGGCGTGCTCCAGTTGGGCGATACCTTCCTCGGCGCCGTCGTGCAGCGGCACGCTCAGGCCGAGCCGGGCGGTGGCCGCCGATACCTGCGAGCCCTGCGTCGAACCGGCCGCCAGCAGGTCCTGGCCGGCCTGGTAGACCGCGCGCACGACCACAAGCGCTTCGTCGCGCGTGAGGTCGGTGGTGGTCAGCATCAGCGCCGCCACGCCCACGGTGGGGATGCGGTCCTGCTGATTGGGATACGTGCCCGCCGCGATGTCCAGCGGCATCAGCACGCTGTCGCCGGCCGTGAGGGTTTTGATCGCCTCGGCATCGAGCGGCAGCAGCTTGAGCTGCGCGGGAATCAGCGCATCGCGCAGCGGCGTGGCCGGCACGCCGATCACCTGGGCGGCGGCGTCGACCGCCCCGGATTGCAGCAGCGGCAGGGCGGCAACAAACGGTGTGTCGGACACTTGGTAATCGCGCCCGGCCTGCAGGCCATGCGCGGCCAGCACAGTTTGCAGGGTAGCGCGCACGGCTGACCCTTCGGGACCCAATGCGATCGTCTTGCCCTTCAGATCTCGCACGCCACGCAGAGCGGGATCGTCGCGCACGACGATGTGGACCATCTCCGGATACAGGCTGCCCAGCGCACGCAGGCCGGGAAACGGCCCCTGACCCGCGAAGGGACCCGTGCCCTCGTAGGCCATCTGCGCGGTATCGGCCTGCGCCAGGCCGACGACGGCGTCGCCGCTGCGCAGCAATGCGATGTTGTCGGCCCCGCCGCCGGTGATTAGCGGCGACACCCGGATCTGACGCGCGCGCGCCACGTCGCTCAGGGCGCGGGAAAAGGCCAGGTACTCGCCGCGGTCCGGACCGCCGGCCAGCGGGTAACCCTGCTGGAGCCGGGACAGCCGGCCATTGATGCGCGCCACCGAGCGTTCCAGCTCCTGCTGGACGACGTGCTGGGCCGTGCTGGACGCGCTGTAGGCTACCGAGTGGGTGATCTGGTCGAGCGTGTCCAGCAGCTGGCGCGTGACGGGCGGCGGCGCCCCGGTGTCCAGCGACGGCGCCTCGGCCGCCTTGAAGCCTGCGGGCGTCACCAGCTTCCACGCGCCGTCCGCTTCGCGGTAGATGGCGCTGGCGTGGGCAATGATGCGATCGCCGGCCTTGTTGCCGCCGGACTTCACGCCGCTGATGCTGCGCGGACCGGCGCCCAGCAACGTCACCAGCGACGCCGCGCCGGGCTGATCCCATGCGCCCAGCGAAATGTCGCGGGTCAGTTCCAGGTCGATGTCGTAGTACACGACGCGCCGGGTTTCGCCCGCCGGGGCGGTGCTGTCCGTGGCCGACCCCATGCGCTTGAGGTCAGCGATGCGGAACAGGTCCTGCCCATAGGTCGCATCCAGGCTGCGCGTGACGTCCACGCGCAGGGCGTCCGCGTCGGGCGCGCGGCCGCACGCGGCCAGCACCGCGCACAGCAGGACCATCAAGAGTCTTTTGAACATGGCTACATCCCTCCCACGAACGGCAAGGAAATCAGCGAACTCAGGACGATCACGTTCAGGATGTCCACCAGGAAGGCCCCGGTGACGGGGACCACGATGAAGGCTTCCGGCGCCGGACCGTGGCGGCGCGTGAGCGCCTGCATGTTGGCGATGGCGGTGGCGGTGGCGCCCAGCGCGAAGCCGCAGAATGCCGCGGACATGATGGCGGCCTCGTAGTCGCGCTTGAGCAGCCGGAACACCACCCAGGCGGCATACAGCGCGCAGACCAGCGTCTGCACCGCCAGCATCAGCGCCAGCGGACCGGCCAGGCGCGCGACGCTGGACAGGTCCAGCGTCATCATCGTCATGCCCAGAAACAGCGATAGCGAGATCGTGCCGATGATGTCGGTGGCGCGATCGTCGAGCCGGATGCCCACCAGCGGCCCTGCATTGCGGATTAGTACCCCGGTCGCAAGGCACCACAGGAAGTTGGGCAGGCTGACCGGGGCATCTTCCACCAGCGCTGCCAGCATGCCGCCGACGACCAGGCAGACGAACGCGGCGGTCATGGACAGGATGAACGTACCCGGGGTGGGCGGCTGATGCGTTTCATTCAGGTCGGCGGCCTGGTGGCCTTCGGCCGCGGTGTGGTCCAGGCTGCCCGACACTTTGTGGCGGCGCATGATCCATTCCGCCACGGGGCCGCCCACCACGCCGCCCAGCACCAGTCCCAGCGTCGCCGCCGTCATGGCCAGCGGCATGACGTCCTGGATGTTGTTGAAGTCGGCAAAGCGCGTCGCGTAGGCCGCGCCGGTGCCGTGACCGCCCACCAGCGTGATCGTGCCGCCCAGCAGGCCCATGAGCGGGTGCATGTCCAGCAGCCATGCCATGCCCAGCCCCACGGCGTTCTGCAGGACCAGAAACGGAATCAACGCGAGGAGAAAGGCGATGAGACGGGGCCCGCCGCGCGCCAGCAGCTTGAGGTTGGCGGTAAGCCCGATGCAGCCGAAGAACAGCAGCAGCAGCGTGGGCTTGATGCTGGTCTCCAGCGAGACGGCGACGCCGCCCCAGGTGGACAACAGATAGGCCAATACGGCGAACAGCAGGCCGCCTACGATGGGGTCCGGAATGCTGTAGCGCGCCAGGACGCCGATGCGCGTGGTCATGACCCGTCCGATGACGAGCACGAGGCAGCAGGCGAGGAGGGATTGGACGGGCGAAAGGGAGATCATATGAACCTTCGCGCCCCGCCGGGGCGCAGCAAGACTAGCTGTTCAAACCCGATGTTCAAGCCCGCTGTTCAGGCCATCTTCCGCCGCATCGTTCGCGGACTGCGAAGCTATCTTACGTCCAGGCCAGTGCACCTGTACACGGGTTGGGGGACGCCGTCAGGCGCGCAACGGGCGTGCGGCCGGGAAGGGAAAGGCGCGCGACATGTAACTGGCGCCCTCGCCGTAGCCCGCCAGTTTTTCGGCCAGACCCGGCGTCTGCGGCGCGAGCGGCGCGTAGCCATGACGCAACCAATAGCCGGCCGCCGATGCCAGGGACACCAGGCTGGCGCGCGTCAGGCCGTTGTCCATGGCGCTTGCGGCGGCGGCGCCCACCAGCGCCTGACCCACGCCCGTGCCTTGCGCCGCCGGCACGACCGCGCAGTCATGCAGAAACCAGTGATCGGCCCGCGCCGGCAGCGCGGGTAGCGGCACGTCCAGGGCGGGGGGCAGGCCCGCGTCCCACGGGTAGGAAATCAGGTAGCCCAGCAACACGCCCGAAGACATTGGCGTGCCTGGCTGGGCAACCCAGCAATATTGCGGCGCAAGCGCGAGACGGTTCAGGAAGAAGCCGGCGCCTTCCAGCAGGAACTGAGGATAGGCAAGGGCCTGGGCCTGCAGGATGGCGTCCACATCGCTGACCCGCATGGGACGGACTTGGTATTGCATGACAACCGGAAGACTGGAGATGCCCGCCATTTTAGCGGCCACGTGCGGGCCGGCATTTCATGAAAATTCGACGAGCCCCTGCGCATACTGCACCGCATCGTGTCCCGCATTCCATCATTGCAGAACCCCATGCACATCCAGTTACGGTCCGACCCGCCAGCGCCGCAGGTGCTGGCAAAATCCCTGCCGCTTAGGTCCGTGTGGCCGCCGCAGGCCGCCGACGTGCCGTATGACATCCGCGTCACCTGCGTGATTCCGTGTCTGAACGAGTGCGAGAACCTGCGCGTGCTGCTGCCGCTGCTGCGCAACCGGCTCTCCGCGCTGTGCACCAGTTGGGAGATCATCGTGGCCGATGATGGCAGCACCGACGGCACGGACGCGCTGATGGCCGAATGGACCGAGCACGAAGGCTTTCGCCACGTGCAGTTGTCCCGCAATTTCGGCAAGGAGGCGGCGCTGAGCGCAGGTCTGGAAGCCGCCAGCGGCAACGTGGTCATCTGCCTGGACGCCGACCTGCAGCATCCGCCCGCGTTGATCGAGCTGATGTTGGCGCGATGGGCCGCGGGGGCCGAGATGGTGTACGCCGTGCGGCGCGACCGCGCCGACGAATCCTGGCTCAAGCGCTCGGGCGCGCGCTGGTTCTATCAGTTGCTCAGCAACGCACGCGGCGTGCAGGTGCCAGCGCACGCCGGCGACTTCCGGCTGATGGACCGCAGCGTGGTCGATGCGCTGATTGCGCTGCCCGAGCGCACCCGCTTCATGAAGGGCCTGTATGCCTGGGTCGGCTTCAAGGGCGAGGCCGTGCCCTACACGCCGGACGAGCGCATGCACGGGACCAGCACCTACAGCGGGCTGCGCCTTTTTCGCCTGGCGCTTGACGGCCTGACGGCATTCACGACGTGGCCGCTGCGCATGGTCAGCCTGGTGGGCGTGGCGTTTGCCGTGCTGGCGCTGGCCTATGCGGCCTTTCTCGTGGGCGATTACCTGATGTCCGGCAACGCTGTCTCCGGGTGGACGACCATCGTCACCGCGGTGCTGTTCTTTGCGGGCGTCAATCTGATCTCGCTGGGCGTGGTGGGCGAATACGTGGCCCGCATCTTCGACGAGGTGAAGGGCCGTCCGCTGTTCGTCGTGCGGCGCAGCCGCGGCCGGCCCGCTGGCAAGGCGCAGGGCTGATGATGGCGGACTACAGCACCCCGGCGCGCTCCGAATGGACCCCGCCGGCAGGACGGTTCTTGCTGGCCGTCGGCATCTGGCTGGCCTGGCTGGCGTGGATGCGGCCGCTGACCTTGCCCGATGAAGGGCGCTATGCCGGCGTGGCCTGGGACATGCTGCGCAGCGGCTCACACGCCGTGCCGCTGCTGGACGGCATGCCGTACTTCCACAAGCCGCCGCTGTACTACTGGCTGACCGAGCTGTCGTTCTCGGTGTTCGGCGTGCATCCGTGGGCGGCGCGCGTGCCGTCTTGGCTGGCCGCCTGGGGCGCCGCCGCCGGGTTGTACGTTTTCGTGCGGCGTCATCGCGATGCATTTGCCGCCACGCTGACCGTGCTGGCGCTTTGCACCATGCCGTTCTTCTATGGGGGCGCGCAGTTTGCCAACCTGGACATGCTGGTTGCGGGCCTCATCACGCTGTGCGTCCTGGCCGCCGCTGAAACCGCGCTGCGCGTCGAACGCGGGGAAGGGGCGCGCGGGATGTCCGTGGCTGCCGCGGCGTTGGCCGCGCTGGCGGTATTGGCCAAAGGGCTGATCGGGTTGGTGTTGCCGGGGGCAATCCTGCTGCTCTGGCTGGTCTGGGAGCGGCGCTGGCGCGGGCTGGCGGCGCTGGTGTGGCCGCCGGCGCTGCTGGTGTTCATGGCAGTGGCGGCGCCGTGGTTCGTGCTGATGCAGGTGCGGTATCCCGGCTTCTACGACTATTTCTTCGTCTATCAGCATTTCCAGCGCTTCGCCGCCAGCGGCTTCAACAACGCCCAGCCGTTCTGGTTCTACCTGCCGGTGCTGGCTGGCCTGAGCCTGCCGTGGTCACTGTGGGGCGGCGGCATCCTGCGGCGCGCCTTCTGGATCGCAAGTCCGGCGCGCGGCCTGCGGCGCCTGGGCGCGGTGTGGTTCGCCGTGGTGGTGGTGTTCTTTTCGTTGCCGCATTCCAAGCTGATCGGCTATGTGTTGCCGGCGCTGGCGCCGCTGGCGTTTCTGCTGGCGGAGGTCATCCTGGCGGCGTGGCGCAGCGAGAACGGGGTGACGACGCCGCGCCTCGTGCGCATCAGCGCGGCGGTCGCCGCCGGCATCTGCGTCACTGCTGTGGGCGTTGCGGCATTCAATGCCCGAGGCAGCGCCGCGCCGCTGGCCAAGGTGGTGCGGCAGGAGGCGCGGCCGGACGACACGTTTGTCTCGTTGCATGCCTATCCCTTCGACCTGGCGTTGTACGCACGCGCGCCACGGCCGACGTGGGTCGTGGACGACTGGCGCAATCCCGAAGTGCCGGTGCGCGACAACTGGCGCAAAGAGCTTTATGACGCCGCGAAGTTCGATCCCGTCACCGGAAAGCAGGTGCTGATCAGTGCCGCGCAGTTCGACGCAACGCTGTGTGCGGCGCCGGATGGTGCACGGTTCTGGGTGTGGGGCGGTCATGGCGATGGCGCCATCTACCTGCCGCTGCAAGGGCTGGCTCCCGTCGTTGTGAGCGCCCGGCATGCGATGTGGCGAGTGGACGCGGGAGCGGCGCTCAGGAAGCAGGTTTGTGCCGGAACGCCCACAGCCGGCTAGCGATGAACGTCGCGAACGCCAGGCCGATCAGAATCAGCGCCAGCAGCGTGTCGTACGGCACGTCGGTGGCGTGCAACAGCCAGGCGTAGGCCGTTTCATTGATCAAGAAGCCGATCGCTGAAATGAAAAGGAAACGACGGGCCGCTACGGTCCAGGGGATGGGCGAATGTCGGAACGTGAGCCGGTAATGGCCGCTGAAGGACACCACGAAGGCGACCATCCAGCCGATCAGGTTGGCCGCCAGCGGGGGGGCGCCGAACGCTTCGACGCAGCCCACGGCAACGGCCCAATGCGTTGCCGCGGCGGCGCAACCGACGGCGATGAAAAGGCTGATTTGCCGGATGAGGGCGCGCATGTGGGATGTGGCGGACAGAAAGACGGAGAGGCGGCGATGAGCAAACGCGTCGTGGTGTGCGGTGATGATTTTGGCATGAATGCGGATGTCGACGAGGGCATGATTGCGCTGGCCGGCATGGGGCGCGTCAGTGCGGTCAGTTGCCTGACGCTGGGACCCACCTTCGCGGCCAACGCGCCGCGGCTCGCCGCGTTGGATGTGGACATCGGCCTGCACCTGAATCTGTCGGAAACGTTGCGCGCGGGCGCCGAACCGATGCCCGCGTTGGGCGCGCTGATCCTCAAGGCCTACGCCGGCCTGCTCGACGCGGCGTGGGTCGAGGCGCAGCTTGTCCGGCAGTTCGATGCGTTCGAGGCGGCGTTCGGCCGGGCGCCGGACTATGTGGATGGACACCAGCATGTGCATCAGCTGCCCGGCATCCGCCAGCGCTTGCTGGCATTAATGGCGCGACGTTATGGCACGCAGGCGGGCGCGCAGGCGCCCTGGCTGCGCCAGACCGCGCCCGGCATGCAGTGCGGGATGCCGCTGAAGGAGTCGGTGAAGGCGCGCGTGATCGGCGCGTTGGGGGCGTCGGCGCTGGCGCGCGAGGCCCGTTCAAGCGGCTTGCGGACCAACAGGCGGCTGCTGGGCGTCTATGCGTTCGACGGCGGCAAGCGCCGCTACGCGCACTTCTTGCAGACCTGGCTGTTCAACGCGCGCGAAGGCGATCTCGTCATGTGTCATCCGGCACTGGGCAGCGAGCGGGGCAGCGCCATGGCTCGCCAGCGGCGCGCCGAATTCGACGTGCTGGCCGATCCGAAGCTGGGTGAATGGCTGCGCGCCAATGGCGTCAGCATCACGCGCCTGGCATTGACGCACGCGGAGCCCGTGTTGCCCGTGGCGGCGCGCGCTATCCCTGCGTAAGGCTTTCCAGCAGCCAGGCGCCCGCAGGTCCCAGCGCGCGGCGCGTGGACCAGACCGCGTCGACATGTATGTGGCGCGGCCAACCCGGCACCTTCAATTCCACGAGCTGGTCGCGGCCGAAGCGCTGGATCATCCAGCGCGGCAGTTCGGTCCAGCCAAAGCCCAGGCTGGCCATTTCCAGCAGCATCAGATAGCCCGGCGCCGACCACGTCGAATGGGCCGGCGTGGCCTCCTTGTCGTCCAGTTCGTAGGTGCTCAGTCGCAGCTCGCGTTCGGTCTTCAGGTGATCGGACGTGACCGACGGCAAACTGGCCAGCGGATGCGAGCGCCCCACGCACAGGACGATTTCGGAGCGTTCCGCCAGGCACGCGTGCGCGACGTCCGGCGGATAGCTTTCCTGCGCCGCCATCAGCCCGACGTGCGCGCGGCCCTGCTGCACCAGCGCCACCACGTCCTCGTATTCCGCGATCAGGCATTCGAAGCGCAGCGCCGGATAACGCGCGTCGATCTGGCTCAGCATGGCCTCGAACGTGCGCGACTGGAACGTGTCGGACAGCACGACGGTGAGCCGGGGTTCCAGGCCTTCGGATAACTGGCTGGCGCTGCGGTTCAGGCGATCGTTGGCGGCCAGCACCTGCAAGGCCTGCCCCAGCAGCACCTTGCCGGCGGCGGTCAGGGAAGGCTGGCGCTGACTGCGGTCGAACAGCGCGACGTTCAGGTCCACCTCGAGATTGGCGATGGTCTCGCTGATGGTGGACTGGCTCTTGCCCAGCTTGCGGGCCGCAGCCGAGAACGAGCCTTCAGAGGCGACCTGGGCGAAGGCGGCGAGGGATTCGAGGGAGTGGCGCATAGTGGCCCGGCGGTAGGTGTATCGGTTTTTCCGATGGATATTATCTTTTTCGTACCGGAAATGTCGCGGACAATGCGGTCACTCTTCAGCAATCGACCGCAGGTGGGTCATGACCCAAGCCAAGAAAACCCTAAAAGAACGTTTCATCCACGCCTTCTTGTTCGAAATTATCGCCATCGGCCTGTGTGCGCCCGTGGCCGCGTGGGCCATGGGCAAGTCGCTGTTCGAAATGGGCGTGCTGACCGCGGTCATCGCCTGGATCGCGCTGGTCTGGAACATGATCTACAACGCTGGCTTCGACCGTGTCGAAAACCGCTTCGGCTGGACCCGTACGTTCCGCATCCGCGTACTGCACGCGTTCGGCTTCGAGTTCGGCCTGATCCTGATCGTGATTCCGCTGGCGGCCTGGTGGCTCAGCATCAGCCTGTGGGAAGCCTTCGTGCTGGACATCGCGCTGGTGCTGTTCTATCTGCCCTACGCGTTCTTCTACAACCTGGCGTACGACCGCAGCCGTCCCCGCGTGATCGCGTGGCTGTCCCGCCGCAGCGGCGCCGCTGCCGCCGTCTGACGTCTCTTCAACCCTTCTTGCGCTCGTATGCCTGGCTGGCGTCCTGCATGAAGGTTCTGACAGCGGTCTCGTACTGCGTGCCGCTGCGGAAGGCGCCCGAATGCGAGGCGCCTTCTATTTTCACCAGCCGCTTCAATTCGGGCGCCACGTTGCGGGCAGCGGCAAAGAGTTCGTCGCTCATGGTGTGAGGCACCACGCGGTCGGCCGTGCCGTGCATGAACAGCATGGGCGTGTGCAGCTGGGCCAGCTTGTCCACGGATGCGAACGGCTGCGTGACGAGCAGGCTGGCGCCGGGCACGTTGCCCCAGCGCAGCGTGGCCAGCATGGCGCCGATGCTGGTGAAGCTGGATTCCACGATCAGGCCCGCGAAGTCCGGTTGCTCGGGACGTGAGGCCAGGTCGATGGCAATTGCGCCGCCCAGGCTGTGTCCGTACACAAAGCGGCGCGCCGGATCGGGCTGCAGGCGCGCCAGTTCCTTCAGGCCCGCCATGGCGTCCTCTAGCGCGCTGTCTTCAGAGGGCAGACGCGGCGTGGACGCACCGAAGCCGCGGTAATCGATCGCCAGTATGGAATACCCCATGCGGCTCCAGCCGTCGATGCGGAACGCGCTGCCATTCAGGTTCCAGCGCGCGCCGTGCAGATACAGCACGGTGGGGGCGCCTTTTTTGGGGCTGGCCAGATACCAGGCGCGGATCTTGTCGCCGTTGTCGAGCGCCAGGTCGTAGACCTGCGTTCCCGCGGCTGGGTCCCGCCACCAGGATTGCGGCTCGGACTGTGGCGAAAAAATGGTCTGGCGCTGCCAGGAATCCAGTTGGGAGCAGCCGACCACGCCGGCGGCGGCAAGCACGGCGGCGGCAAACAGGCGGCGGGCGGAGAGTCGGGGCAGGGCGGGCATGAATGATCTGACCCGGCAAGTCGGGCCGGGTTCCGGCATCAGCATACTCCGGCGCGGGCGCCGGAAGTTTGTCCCGATGTTTACCGGTCCGGGCGCGGTCCGCCATCAGGCGGCGCCCGGGTGGACCTCGCGCGTCAACGCCAGCCATGCCTGCGCGGCATACGACAGATAACCGCCACGGCGCCACACCAGGACCATCTCCCAGTCCGTCCCCGAATCACGCAAAGGCACGCGGGCCACGCTCGCATGCAATTCCTCGTTGGCCTTCATGCGCGGCAGAAACGCCACGCCCAGCCCCGCCGCCACCAGCGCCACGATGAAATCGATCTGACCGCTGCGCGCGGCGATGGTCGGGACGAACCCCGCCCGTTGGCACGCGTCGTGGATGATGCGGTTCAGGGCAAACCCTGTTTCGAACAGCACGAAGGGCGAGTCGCGCAGGTCGTGCAGCCCCACCGACTCGGCGCGGGCCTGTGGGTGATCGGCGGGCATCAGCGCCACCAGCGGTTCGCGCGCGACGGGCTGCCATTCGAAGTGGTCCGGCACGGGCTTGAGCGATCCCGCCAGTTCGATTTCACCGGCCATCACCATTTCTTCAAGGCGGCGGCTGCCGTGTTCGACCAGGCTGATCTCGATGCGCGGATAGCGGCTGCGAAAGCGCGCGAACATCGGCGCAAACAGCGAACTGCTGCCCAGCGGCGGCAGGCCCAGGCGCAGCACACCCCGCTTCAGGCCCTTCAGGTCATCCAACTCGGCGTTCAGGTCGTCGCGTTCGGCCAGCATGTTCAGGGCGCGCCGATACACGATCTCGCCCGCGGCCGTCAGCCGCAGCGGCTGCGCCTGCCGGTCCAGCAAAAGCATGCCCAGCTCGTCCTCCAACTGCCGAACGGCCTTGCTGATCGTGGGTTGGGTCGCGTGGATCACTTTGGCCGCCTGGGAGAAACCGCCTTGCCTGACGACCTCCACCAACGCGCGCAACGTTCGCAGTTCCATCGCTATGCCAGTTTGGAATAAATAGGATTCATCGAATTCATTTTATCTATGCGCCTACGAAGCGTAAAACAAGGGCTTGCCGCTGGATCTTCGTCTCATGCCTCGCTTTCGTCATTCCGTCCTTATCCGCAGCGCGCTGCGCCGCAGCCGTCTGCTGCAGATTGCATTGATCGTCCTTTTTTCCGTGCTGGGCCAGGCGATGGCGCAGGCCTCAGGGCTGCCGGTGCCGGGCGGCGTCATCGGGATGGCGCTGGTGCTCATCCTGCTGGCGACGCGGCGCTTGCGCGTGCGCAACGTGCAGCGCGGGGCGAGCTGGCTGCTGGGGGAAATGCTGCTGTTCTTTGTGCCGGCGGTGATGTCATTGCTGGACCACCGCGAATTTCTTAGTCTGCTCGGCGTGAAGCTGCTGGCCGTGATCCTGCTGGGCACGGCGCTTGTCATGGCCGGCACGGCGCTGACGATCGATCTTTGCTATCGCTGGATGAACCGCCATGCAGCCTGAATTCAACCTGCTGTTCTGGCCGGCGGCCACCGTCGCCGCGTATGTCTGCGCGCGCCTGTTCTACCGCCGCTTTGCCTATTGGTGGACATCCACCCTGGTCGTCGCGCCCGCGCTTCTGCTGACGCTGGCCATTCTGCTGCATACCGGCTATCGCGACTACATGTCCGGCTCGCACTGGCTGATGGCCATGCTGGGACCGGTCATCGTGGCGTTCGCGCTGCCGCTTTACGAGCAGCGGGCGCTGATCCGGCGGTACTGGCCGGTATTGGCCGCGGGTGTGGCCGTGGGCAGCGGCATCGCGGGCGTCAGCGCGTGGCTGCTGGGCAGCCTGCTGGATTTACCGCCCGACCTGCGGCTCAGCCTGCTGCCGCGATCGGTCGCCACGCCGTTCGCCATCGCGGTGTCTTCCCACGTGGGCGGGGTGCCCGACCTGACGGCGGTTTTCGTCATCGTCACGGGCGTTTTCGGCGCGGCCATCGGCCAGCTCATGTGCCGCTGGCTGCCGCTGCGCTCGGCGCTGGCGCGCGGCGCGCTGTTCGGCATGGGCGCACATGGCGCCGGCACGGCCAAGGCCCGCGAGCTTGCCGCGGAAGAGGGTGCGGTCGCGGGCCTGGTGATGGTGATGGCGGGCCTGTTCAACGTGCTGGTCACGCCGGCCGTCGTGGTGGGATTGCTGGCCTGAGCCGCTTTTCAGTGCAGCAGTTCCAGCGCGACCGGATACAGCGAGGCGACGAGCAGCAGGGCCATGCCCACATTGAAGGCGCGGATCGCGGCAGGCCGGTGCAGGACGCGGCGCAGGGCTGTACCGAACGTCACCCAGATGCCGATGCTGGGCAGGTTGACGATGCCGCAGACCAGCGTCGCGATCACCAGGTTGGCAAAGAACCCGTTTTGCGGCGTGTAGGTGGCCACCACGCCCACCGCCATCACCCAGGCCTTGGGATTGACCCACTGGAAGGCGGCGGCCTGCAGGAACGTGAACGGTTTGCCGCGCGCCTCGCCCTCGTCCAGCGGACCCGAGGTGGCGATCTTCCAGGCGAGGTAAAGCAGATAGGCCGCGCCGGCATACTTCAGGATGGTGTAGAGGACAGGGGTCTGCTGAAACACCGAGCCCAGGCCCACACCGACCAGAAAAATCATCAGCGTGAAGCCCAGGTTCACGCCCAGCAGGTGCGGAACGCTGCGCCGGAATCCGAAGTTCAGGCCCGACGACGCCAGCATCACGTTGTTGGGGCCGGGCGTGATCGAGCTGACCAGTGCAAACAGCGCCAGCGGACCCAGGAGGGAAAGCGAGGCCAGTGGGACGTCGGCCCAATTGGCGGGAAACAGGTTCATGTCGGGGTCCTTACGATGGCGCGGCGTCCGCCGGCAATAACGGCGATCACGGCGGCGGCAAACACGAACGTCGTCGCCTCCACGGTTTCGCCAAACAGCAAAGCAGCGGCCACGACGGTAAGGAAGGGTTGCAGCAATTGCACTTGTCCGACCCGGGCAATTCCGCCGGCGGCCAAGCCGCGATACCAGGCGAAAAATCCCAGGAACATTGAGCCGAAAGCCAAGTAGGCGAAGGCGGCAACCACATCGGAACTGGGCCAGTGGGGCTGCTGCGCCGCCATCCAGCCGACGGGCAGGGCAACCACCGGTGCGCTGATGGTCAGCGCCCAACATATTGTGCGCCAACCGCCCAGCGTGCGCGAGGCCCGCGCACCCTCCGCGTACCCCATTCCGCCCAGCACCACCGCCACTAGCAGCCACAGGTAGCCGGCCGTCAGCGTGCCTTCGCCCTGGCGCAGCGCATAGGCGGTGACCAGCGCGGCGCCGGCGACGGCCCAGCCCCAGAAGGCGGCGGACGGACGCTCGCCGCTGCGCAGGGCGGCAAAGGCGGCGGTGGATAGCGGCAGCAGGCCGTTGAAGACAGCGCCCTGCGACGAAGGCACCGTCTGCATCGCCATCGACGAGGCCAGCGGCCAACCCACGACGATGCCCAGCGCCGCCAGAATCACGCCTGGCCATTCCTGCCGGTTGGGCCGGCGGCTTCGCGTGAGCCACAACAGGGCGATGGCGGGCAGGGCAGCGATCAGCGCACGACCCAATCCGACCAGCAAGGGCGACAACTCGGCCACCGCGACGCGGGTCATTGGCAGGGTCAGCGAAAACACCAGCACGCCCAGGAAACCATAGCCGTATCCCTCCCAGAGGGAAGTCGAGGCGGCGGAGGCGGCCGAAGGCGTGGGATAAAGCGCGGGACGGGACATGACGGCACCGTAAAAAGTGACATGGCCGCAGCGCCTGCGGTTGCAGGTTTGCGGCATTGCTGTCACTCTACGCACAGCCGTCAGTACAGTACCGGTACACCTTCGCAGTCACTTTAATCACTGGCCTGGTCAAATCTCCATGACAGTTGCTCACTCCCCCCCATCTTCCCTGCCTTGGCAGCCCGTGCGCCAGGCCGATGCCACGCTGGTGGCGCAACTGGCCGATGGCCTGGCCCGCCGCATTGACGAGCAAGGCCTGCGGCCCGGCACGCGCCTGCCGTCCATCCGCAAAATGGCCGAACAGTCGGGCGTCAGCCGTTTTACCGTGGTCGAAGCCTACGACCGCCTCGTGGCGCGCGGACTGGTGCAGTCGCGCCGGGGCGCGGGGTTTTTCGTCAAGGCGCGCAGCGGCCCGTTGACGGCGGTGGCCGCGGCCGCGCCGAGCACGCTTGCGCCGCCCGCGCGGGTCGACATCGCGTGGCTGCTGCGCAGCATGTTCCGGGAATCGACCGCGCCGGGCATGCCGGGCGGCGCGGGCCTGCTGCCCGCAGACTGGCTGGATCCCGACATGGTGGCGGGGGCCGTGCGCGCCGTGGGCCGCTCGGTGCGCGCCAACCTCGTCAGCTACGGCAGCCCCCAGGGCTTCGCGCCGCTGCGCCAGCAGATTGCGGCGGTCCTGCAGAACGAAGGCGTGCCCGCCCATCCCGAACTCAACCTGCTCACGACCAACGGCGTCACCCACGGGCTGGACCTCATCGCGCGCCATCTGGTCAAGCCGGGCGATACCGTCCTGGTCGAGGACCCGGCCTGGTTCGTGATCTTCGGCCGGCTGGCGGCCTTTGGCGCCCGCCTGATCGGCGTGCCGCGCGGCCCGGACGGCCCCGATCTCGACCTGCTCGAGCAACTGGCCGCGCAGCACAAGCCCAAGCTCTTCATCATCAATGGCTCGGTCCACAATCCCACCGGCCACACCCTGTCCGCGGGAGCGGCCTACGGCATTCTGCGCATCGCCGAGCGCCACGATTTCATGGTGGTCGAAGACGACACCTACGGCGAGCTGCATCCGGGGGGCGCCATCAAGCTCGCCGCGCTGGACCGGCTTAACCGCGTCATCTACGTGGGCGGCTATTCCAAGATGCTGGCGGCCAGCCTGCGTGTCGGCTATTTGGCCGCCAATTCCGAACTGCTGCAGAAGCTGGCCGACCTGAAAATGCTGGCGGGGCTGACCTCGCCCGAACTCGGCGAGCGCGTCGTGCACCGCGTCCTCATGGAAGGGCAGTACCGGCGGCATATCGAGCGCGTGCGGCACCGGGTCGATGACGCGCGCCAGCGGTGCATGAAAGGGCTGCTGAAACTGGGCCTGACCATCCCGCACGAGCCGCACGGGGGCATGTTCGTCTGGGCCGATTGCGGGCGCGATTCCGAGGTGCTGGCGCGCGAAGCCGCTGACCGCGGCCTGCTGCTGGCGCCCGGCACGTTGTTTTCGCCGACGCAGGCGCCGTCCACCATGCTGCGCTTTTCGGTATCCGTTGCCGACCACCGGGGAATCTGGGCCGAACTGGAAAAACTTTTCGCGCAGAACGGGTCCTACAATCAATAATTCCGAGCCACATCGCCAGTCACCGAAGGAACCGTCATGTCCGCACCCATCAAGCCTCTCACCCAGAACTTTGCCGTCGCCCCGCAACTGGGGCCCGACGACATGGCCGACGTGGCCGCCGCCGGCTACAAGAGCGTCATCATCAACCGCCCCGATTTCGAGGGCGGTCCTGACCAGCCCACCGCCGCCGACGTGTCGCGCGCCGCGCAGGAAGCCGGCCTGCAGATCGAATACCAGCCCGTCGTGGGCAGCGCCATGACGGCCGCCGACGTCGCGCGCTTTGCGGAACTGCTGCGCACCCTGCCGGGTCCGGTCCTGGCATACTGCCGCACCGGCACCCGCTGCACGAACCTGTTCGCGGCTGCCCAGCAGTTGGGATAAACCCGGCCTTGACCCTCGTCAAGGCCGCCGGTTCGACGGATGTGGACCCGGCGGCTTTCCGGTAGCATAAAGATTCCTTTAAAACAGGAGCAGGCAAGATGTTCAAGAAGATCCTGATTCCCACCGACGGTTCTCCGCTCTCGGCGCAAGCCGCCAACGCAGGTATCTGCTTCGCGCGCTCGGTTGGCGCCGAAGTCGTCGCCCTCTACGTGACGCAGCCGTTCGCGGCCACCATCGGTTTTGACGGCATGGCCGCGGCCTATGCCATCACCGACGAAGACTACGAAAAGGCCTCCGCCGAGCAAGCCGACAAGTACCTCAAGCAGATCATCGACCGCGCCGACACCGCCGGCGTCAAAGCCGATGCGCGCGCGGTGTCCAACTTCAACGTCGCCGACGGCATCGTCCAGGCCGCCACCGACGCCGGCTGCGACCTGATCTTCATCGGCAGCCACGGCCGCAGCGGCCTGTCGCGCCTGCTGCTGGGCAGCGTCACCGCCAAGGTGCTGTCGCTGGCCACCACCGCCGTGCTGGTGTATCGCGTCAAGGAAGACAAGAAGTAATTGCGCGCCAAAGTGGTGCGCACCGCGCGCCGCCGCATGCGCCACAGCCCCTCCCCGGAGGGGCTTTTTTATGCGCCGCGCATTCACTTATACGTTGGTATGGCGGGGCCAAACTCATTGCCCTCGCAAAGACCCCTCAGCGGCCCGTTTTTGGCTTGTATCTTGTCGCATGGCGCGTAATATTTACGCATCTTCATCCAACCGTAGGAAGAGGCCATGACCCGCAAGACGCGCATCGAGCTTTATCGCAATATCGGCATCAGCGCCCATATTGATGCAGGCAAAACGACGACCACCGAGCGCATCCTCTTCTACACCGGCATCACCCACAAGATCGGCGAAGTCCATGACGGCGCCGCGGTGATGGACTGGATGGAACAAGAGCAGGAACGCGGCATCACCATCACGTCGGCCGCCACCACCGCCTTCTGGAAAGGCATGGCGGGCAACTACCCCGAACACCGCATCAACATCATCGACACGCCGGGCCACGTCGACTTCACCATCGAAGTCGAACGTTCCATGCGCGTGCTCGACGGCGCCGTCATGGTCTATGACGCCGTGGGCGGCGTGCAGCCCCAGTCGGAGACCGTCTGGCGCCAGGCCAACAAGTACCGGGTGCCGCGCCTGGCCTTCGTCAACAAGATGGACCGCGTGGGCGCGGACTTCCTGCGCGTGCAGCGCCAGATCGCCGAGCGCCTGAAGGGCGACGCCGTGCCCATCCAGTTGCCGATCGGCGCCGAGGACCACTTCGAAGGCGTGATCGACCTCGTCAAGATGAAAGGCATCATCTGGGACGACGCCAGCCAGGGCGTGAAATTTCAGTACGTGGACATTCCCGCAGCCATGCAGGACGAGGCGCAGAAGTGGCACGACAAGATGGTGGAAAAGGCCGCCGAGGCCAATGAAACCCTGCTCGAAAAATACCTGTCCGGCGAAGCCCTGACCGAAGCGGAAATCAAGGAAGGCCTGCGCGCCCGCACGATCGCCAACGAGATCGTGCCGATGCTGTGCGGCAGCGCGTTCAAGAACAAGGGCGTGCAGGCGATGCTGGATGCAGTCATCGACTACATGCCGTCGCCGGTGGACGTGCCCGCCATCAAGGGCCACGACCAGCGCGACAACGAAATCGAGCGCCACCCGACCGACAACGAGCCGTTCTCTGCACTCGCCTTCAAGATCATGACCGATCCGTTCGTGGGGCAGCTCGTGTTCTTCCGCGTGTATTCCGGCGTGGTCAAATCCGGCGACTCGGTCTACAACCCGATCAAGGAAAAGAAGGAACGCCTGGGCCGCATCCTGCAGATGCATGCCAACGAGCGCCGCGAGATCACCGAGGTCTACGCGGGCGACATCGCCGCGGCCGTGGGCATCAAGGACGTCACCACCGGCGACACGCTGACCGATCCGTCGCACATCATCATCCTTGAGCGCATGGTCTTTCCCGAGCCCGTCATCTCGCAGGCCGTGGAACCCAAGACCAAGGCCGACCAGGAAAAGATGGGGATCGCGCTGGGCCGCCTGGCGCAGGAAGACCCGTCGTTCCGCGTGCGCACCGACGAAGAGTCCGGGCAGACCATCATCTCCGGCATGGGCGAGCTGCACCTGGAGATCCTGGTCGACCGCATGAAGCGTGAATTCAACGTGGAGGCCACGGTGGGCAAGCCGCAGGTGGCGTACCGCGAGACCATCCGCAAGACCTGCAACGAGGTCGAGGGCAAATTCGTCAAGCAATCGGGCGGCCGCGGGCAATATGGCCACGTGGTGCTCAAGCTTGAACCGCAGGAAGCGGGCAAGGGCTACGAGTTCGTCGACGCCATCAAGGGCGGCGTCGTGCCGCGCGAGTTCATTCCGGCGGTGGACAAGGGCATCCGCGAAGCGCTCAACGCCGGCGTGCTGGCGGGGTACCCGGTTGTGGACGTGAAGGCGACGCTGTTCTTCGGCTCGTACCACGACGTCGACTCGAACGAAAACGCCTTCAAGATGGCCGGTTCGATGGCATTCAAGGAAGGCATGCGGCGCGCCGATCCGGTGCTGCTGGAACCCATGATGCAGGTCGAGGTCGAGACGCCCGAGGACTTCACCGGCAACGTCATGGGTGACCTGTCGTCGCGCCGGGGCATGGTGCAGGGCATGGAAGACATCGCGGGCGGCGGCGGCAAGGTCGTGCGCGCCGAAGTGCCGCTGGCCGAGATGTTCGGCTATTCGACGTCGCTGCGGTCACTGACGCAGGGCCGCGCCACGTACACGATGGAGTTCAAGCACTACGCCGAAGCGCCGCGCCAGGTGGCGCAGGAAATCATGGCGGCGCAGGGCGCGGGCCGCTGATTTCCCTGCGGCTGGTTTTCCGGCCGCAGCGTTTCAGGCAACAGCGTTTCAGGCGGCGGCTGCGGCCGTCGCCGGGCGCAGCCGCGACGCGGCCAGCTTCACGCCCAGCAGGATCATCGCAAAGCCGTATGCATGAAAGAGCTGCGGCGCCTCGCCCAGCAGCGGCCAGGCAAGCAGCGCGGCGTAGACCGGCACCAGAAACATCGACAGGCCCGCGGTCGCGGGGCCGGCCACGCTGATTAGCCGGCCGTACACGTAATAGGCGCCCAGGCTAGGCACCACCGCCAGAAACAGCAGCACCGCCGCCAGGCGCGGGTCCGTCCAGGCAGGCGCCATGCCGGCGGCCGCTTCAATGCCCGCGAACGGCGCCAGCGCCAGCGCGCCGCCCAGCATCATGGTCGCCAGCCGCGCGCTGTCGGGCACCAACGGCAGGGTCAGACGCTTTTGCAGCACCGTGTAGAACGCCCACCCGGTGGCCGCCAGCAGCACCCACAAGTCGCCTTGTCCGAACGCCAACCGGGCCAGCACATTGGCGTCACCGCGTGTCAGCACCACCAGCACACCGCCCAGCGCCAGCGCAAGGCCGGCCGCGCGCGGCGCGGACAGCGGCTTGCGCCAGATCACGGCCTCCAGCAGCGTCACCAGCAGCGGGCTGCACGAAAAGATCAGCGCGATATTGGTGGCGCTGGTGGTCTGCGCGCCGATGTACTGCGGCGCCACCGCCACGCCCATGCCCAGCACGGCCAAGGGCAACAGCGCCGGCAAGCCGCGCCACAGCGCCCGGCGATGCGTGCGCAGCGCGGGGAGGGCGAACGGCAAGAGGATCAGAAGGGCAATCAGCCAGCGGCCGAACGCGAGGAAAACGGGGGGAAGGTTGGCGTCGTGGGCCCAGCGGGCTGCGACCATGTTTGAAGCGAATAGCGCCGGAGCGCTGAAGAGCATGACGGCGCCGGACAGGCCGAGACCGGGTTTTGCGGGTGCTGCTGTGTGGGGCATGATTTCCGGCCGCGCGGATCGGCGCGCGGGCTTGCTGCGTGGGAACTGCCGGCGCACCCGCCGGGTTGTGCCGCAGCGAAAGCGCCGAATCGGGGCGTGCTGGATAGGTGCGCGCCTTGGGGAAAGTCTACGTGCCCACGCGCAAAATAGGTTTCCTGATTCCCGCCTGTTTGCGGCAATTTGAAGAATCTTCTTTCTGTAGAATCCGCTCTTGCAGGGATTCTGTCTTCACATATCGCCCACGATGCCCACATTGCCCAAACTCGATGAAACCGACCGCAAGATCCTCCGCGCGCTGCGCGCGGACGGTAGGCTGACCAATCTGAAGCTGGCCGAAACGGTCGGCCTGTCACCCACGCCGTGCTGGAACCGCGTCAAGGCGCTGGAAGAGGCGGGCGTGATCGAAGGCTATGCGGCCTTGCTGAACCAGAAGGCGCTCGGGCTGCCGGACACGGTAATGATCGAAGTCACGCTGGAGCACCACGACGACGACACGCTGGCGCGCTTTGGCGAAGAGATCAGCCGCCTGCCCGAAGTGGTCGAGGCGTTCCTGGTGACGGGCGAATACGACTACCTCATCAAGGTCGCCGTGGCGGGCACGGAGGGCTACGAGGAATTCCTGCGCAAGCGTCTGTACAAGGTGCGCGGTGTGCGGCACAGCCGCTCCACCTTTGTGCTGCGCCGCCTGAAGCACACGCCATCGGTCGAACCCTGAAGGGTGCGTCCGTTATCCGCCGAGGAATTCCTGAATGGCGCCATTGAAGGCGCGCGGATTGCCCAGGTTCATGCCGTGCGATGAGCCCACGATATCCAGGCGCTGGGCTTGCGGCAGCCACTGCGCCAGCGCATCAAGCACGGCCGGATAGGGCGCCGGACTGAGCGCGCCGCCGATCAGCAGCACCGGCATGGTCAGGCTGCCGATCTGCGCGGGCGTCAAGGCGTCGGGCTGCTCGTCCACTTGCGCGAAAAGCGTGCCCACGTTGTCGCGCACCATCTCCTTGAACCACGGCACCATGCGCTGCCACGTGTCGGGTCCGGTCACGGTGTCCACGAACAGGGCCAGCCCTTCTTCGACGTCGCCTTGCCGGATGAGCGTCAGGGCGCGCTGGCGGAAACCGCCGCGTTCATCCTTGCAGCCCGGCAGCGACAGGCCGGGGTCCGCAAGAGTAAGACTGCGTAGCGAGTCGGGCTGGCGCAGGGCGGCTTCCAGCGCGACGCGCCCGCCACGCGAATGGCCTACCAGATGGGCCGGGCCGCCGGCCACCGTGTCGATGAATTCCAGCACGTCGCTGGCATGCTGCTCGACCGAAAAGCCACCGCCTTCGCCGTCCCAGGTCTCCGGCCAATACCGGCGCAGGCACACGGCCAGCACCCGGAAAGAACGCCCGAGCGGCGCCATTTGCGACTTCCAGTAGCGGGCGTCGGACAGCGAGCCATGCACCAACACCAGCGGCGTGCCGCTGCCGTACTCGGTGTAGGACATGGCGTAACCGCCGATGGATGCGGTTTGCAGGGGCAGAACGGGTTCGGAACGCATGTGGATCGGGAGGTGAAGCCAGGCACGCATTCTAGCCCGGCATCGCGTCGCAGCGGGCGTGCCGGACGCTGATACACTCGTCTGCGGCGCGCCGGCGGGAGTCCGCCCGCGCGCCTGTTTTCTTGAACGGAGTTTTCAACGATGTCGCCAGAATCCATCGCCGCCTTGCCGGAATCCGCCCAGCGCGTTGCGCGCCTGCTGGTGGACATGGGGCACGACAAACCCGTGGTGGTGCTGCCCCAGTCGGGCAAGACCTCGGCGGAAGCGGCTGCGGGCCTGGGGTGCGAAGTCGCCCAGATCGCCAAGTCCATCATCTTTCGCCGCGCCACCGACGACGCACCGGTGCTCGTCATCGCCAGCGGCGCCAATCGCGTGGACGAAGCCAAGGTCGCGGCGCAGGTCGGCCCGCTGGCCAAGGCCGATGCGCGTTTTGTGCGCGACATGACCGGTTACGCCATCGGCGGCGTCTGCCCCATCGGCCACGCGGTCAAACCCGTGATGCTGCTGGATGCGGATCTCTTCAATTGCGAAAGCCTGTGGGCCGCCGCCGGCCACCCGCACACCGTGTTCAACCTGACGCCGGCCCAGCTGGCGGACATGACCGGCGCGCCGGTTGCGGACGTGGCGCTGCGAGCCTGAAGGCCCCGGTTTGATCTTTGGGTCTGGGATTCGGATTCGAGCACAGGGCCGGAGACCCCGGCCTGCGCTGCGGCATTGCGCTGCGGCCCGGCCCGGTCAGCCGGGGTGCGCCTGAAGCCCGTCGATCAGCACCTGCCGCCGCCCCTGCGAGCACGATTCCACGCGCGCCTCCACGCCATAAACGGCGGCCAGCGAATCCGGCGTGATGACGTCCGCCGGCGCTCCGGCGGCGTGCAGACGCCCCTCGTGAATCATCACTGCCTGATCCGCGTGCTGCAGGGCCACGTTCAAGTCGTGCAGGACGATCAGGCTGATCAGGCCATGCTCTCGCGTCTCTTGCCGCAGTAGCCGCATGACGTGGAACTGATAGTTCAAATCGAGGGCCGATAGCGGCTCGTCCAGCAGCAGCACGCGCGGATGGCGGATCAACGCCTGCGCCAGGCCCACCAGTTGCTTTTGTCCGCCGGAAAGGGCGTCCAGATAGTGCAGCGCCAGATGCGCAATGCCCAGCCGCGCCAGCAGTTGGTCGATGGCCTGCAGATCAACGGGCCCCGCCGCGGCGTCGCTGGCGCGCGCCGCGACCAGTACCGATTCGAACACGCGCAGGTGAACCGCCGCGGGCAGGCTCTGCGGCAGATACACCACGTGGCGCGCGCGCTCGCCGTGGTCCAGCCGGGTCAGGTCCAGCCCGTCCAGCGCCGCGTTGCCCGTCCGGGGCCGCACCAGACCCGCCAGAGCCTTGAGCAACGTCGACTTGCCGCTGCCGTTGGGGCCCAGCAGGGCCGTCACCTTGCCCGGCGCCAGCGGGGGGATCGACAGGTCGTGCAGGACGTCTTCGCGCCCGTAGCCCACCGTCAGCGCTTGCACCGTCAGTCCGGAAGATTGGGTCGTGTGTGCCGGTGTTGTCATGGCAATTGGCGGCGCAGCACGACGGACACGAAGAAGGGGATGCCGACCAACGCGGTCACGATCCCCACGGGCACCACGACGCCGGGCATCAGATTCTTGGAGGCAATGGACGCCAGCGACAGGATCACGGCGCCCACCAGCGCGCTGCCCGGCAGATAAAAGCGGTGGTCTTCGCCGAACAGCCGCCGCGCAATGTGCGGCGCGACCAGCCCGATGAAACCGATGGTTCCCACGAATGCCACGGCCAGCGCGGACAGCAGGCTCACGCGCGCCAACGCCGACACGCGCACGCGGCGCACGTCCACACCAAAGCTCGCGGCGCGATCCTCGCCCAGCCGCAACGCGGTCAGCTTCCACGATTGCCGCATGGCCAGCGGCAGCGCCACCGCAAACGCCAGCGCCAGCACGCCCACGGTCGTCCAGCTTGAACGCGCGAGGCTGCCCATTGTCCAGAACACCAGATTCTGCAAGGCCTCGGCGCTGGCCGTGAACTGCACCAGCGACACCAGCGCATTGAAGGTGAACACCATGGCGATGCCGAACAGCACGACGCCAGAGGTGTTCATGCCGCCCCAACGGGCCACGGCATCGAGCAGCAGCGCGGCCAGCAGGGCAAACAGAAAGGCGTTGGCGGCAATCAGACAGCCGGCCGGAATGCCGGGCAATCCGAACTGAAGCACGATCGCCAGCGACGCCCCAAAGGCGGCCGCCGACGACACGCCCAGGGTGAACGGGCTGGCGAGCGGGTTGTTCAGAATGGTCTGCATCTCGGCGCCGGCCAAGCCGAGCGCCATGCCCACCAGCGCGGCCATCAGCGCGGACGGCAGGCGGATGTCCCAGACGATCACGCGATAGGTCGGGTCGGCGTCGCCGGGCGCGGCCAGCGTCTGCCAGAGCGCGCGCCAGGGCAGGCCGGACGGGCCCACGGTGAAGTCGATCAGCAGCGCAAACAGAATCGCCGCCAGCAGCAGGGCGATGAGCCCCGCCCGGCGGCGAAGAATGTGGCGGTAAGCGCCTGCCGCGCTTGCGGCGTGCCGCATTACTGCAGCAGTTGCAGCCGGCTCTTGGCCGTGGTGGCGGCCGGCGTGGTCGGGTAGTCGCGAACGATGCGCTGCAAGGTGGTCTTGGCGCCGGCGCGGTTGTTCAGTTCGATCTGGCTGCCGGCGATGATCAGCAGCGCGTCGGGCGCGCGAGCGTTATCCGGCGACTTCTGGACCATGGCGTTCAGTTGCTCGATGGTGCCCTTGAAGTCCTTCAGCGCATAGCGGCTGCTGCCCTGGTAGAACTGGGCGCTGGGCGCGAGCTGGCTGTTGGGATAAAGCGCGGTGAAGGCGGCCAGCGATTCGGCCGCTTCCTTGTATTGGCCCTTTCGGAACAGGTCCATCGCGCCGTCATAGGCGGTCTGTTCTTGGGGGTCGCCGGCGGAGGCGCCCGGGGGATTGGCGCTGCCCGGCGCGGTGCCCGGCTTGGCGCTCGGTTGCTGGCGCGACACCAGTTCAAGCTGGTCGCGCAGTTGGGCGATTTCCTGCTGCAACGACTGGATCTGGTCGGCCAGTTGCAGCTTGGCGCGTTGGCTTTGCTCGTTCTGCTGCTGCACCTGCTGGCGCAAATCCAGGATGGCCTTGCGGGCTTCATCGTCGGAAAAAGCGTGAGCGGGGGCCGTGAGGGCGGCAAGCGCCAGGCCAGTGGCCACAATCAGGGGACGCAGGGACAGAACGTAATCGCGCATGAATATTCCCGGGTATAAAAACAAACGTCGGGACGGCCGGCTGGCCGTCCCGACGCGAGGTAGGGCTCCAGACTAAGCGAAAATCTTAGCGCAGATAGTTGATATCGGCGCGGCGGTTTTCAGCAAAGTCGGCTTCAGTCGTACCCGTCGAGCGCGGCTTCTCTTTGCCGAAGCTGATGGTTTCGATCTGGTTGTCGCTGACGCCCAGCAGGGTCATCATGCGACGCACGGCGTCGGCACGACGCTGGCCGAGGGCCAGGTTGTACTCAGCACCGCCGCGTTCGTCGGTGTTGCCTTCGATCTTGATCTTTTGCTGTTGGTGCGAAGCCAGATACTTGGCATGGGTTTCGACCAGGCCACGGTATTGGTCCGACACGGTGTAGCTGTCGAAATCAAAGTACACCGAGCGCTGTTGCGCCAGGATGCTTTGGGGGTTGAAAGGATCAAGGATTTGGCCAGAGGCCGAAGATCCTTGGCCAGCGCCTCCACCCTGACCCGCTTTATCGTCGAGAGGGACGGAGCTGCAAGCTGCCAGGGCGGCAGCCAGAGCGGCGATGGTTAGGCTTTTGGCAATGCGCGACTTCATGATAGTTCCTTTGCAAAGAGAGTCACACGTGTTATCGGGTAATGAATGGGCCCCAAGTCGGTTCACGTATTTCCCCGTTCAGTACCGAAAGCGTTTGTCGCACGCGTCCATCGCTTGACACACCTGCCAGCACGCTACGGCCATTCTGGATGGCGGCGTAGAGCACTTGCATTCCGTTGGGCGCAAAGCTGGGCGACTGATCGTCACGACCATCAGTCAGCAAGGCTTCTGCACCAGTGGACAAGTTCAGAGATGCGATTCGAAACGCGCCGTCTCGTCTTGCAACGTACAGCAGCGTCGATCCATCGGGGGAAATTCGGGGTGAGATGTTGTAACCACCATTAAACGTGAGACGGCGTGCTTCGCCGCCTGTCGAGCCGGTCTGATAGATTTGCGGCCCGCCGCTGCGGTCACTCGTAAAGATAATGGAAGCGCCGTCGGGCGTAAAGCTCGGCTCGGTGTCAATCCCGGGAGAACGCGTAACTCGGCTCGGATTCGAGCCATCGGCCGCATTAACGACGTAAATTTGCGACAAACCGTCACGCGTCAAGGCGACAGCCAGCTTGCTGCCATCGGGCGACCAACCGGGGGCGCTGTTGTTGCCCTTGAAGTTGGCGACTGGTGCGCGGGCGCTGGTGGCCAGCGTGTGCACGTAGACGACGGGCTTTCCGGACTCGAAGCTCACGTAGGCGAGCTTGGCGCCATCGGGCGACCAGGACGGCGAAATGATCGGCTCGCGCGAGCGCAGGGCAACCTGCGGATTCTGGCCGTCGGCGTCAGCCACCTGCAGTTCGTACGTGGAACCCTTCTTCAGCACGTAAGCGATACGGGTCGAGAACACGCCGCGAACGCCGGTGATCTTTTCGTAGATGCGGTCGGCGATCTGGTGGGCCACACGGCGCAGTTCCTGCTCGGTGCCCGAGAACGCCACGCCGTCCAGCTGCGACTTCTTGACCGTGTCGGCCAGGCGATAGCGCACGTCGTAGCGGCCATCGGCGCCGCGGGTAATGCTGCCGTAGGCGATGAAGTCGGCGCCCTTGCCGCGCCAGTCGTCGTGGGCAATTGGGGAATCGACGTTCAGGCCGGAGCCGGCCGCGTTGATCAGGCGGAACTGGCCGGTGCGGGTAAGGTCGGCGCGGATGACTTCGGCCAGCGCGCGGCCGTGGGTATCGTCAACGGCGAAGTCGGCGATGGCCACGGGGTATTGCGTGGCGCCGGTGCCGGAGATATCGACACGCAATTGCGCGTGGGCGGGCTTCATGGCCATCAGGCAGGCAAGCGCCACCATCAGCAGTCCGATTCCATACGCTCTCCAGAGCGCGAGAGTGGGTACTCGTCGACTATAAGCGGGAGTCATGTTCGTCAATCTCCTGTCAGTCATACATTCTGTAGACAACGTCAATAATGGGTTCGTAGCGGCCCGTCGAGGGCTTCGGGAACGGGTTGCAACGGCGGATGCCCGTCTCGACCGCGCGGTCGAAGCCGGAGTTGCCAGAAGAACTGGTCAACGTAACGCCATTCACCTTCCCGTCAGAACCTAACTGTACCCGGTATTGGGCGGTCGGATTTCCCGAGCCGCTGCGGGGCGGGGGCGGATACGCCACCCCGGGTTGCACGCAGGCGCGGACCTTGGCGCCGTAGCCGCTGTCGCGTCCGCCGCCCGCCTGATTGCGGTCGGCGGTGCCGCCCGGAATGCCGGCGGCGCCCAGGGCGTCGTTGCGGAACGCGTCCTTCAGCGCCTTGTCGGCGGCGGCCTTCTTGGCGGCGGCAGCCTTCTCGGCAGCCGCCTTTTCGGCCGCAGCTTTCTCAGCCGCAGCCTTTTCGGCAGCGGCCTTTTCCGCGGCAGCCTTTTCAGCAGCCGCCTTCTTGGCGGCTTCTTCCTTGGCCTTCTTCTCGGCAGTCGCCTTTTCAGCAGCGGCCTTCTCGGCTGCGGCCTTTTCAGCGGCGGCCTTCTCGGCGGCAGCTTTCTCCGCAGCCGCCTTCTGGGCGGCAGCCTTTTCAGCCGCGGCCTTTTCGGCAGCCGCCTTTTCGGCGGCCTGGCGTTCCTGTTCCAGGCGCTTCTTTTCCTTCAGTTCGGCCTGCTTGCGCTCTTCCTCGAGACGCGCCTTTTCCTTGGCGGCCTCGGCGGCTTCGCGCGCCTTCTCTTCCTGCTCGCGCTTTTTCTTGGCTTCCTGGATGGCGATCTCGGGATCGACTTCCTCGGTCTTGGCCTGAACCTGCGGTTCGGGCTCGGGAGGCGGCGGCGGGGGCGGCGGAGGAGGCGGCTCAGGCGTCTTTTCCGGCTCCGGCTCGGGCTGGGGCTTGGGTTGCGGCTTGGGCGGTTCGGGCTGGGGCGTGGGCGGCGGCGAGACGGGCGAATTGCCGTCTGCCCAGAGCTGCACCTGGACGGGGCCAGGGTTCTCGGTATGCCAGTTCACGCCAAAGATCAGGGCAACCAGCAGCAGCAGGTGCACCGCCACAGCCAGAATCAGCGAATTCCGGTTGTCGTTGTTGGGCGGGGTGGCCGGCGGGCCGCTGCGGTGTCGAATTATGGGTGGCGTCATGTGCGGTGCATGCCGGCCAGGCCGGCGGAGGGCGGCGCGTTAGCGTTTCTTGGCGGGGACGGGCTGGGAGGCGGCGCCGGACTGGTCCACCAGCAGGCCCAGGCGGGTGATGCCGTTGGTGCGCAGCTCGTCCATGACCTTCACGACCGTCTCGTAGGGCACCTTGCCGTCGGCGGCGATCACCACCGGCGTTTCCGCGGTAATGCGCGAACGCACTTGCGCGACCAGTTCGGGGCGCGCGATGTCCTGCATGGTGGCGCCGGCTTCACGCATGCGCAGCGCGATCTTGCCGTCTTCCGAAATCTGGACTTCCAGGGGCTTGACCGGCACGTCGGAGGCGGCGCCCACCGACGGCAGCTGGATCAGTCCGGGCGTGATCAGGGGCGCGGTCACCATGAAGATGACCAGCAGCACCAGCATCACGTCGATGTACGGCACCACGTTGATGTCGGCCTTCATGCGGCGGCCGGACCTGCCGCGCGAGCTTACCGAGGGCATTAGCGCACCTGCCGTTGCAGAATGTTCAGGAATTCATCGACGAAGCTGTCGAAGCGGATCGAGATGCGGTCGATGTCATTCGTGAAGCGGTTGTAGGCAACCACGGCCGGGATGGCGGCGAACAGGCCGATCGCGGTGGCGATCAGCGCCTCGGCAATGCCGGGGGCCACCGAGGCCAGCGTGGCCTGCTGCATGTTCGACAGGCCGATGAAGGCGTGCATGATGCCCCAGACCGTGCCCAACAGGCCGATGTACGGGGACACCGAACCGGCGGACGCCAGGAAGTTGAGGTGGGATTCCAGCGAGTCCATTTCACGCTGGTAGGCGGCGCGCATGGCGCGGCGCGGGCCGTCCAGCACGGCCGTGGCATCGCCGCTGGCGTTGCCGCGGCGGGCCTTCAGGAATTCGGTCATGCCGGCATCGAAGATGCGGGCGAGGGCGCCTTGCTCGTCGCGGCGCGAGGCCACGGCCTGCTGCAGCATCGACAGGTCGCCGCCCGACCAGAAGTCGTCTTCGAAGCGGCGCGTCTGGTCATGGGCCCGCTTGATGGCCATGCGCTTGGCGAAGATGTAGGTCCAGGACATGATCGAGATGCCCAACAGCATCAGCATGATGAGCTGGACCGGCACGCTGGCGTGCGAAATCAGCGAAAGCAACGACATGTCGTTGGTGACTTGCATGGTTATTCCTGAATGAATTCCAGTTTTGCGCGAATGTCAGCCGGCAACTCCGCCGGCCGCATGTGAACGGCATCGACGCAACAGACTTGGATGTTGCCTTCGGCAAGCAGTTCCCCGTTGCGCTCCGCGCGCTGCGCGAAGTGTATCGAAGCGCGGCCCAGTTTGGTGACTCGGCTGCGTATGGTAAGCAAATCGTCCAGTCTGGCCGGTTTGCGGTAGGACATGTCCAGGGCGCGGACAACGAACAGCCGTTGCTCGCTGGCGGCCAGTCCGGACTGGTTGACGCCAAGGTCCCGCAGCCATTCGGTGCGGGCCCGCTCCAGGAATTTCAAGTAGTTGGCGTAGAAAACCACCCCGCCGGCATCCGTGTCTTCGTAGTAGACGCGGACTTGCAGGGTGGATTCGGCGGACTTCGGGTCGGTCACGGTACTCAACAGATGATATGCGGGTCGGGACGCGGAAAGTCCGTAGTGGCTACAAGGTTAGAGCGTGTCGAGCTTGGTCAGCACGGCCTCAAGCGCGGACTCTACCGGAATCTTGGCCGCTTCGGTTTCCCGGCGGGCCTGCAATTCCACCACACCATCGTTCAGGCCGCGTTCTCCAACTGTTACACGCAGCGGCGCACCGATCAGTTCCCACTCGGCAAACATGACGCCGGGGCGGGCATCGCGGTCGTCCAGCACGACATCAACGCCGCGCGCCAGCAGGGATTCATAGAGCTTTTGCGCGGTGTCACGCACCGTTTCACTTTTGCCCCAGCCCACCGGGCAGATCACGACCTCGAACGGCGCGAGCGCTCGGGGCCAGATAATGCCGCGCGCGTCGTGGTTCTGCTCGATGGCGGCGCCCACGATGCGGGTCACGCCGATCCCGTAGCAACCCATTTCCAGGACTGCGGGCTTGCCGGTTTCGTCCAGGAAGGTGGCCTTCAGGGCTTCGGAGTACTTCTTGCCCAGGTAGAAGACGTGGCCCACTTCGATGCCACGCTGGATCGACAGCGTGCCCTTGCCGTCGGGCGAGGGGTCACCGGCGACCACGTTGCGCAGGTCGGCCACGAGTTCGGGCTCGGGCAGGTCGCGGCCCCAGTTCACGCCCTGGGTGTGGAAATCTTCGCGGTTGGCGCCGCACACGAAATCGGCCATGTTGGCCACGGTGCGGTCGGCGATGACGTGGACCGGCTTGACCGTCTTGACCGGGCCCAGGTAGCCGGGCTTGCAGCCAAAGTATTCGACGATCTCAGTTTCGGTGGCAAAGCGGAAGCCCGACAGGCCCGGCAGCTTGCCCGCCTTGATTTCATTCAGTTCGTGGTCGCCGCGCAGCAGCAGCAGCCAGATGTCTACCTTGCCCTTTTCACCGTCGGTGGCCAGGACGATCGACTTGATCGTGCGTTCCAGCGGAATGTCCAGCAGCTTGGCCACGTCCTCGCACTTGGCGGCGCCCGGCGTCGCGACGTCTTGCATCGTCTGGGCGGCAGCGGCACGGGTGGCGTACAGGCTGGGCGCCTCGGCCAGCTCGATGTTGGCGGCGTAGTCCGAGTCCGCGTTGTAGACCAGCAGGTCTTCGCCCGTGTCGGCGATCACCTGGAACTCATGGCTGCGCGTGCCGCCGATGGAACCCGTATCGGCCGCCACCGCGCGGAACTCCAGGCCCAGACGGCCGAAGATGCGCATGTAGGCGGCGAACATGGTGTCGTAGCTCTTCTGGGCGCCGGCTTCGTCACGGTCGAAGGAATAAGCGTCCTTCATCGTGAACTCGCGGCCGCGCATCAGGCCGAAGCGCGGACGGCGCTCGTCACGGAACTTGGTCTGAATGTGATAGAAGTTCAGCGGCAGCTGGCGGTAGCTGTGGATCTCATTGCGCGCGATGTCCGTGATGACTTCCTCGGACGTCGGCTGCAGCACGAAATCGCGCTGGTGCCGATCCTTGATGCGCAGCAGTTCGGCGCCGTACTGCTCCCAGCGGCCGGATTCCTGCCAGAGTTCGGCCGGCTGCACCACGGGCATCAGCAGCTCGATGGCGCCCGCCGCGTTCATTTCTTCGCGGATGATCGCCTCGACCTTGCGGATGACCTTCAGGCCCAGCGGCATGTAGGTGTAGATGCCGCCCGCGAGCTTGCGGATCATGCCGGCGCGGGTCATCAGCTGGTGGCTGGCGACTTCCGCTTCGGACGGGGCTTCTTTGAGGGTGTTGATGTGGTAGTTGGATGCGCGCATGTTTAAAGGTGGCAGCAGATACGTATAATCGACCGTAATTGTATTGAATTCGGTGGGGGTGGCCCATGCTTGACCGCGAAGGCTACCGCCCCAATGTCGGCATCATTCTCGTCAACACTAGAAACGAGGTCTTTTGGGGCAAGCGTATCAGGGAACATGCGTGGCAGTTCCCCCAGGGCGGCATCAAGTATGGCGAAAGCCCGGTGCAGGCCATGTATCGCGAACTCCATGAAGAGGTGGGCCTGAAGCCCGAGCATGTCCGTATTTTGGGGCGTACACGCGATTGGTTACGTTATAACGTGCCCGATCACTTTGTCCGGCGTGAGTGGCGTGGCCACTATAAAGGACAAAAACAGATTTGGTTCTTGTTGCGCCTGGTGGGACGTGACAGTGATGTTTGCTTGCGCGCGACGCAGCATCCGGAATTCGACGCCTGGCGCTGGAGCCAGTACTGGGTTCCGCTGGATGCCGTCATCGAGTTCAAGCGAGACGTCTATACCCAGGCGTTGAACGAGTTGTCGGCTATCCTCTTTCGGCGCCATCACGAGACCCGCTACCTGCGCCAACGGGTGCATGGTCAGCGGGCTGCAGAGAATTTGCCCGAAGGAACGGACGGTCATGCGCATATTGTTGGTTGAAGACGAACGGGACATGGCGTCCTGGCTGATGCGCGCGCTCGCCCAGAGCGGGTTTGTGCCCGATCACGCGGCGGACGCGCGCACGGCCGAAGCCTTCATGGCGGGCACCGAATACGATGCCATCGTCATGGACTTGCGCCTGCCCGACAAGCATGGTCTGGTCGTCCTCCGGGAAATGCGCAACCGGGACGACCGCACGCCCGTCCTGCTCCTGACCGCGCAAGGTGCGCTGCAGGACCGTGTGCGCGGCCTGAATCTCGGCGCCGACGACTTCCTGACCAAGCCCTTTGCTCTCGAAGAACTCGAAGCGCGCTTGACCGCGCTCGTGCGCCGCAGCCGCGGCCGCCAGCATCCGCGCCTGCAGTGCGGCTCGCTGTCCTACGACAGCGAAAGCCGTGCGTTCACGCTGGACGGATCGCTGCTGTTCCTGACGCCGCGCGAACACGCCGCCCTGGCGGCGCTGCTGACGCGCAGCGGCTACCCGGTGGACAAGTCGCAATTGTTCGGCAAGGTCTTCACGCACGACAGCGAAGCCAATCCGGACGCCATCGAGGTGGTGCTGCACCGCCTGCGCAAGAAGCTGGCCGGCAGCGACGTGCGCATCGTGACCGTGCGCGGGCTGGGCTACATGCTGGAAAGCGTCGCCAGCGAGTCCGCGGAACCCTAAGTGAGCCTGCGGATTCCCGGACTGCCGCGCGTCGGCATCCGCGCGCTTCTCATCATCCTGCTGCTGCCCGGCGTGGTGGTGCTGCTGGTCATCGACAGCCTGAACGACTACCGCACCCTGGCCGAGATCACCAACGAAGCCTACGACAGCGCGCTGGTGGAACCTGCACGGGTGCTTGAAAGCAGCCTGGAATTCACGCCGGACGGCAACCTGCAGGTTGCCACGCCGCTCTACGCGCAGGTCATGCTCGAATCTCGAGCCGGCCTGCGCAAGTATTTCCGCATCGAGGAAATCGATCCGCCCTTGCCCGACGGGGCGCCCGTGCCCCAGACGCAGGGCAAGACGCTGCTGGGCATGCCGGAAATGCCGCGCCCGCCGTCCTGGCCCCGGTCCAACGGCCAACCCATCTTCTACGACAGCGTGTACCGCAACGATCCCGTGCGGGTCGTATCCGTGGTGCGCGATCTCTATTACCAGGGCCAGCATCGCCAGGTGCTGGTGGTCGTGGCCGAAAGCACCGGCAAGCGCATCGAGGCCGAGAACAATGCGCGGCGCCAGGAGATCCTGCGCGATTCACGCATGCTGGCGCTGGTCGTGCTGCTGGTCTGGTGGGGCGTGTCGTGGGCCTTGAAACCGCTGCGCCGGCTGCAGGCCGACATCCGCGGACGCCGTCCGGACGACCTGACGCCGCTGGACGCCTCGCGCGTGCCCAGCGAAGTCGCTCCGCTCGTCGAAGCCGTCAATCACCACATCGCCCGCTACCGGCGGGTGCTGGACGAGCAATCCAACTTTCTTGCCGACGCCTCGCATCAATTGCGCACGCCGCTCGCCATCATGCTGACGCAGGCGCAATACACGCTGCGCGAACGCGACCCCGCGCGCGTGCGCGAGGGACTTCGCGCCATCGTCGACCAGCTCGGGCGCACGCGCCGGCTGACCGAACAGCTTTTGTCGCTGGCGCACGCAAACCAGGCCGGCCAGACCCCGCGCCAGTTGCTCGACATGAACGCGGTCTCGCGCGAAGTCGTCTTGCAGTACCTGCCGCTCGCGCACGAAAAACAGCAGGATCTGGGCTGGGTGCAGGCCGATGCCGAAGACGGCCAGGACACGCCGGTGCCGGTGTCCGGCAACGAGGCCGAGCTGCACGAGGCCTTGTCCAATCTCGTGCACAACGCGATCCATTACGCGCCGGTCGGCGCGCAAATCACGGTCTCCGTCTGCCGTGCCGACAACAGGGTCGAGGTCGCCGTGTCCGACAATGGGCCGGGCCTGGATCCCGTCATGCGCACGCGCGCCTTCACACGGTTCGAGCGCGTGGGTACGGACAAGCCGGTGACCTCCTCCGGTTCCGGCCTGGGCCTGGGCATCGCGCGCGCCTACGCCCGGCGCAACGAGGGTGATATCGAACTGCGCGATGGCGAGCCCAACGACCAGGGCGGCGTCGGCCTCGCGTCGGTGCTGTGGCTGCCGCTGGCGCCCACCGTATCGCAGTATCCGCGGCCCGCCGAGGTCCAGCTCAAGGGCGATCAATAACCGAGCAATCAATAAGGCGGCGCTCCCCAGCGCCTTCCTCGACGCTCAATCCATCAAGGTCCGCTTCCCCACTACCCGCTTTTCTCGCGGCTTCGCGCATGCCGATCAGGGATAACCCCCGGATTCAGGAATGCGACAGCGCATAGAAAGCGGATTAGCAGCTTCCTTCCGTAATCTGCGATCCGGCCTGTCGTCAGGGGCCGGGCGCTGTCCGCTTCGAGCAGCGCATGAAAGGCCGGCGCTGTCCGGCACAAGGAAGGAGGACGGAAGTGAAAAAGACAATCAACAGAAAGGACTATTACGGCGGCGCGCTGATGGTCCTTATCGGCATGGCCGCGATTTATGGCGGCACCGACTACCACATCGGCTCGCTCAGCCACATGGGTCCGGGATTCTTCCCCGCGGCGCTCGGCGGCCTGCTGGCGCTCACCGGCCTGCTGATCGCGATGTCGGCGCGCTCGGCCGAACCCGCGGCCCCGGCGCCCGCCGAAGGCCATCCCACCGGCATGCCGGACATCCGTGGCAGCGTCTGCATCCTGCTCGGCATCCTGGCATTCCTGCTGCTGGGCCATTACGGCGGTCTGCTGCCCGCCACGTTCGCCATCGTTTTCATCTCGGCGTTGGGCGACCGCAAGAACACGATCAAACAGGCCATCCTGCTGTCGATCGCCATGTCCGCGATCGCGGTCGTCGTTTTCTGGTGGGCGCTGCAACTGCAGCTTCCGCTGTTCCGCTGGGGTTGATGCGCCATGATTTCTCAAGCTTTGGTAGACCTTTGGTACGGCTTCGGCGTCGCGTTCCAATGGCACAACCTCATGTGGTCGTTCTTCGGCGTGCTGGTGGGCAACCTTATCGGTGTGCTGCCCGGCATGGGCGCGCTGTCCGCGATCTCCATCCTCCTGCCGCTCACCTACGTCATGCAGCCCGTGCCCGCCATCCTGATGCTGGCCGGCATTTTCTATGGCTCGCAATATGGCGGCGCCATCGGCGCGATCCTGCTCAACCTGCCTTCGCATCCGCCGCACGCGGTCACGTGTCTTGATGGTTATCCATTGACCAAGCAGGGCAAGGGCGGGACAGCGCTCGGCATCACGATGATCTGCTCGTTCTTCGCGGCATCGGTCGGCATCATCGTCATGATCTTTGCCTCGCCGCTGCTGGTGGAAGTCGCCTTCAAGTTCGGCCCGACCGAGATCTTCTCGATCATGCTGCTGGGCCTCTTGGCGGGCGCCACCATGTCGCGCGGCTCGCCGCTCAAGGGCGTGGCGATGACGCTGTTCGGCCTGATGTGCGGCGTGGTCGGCACAGACGTGAACACCGGCACGATCCGGTTTTCGTTCGGCCTGCTCGACCTGTCCGACGGCCTTGAACTGGTCGCGATCTCGATGGGGCTGTTCGGCGTTGCCGACTTCCTGATGAGCGTGAACCGCATGACCATCATCGGCAGCGGCGCCAAGCTGCGACTGCGCGACATGCGGCCCAGCAAGCAGGAGCTGAAGACCGCCTTCTGGCCCATGGTGCGTGGCACGGCCGTCGGCACGCTGTTCGGCGCCATGCCCGGCACCGGCCCGACCATCACCACCTTCGTCGCCTACGCGCTGGAGCGCAAGGTCTCCAAGACGCCCGAGAAGTTCGGCACCGGCATGATCGCCGGCGTGGCATCGCCCGAAGCATCGTCGCATTCGAAGACGCAGGTCGACTTCATCCCGACGATGAGCCTGGGCATTCCGGGCGACGCCGTGATGGCGCTGATCCTGGGCGCGCTGCTGATCCAGGGCATCCAGCCCGGCCCGCAGCTCATCACCGAGCATCCGGACATCTTCTGGGGCCTCATCGCCAGCTTCTGGGTCGGCAACGTGCTGCTCATGGTGCTGAACGTGCCGCTCATCGGCGTGTGGGTCAAGCTGCTGCAGGTGCCGTACCGCTACCTCTTTCCCTCGGCGTTGTTCTTCATCGCGGTGGGCGTTTACAGCACGCAGAACAGTCTCTTCCAGATCTGGGAAGTGCTGGCATTCGGCGTGATCGGCGCGGTCCTGATGACGCTGGAGTTCTCGGTGGCGCCCATTCTGCTGGGCTTCGTGCTCGGCCCCATGGTCGAAGAGAATTTCCGCCGCGCGCTGCTGCTGTCGCGCGGTGACCTGGCGGTGTTCGTCGAACGTCCGATCAGCGCATGGTTCATCGGCGCCAGCGCCTTGCTGATCGCGCTGCAGGTCTGGGCCTTCCTGCGTCGCAACAAGGGCAAGAACAAGCCTCAGCTGCCGCAGACGGCCTGATCCCTCGGCTTGCTTCTGGCACACGCGGCCCGGCTTTTGCCGGGCCGTTTGATTTGTACGGCGGCATCCCTCATGCTTGGGGTTTTCATCGCCCGCGCACTGCCACCATGCACATTCTCTTTGCTTGTCCCCATCACGATCCTGACGCCTGGGTGCCTCGCCTCGAGGCCGCCATGCCCGGTTGCCGTATTTCGGTTTGGAATCCCGACGGCCCGCCGTCTGGTGCCGAGGTCGCGCTGGTCTGGCGTCCGCCGGCCCAGCTCTTCCAGCACGAAACCGGTTTGCAAACCCTCTTCAATCTGGGTGCGGGTGTCGATGCCTTGCTGAAGATGCCGGAGATCCCCGCCCACGTTCGCATCGTGCGTCTCGAAGACGCCGGCATGGCCGTGCAGATGGCCGAATACGCGCTGTATGCGCTGCTGCGCGTCTCGCGCGATTTCGAAGCCTTCGACCAGGCGCAGGCACGGCAACATTGGGACACCCGCGAGGGCACCCGGCAGGCGGACTGGCCCGTGGGCGTTCTCGGGTTGGGGCAGGTCGGGGCGCGCGTTGCGCAAACCCTGGCCGAATTCGGCTATCCCGTGGCCGGCTGGTCGCGCTCGCCGCGCGAGATCCCCGGTGTTGAATCCTTCGCTGGCGAGGCCGCCTTGCCGGCCTTCTTGGGCCGCACGCGTTTTCTGGTCAACGTGCTGCCGCTGACGCCCGACACGCAAGGCATCCTCAACCGCGAAACGCTGTCGCAGTTGCTGCCTGGCGCGCATCTGGTCAACGTGGGACGCGGCGAGCATCTGGTCGAAGACGATCTGGTGCAGATGCTCGAAGAGGGCGAAATCGCGGGCGCCACGCTCGACGTCTTCCGCACCGAACCGCTGCCGAAAGACCACCCGTTCTGGCACGACCCGCGCGTCCATGTCACGCCGCATATCGCGGCGCGCACGCTGCGCGACGAAAGCATCGAACAGATCGCGGGCAAGGTCGCGCAACTGATGCGCGGCGAATCCATCACCGGCGTCGTGGAGCGCTCGCGCGGCTACTGAGGCGCGGGCGTCACGGCTTTCTCCAGCCGCTCGTACATCGAGGGCAGGCGCTGCGACAGGAAATCCAGCAGCGTCCGCACGGCGGGCATCATGCCCCGCCGTGACGGATAGATGCAGTGCACGATGCCCTCGGGCGATTGCCATTGCGGCAGCACCGGCACCAGCTGCCCGCGGCGCAGTTCCTCCTGCGTGGCGATCGACGGCAGCAACGCGATGCCGCGTCCCCGCACGGCAGCTTCCGTCAGCACGATGAAGTCGTTGCACGACAGTTGCGGTTTCAGTTCGATCTGCACCTCCTCGCCCTTGTCATTGCGCAGCGGCCACCGCACTTCGTTCTGCGGATCGCTGAAACTCAGCGTCACGTGCGACGCCAGGTCCTGCGGCGTATCGGGCGCGCCGTGGCGCTGCAGGTATCCGGGGCTGGCCACCAGCGTGCCGCGCGCCGTGCCCAGATGCCGGACGACCAATTCGGCGTCCGTGTCGAGCTTCGTGCGGACCCGCAGCGCCAGGTCCACGCCTTCGCGGATCAGATCCACCCGCCGGTTGGTCACCAGCAGTTGCACCGATATTGCGGGCCACGCGTCCAGAAATTCCGGCAGCAGCGGGGCCAGCACGTCCTGCGCGATCGACACCGGGCAGCTCACGATCACCGGGCCGGTCGGCTCCGCCTGCAACTGCCGCATCGCGTCGTCCGCCGCACGCGCCGATGCGGCCATCTCCCGGCAGTAATGCAGATAGCGCTCGCCGGCGGACGTCAGCCGAAGCCGGCGGGTGGTGCGCTGCAAAAGACGCACCCCCAGGCTTTCTTCCAGGTGGGAGATACGGCGGGATAGACGGGATTTCGGAATGTCCAGCGCGCGCGCTGCGGCGCTGAAGCCTCCTTGCTCGACGACTTGCGAGAAGTAGTAGAGGTCATTGAGATCTTGCATGATTGTTCTATGTTTGGAACGAACAGTTCATCATACCCGTATTTATGTATTCAATCGGTCCTACTACAGTGTCGCCATGCACAACGGATCTGCCAACGCCGCCCAAGCGGCAAGGCCCCGCCCGATCATCCTGACGGGTGCGGCGCTGACAGATCCAGACCGTCCACCCCGGGCGGGCCCACTGGAGATATCTGCAATGAAAACCCTGGTCATCCTTTCCTCGATTCTCGGCGAACGTTCCAACAGCAAGCAATTGGCCGATCACCTGATCGCCCGCATCAAGGCGTCGAACCCGGCCTCGGCCATCAAGGTTCGCGACATCGGCGCGCAACCCATTCCTTATTTCGACGGCAACACCGCTGGCGCCCTGTTCACGCCCGCTGAATCGCGCTCGGTTGAGCAACAGCGTCTGGTCGAACTGAGCGACTCGCTAGTCGCCGAAGTGATGGAAGCCGATCGCATCGTCTTCGCCGTGCCCGTGTACAACTTCAACCTGCCGGCGCAGTTCAAGTCCTACCTGGATCACCTGGCGCGCGCCGGCGTCACGTTCCGTTATACGTCGGAAGGCGTGCCCGAGGGGCTCGTCAAGGGTAAACAGGTGCTCGTGCTGACCGCGCGTGGTGGCAAGGCGGAAGGCACGCCGTCCGACACGATGACGCCTTACCTGCGCCAGATGCTGGCGTTCCTGGGAATGACCGAAGTGACTTTCATCGCCGCGGAAGGCATGGCCATGGGCGAAGTGGCCGCGCTGGAAGGACTGGCCCTGGCCAAGCAACGCATCGACGCGCTGCTGCCGGCTGCCAGCGAAGCCTCGCTCGCCGCCTGACCCGGCGGCGCTGCCGGATCAAACAAAAAGGCGAGCCGGAAGGCTCGCCTTTTGCATTGGGCCAGGACGGCTGGCTTAGTCGCGCAGACGCTTGATGAGGCTGGACGTGTCCCAGCGTCCGCCGCCCAGTTTCTGGACGTCGCCGTAGAACTGATCCACCAGCGCGGTCAGCGGCAGACGCGCGCCGTTGTTGCGCGCCTCCGCCAGCACCAGGCCCAGATCCTTGCGCATCCAGTCCACCGCGAAACCGAAGTCGAACTTGTCGTCGACCATGGTGCCGCCGCGGTTCTCCATCTGCCAGCTCTGCGCCGCGCCCTTGCTGATCACGTCCAGCACCTGCTTCATGTCCAGCTCGGCCGCCTGGCCGAATGCGATCGCTTCCGACAGGCCCTGCACGATGCCGGCGATGCAGATCTGGTTGACCATCTTCGCAAGCTGGCCTGCGCCCGGGGGGCCGACCAGCGTGACCGCGCGGCCAAAGCACTGGGCGACGGGCTGGATGGCGTCAAACACCGCCTGCTCGCCGCCGCACATGACTGTCAGCACGCCATTGACGGCGCCTGCCTGACCGCCCGAGACGGGGGCGTCCACGAAGTTCAGGCCCAGCTCCTTGGCTTTCGCGTGCAGTTCGCGCGCCACATCGGCGGAAGCCGTGGTGTGGTCGACGAACACGGCGCCCGACGCCATGCCGGCGAACGCGCCGTCAGGACCCAGCACGACGCTGCGCAGGTCGTCGTCATTGCCCACGCAGGCAAAGACGATCTGCGCGCCGGCAACGGCTTCGCGCGGGGTGGCCGCGCTATGGCCGCCAAACTCGGCGACCCAGGCCTGCGCCTTGGCGGGGGTCCGGTTGTAGACCGTGACGTCATGCCCGGCGCGGGCCAGGTGACCGGCCATGGGCAAGCCCATCACGCCCAATCCGAGGAAAGCGACTTTCTGGGCTACGGCTGCGTCGTAGCTCTTGGTACCGATCGTTGCCATGCAATGGACTCCGCTGAATAAGGGTAGGTCTGTTTCAGGACACTAACCTTAACGCAATCAAAAGCCGGCGGCGAGTCCATCTCTGCGGCTATCGCTGGCGCTGACGTAGCCGTCGACGGCCGGATCGCCCAACCGCCAGATGAACTGCCCCGATCCGAAGTCCATGTACGGATCGTCCATGCCCTGCAGCACATGGCCGCGCTCCCGCAGTCCCTGTGCAACGGCAGGGGATACCGTCGGCTCCAGGTCCACCTCCAGGCCCTGGTTCCACTTCCAGCGCGGTGCATCGCAAGCGGCCTGCGGCTGCTGGCGATAGTCCAGCATGCGCACCAGCGCCTGCATCTGGCCCTGCGGCTGCATGTTGCCGCCCATGACGCCAAAGCTCATCACCGGCGCGCCATCACGCATCAGAAAGCCCGGAATGATCGTGTGGAACGGCCGCTTGCCGCCCGCGACCACATTGGCGTGCTCGGGATCGGCGCTGAAGCAGTGGCCACGGTTCTGCAGGCTGACGCCCGTGCCCGGCACCACGACGCCGGATCCGAATCCCATGTAGTTCGATTGGATGAAGCTGACCATCATCCCGTTGCGGTCGGCGGCGGTCAGGTAGACCGTGCCGCCTTGCGGCGCATGGCCGGTCGCGAAAGTCTGCGCGTGTCGCGGATCGATCAGTCGCGCGCGCTCGGCCAGGTAGTCGGCCCGCAGCATCTCTTCCGGGGCGACCCGCATGTGGCGCGCGTCGGCCACGTGCGCATAGACGTCGGCAAACGCCAGCTTCATCGCTTCGATCAGCAGATGCTGCGTCTCGGGATGATCGATCGGACGCGCCGCCAGATCGAAGTTCTGCAGGATGCCCAGCGCAATCAGCGCCGCGATGCCCTGGCCGTTGGGCGGAATCTGATGCAGCGTATGGCCACGGTACGCCTGGCTGATCGGCGTGACCCACTCGGGGGTGTAGTCGCTCAGATCTTTCAGCGTCAGGGCCGCGTCGTGCGCTTGTGCGTGCGCCACCAGCTTGTGCGCCGTCTCGCCTTCGTAGAAGTCGCGCCCGCTGGTTGCCGCAATGCGCTTGAGCGTCGACGCCGCGCCTTGCAGCACGAAGTGTTCGCCGATGTGCGGCGCACGGCCGCGCGGCAGGAAGTGGTCGGCAAAGCCGGGCTGCGGCTGCAGCACGTCAGCCTGCGCGGTCCACTTCTGATGCACCATCGGCGTGATCGCAAAGCCGCGTTCGGCGTATTCGATGGCGGGCGCCAGGATGTCGGCGAAAGACAGGCGGCCCAGCTTTTCGTGCAACGCAGCCCAGCCGGCCACGCAACCCGGGACGGTCACGCTGTCCCAACCCCTCGCCGGCACCGCGCCCTGATGCTTGCGCCGGAAGTAGTCCACGTTCCAGGCGGCAGGCGCCGGTCCGGAAGCGTTAAGTCCATGCAGCTTGGCGCCGTCCCAGATGATGGCAAAGCAATCCGAACCCAAACCGTTGCTGACGGGTTCGACCATCGCCAGGGTTGCCGCCGCGGCAATGGCCGCGTCCACGGCATTGCCGCCTTGCGCCAGGATGCGCAGGCCGGCCTGCGCAGCCAGTGGCTGGGAGGTGGCGACGACGTTGCGGGCAAAGACGGGCGTGCGGGTACTCGTATACGGATTCTTCCAGTCGAAATTCATGTCGAATCATCGCGTGGGGTAAACCCGTAGCTTAACGTAGATGAAATCGGCTATGTACGATTTGTTGCTGTAGGTAATTTTCAGTAGTCTTCAGCCGAATGCACGACGTTCGCGCAAAGAAAAACCCCCGAGCAAGGCCCGGGGGTTTTTTAGCAGGACAGGGCGCCGCACGGGCGGCGCGTTGTGCCTTTAATCTTCTTCGACGAAGGTTTCTTCGCGCTTCTTGCGGATGGCCGGCAGGGCCACCAGGATCACCAGGAACACGGCGACGGCCAGCAGGGTTGCCGACAGCGGACGCGTCACGAAGGTGGAGAAGTCGCCGCGGGACAGCAGCAGGGCACGGCGGAAGTTTTCTTCCATCATGGGACCCAGCACCAGACCCAGCAGCAGCGGGGCGCCTTCGCACTTCAGCTTCGACCACACATACCCGATGATGCCGAACATGGCCGTCGTGAAGATGTCGAACGGGTTGTAGTTAAGTGAATACACACCGATCGTGCAGAACACCAGGATCGCCGGGAACAGGATGCGGTAGGGCACCTTCAGCAGCTTGACCCACAGGCCGATCAGCGGCAGGTTCAGCACCACCAGCATCAGGTTGCCGATCCACATCGAGGCGATCAGGCCCCAGAACAGCTCCGGGTGGCTCGTCATGACTTGCGGGCCGGGCTGGATGTTGTGGATCGTCATGGCGCCCACCATCAGCGCCATCACGGCGTTGCCGGGGATACCAAGCGTCAGCAGCGGAATGAACGAGGTCTGGGCTGCAGCGTTGTTCGCCGATTCCGGACCTGCCAGGCCGGCCGGGTGGCCCTTGCCAAAGCGTTCCGGATTCTTCGAGATCTTCTTTTCCAGCGTGTAGGAGGCGAACGAGGACAGCACCGCGCCACCACCCGGCAGGATGCCCAGGGCCGAACCCAGCGCCGTGCCGCGCAGCACGGCCGGAGCGGCTTCCTTGAACTCCTGCTTGTTCGGATACAGCGTGCCGATCTTGTCGGTGATGTCGACGCGGTTTTCCTTCTGCTCGAGGTTGGTCATGATTTCGGCAAAGCCGAACACGCCCATGGCCACGATGGCGAAGTCGATGCCGTCTTGCAGTTCCGGCACGCCGAAGTCGAAGCGGGCAACGCCCGAGTTGACGTCGGTACCGACCATGCCGAGCAGCAGGCCCAGGATGATCATCGCGATTGCCTTGGGCAGCGAACCCGAAGCCAGCACCACGGCGCCGACCAAGCCCAGGCACATCAGCGAGAAGTACTCGGCAGGACCGAACTTGAACGCGACTTCAGCCAGCGGGGGCGCGAAGGCAGCCAGCAGCAGCGTGGCAACGCAACCGGCGAAGAACGAACCCAGCGCGGCAATTGCCAGCGCAGCGCCCGCCCGGCCGTTGCGGGCCATCTGGTGACCGTCCAGCACGGTCACCACCGCGGACGTTTCTCCTGGCAACGCCACAAGAATGGCCGTCGTGGAGCCGCCGTATTGGGCGCCGTAGTAAATACCCGCCAGCATGATCAGGCCGGCCACCGGGGGCAGCACGTACGTGATCGGGAGCAGCATTGCGATGGTCGGAACGGGGCCGATGCCCGGCAGCACGCCGATCAGCGTCCCCAGGATGCAGCCCAGCAGTGCGTACATCAGGTTCTCGGGCGTGAACGCCACCGAGAAACCCATCATCAGGTTGTCAAACAATTCCATGACCGGTTGCTCCTCAGTTCATGCCCAGAAACGACGGCCACAGCGGGAAAATCAGCCCCAGCCCCTTGATGAATGCCAGGTACGTGAACACCACCAGGAAGATGCCGTTGGCAACAGCGACCTTCAGGTTGAATTCATGGCTGGCAAGACTGCTGACGACCACCAGCACGAACACCGAGATGTACACGCCCAGCAGCTTGAGGATCACGCCATACAGCACGACGGAGCCCACCACCAGGAAGACGATGCGCCAGTCGAACTTGTCGACGTGAGTTTCATGGGCTTTCTTGGACAGCGAGCCAAGCAGCACGATGGCGCCGAGCAATGCGAGAACAATGCCTAGCCAGAAAGGAAAGTACCCTGGTCCCATTCGGGCAGCAGTACCCATTTGGTAGCTGCTGGCCTGCCAGGCGAATCCCAGTCCGAGAGCGATGAACATCACCCCCGACCAGAAATCCTGTCGATTGCGTAGCTGCATGATTGGTTGGCTCCTGTTTACAGCATGTAGATAAAAGAGGTTTGTAGCCGGATGGACGCTCGCCGAAAGGCGAGTGACAGGCACAAAAAAGGCACTTCGGGGTGCCATTAATTATTCTGAAAGCGACGTCGTGGTTTCTTGAAAGGCCGAATGGTAATGGACGCCCGCCACGCTGCAAACCCTGTAAGGTCTGTGAAAGGCTGGGGTTTTCCCTAGAATTGGGGAACTCCCGATCCCCGTTTGTAACGCGGTCAGAAGTTTGAGGGCTTTTTGAAAGCCAAGTGAAAGTTTATAGAAAGATTCACGAAAGCCGGATCGGCCGGATGCGGCAATTTCGACGGATGGGGACTTTTCTTGGCAGGCAAGAGCCGGTAACCTTCGCGCGCCAAACCCAACCGTATTTCCTACTGAATATTGCCGGGTTTCTCACCTTGCGTGAAGAGGCCCGGTCCAACCCAGGATGGTTTACGATAGCGCCCATGCTGCAAGATCTAGACCAACTCGCCGCCCGAATCGGGCAACTGGTGCAACGCACCCGCCAACTCCACGCCGAGCGTGACGCGTTGCGTCTCCGCCTGAACGACTTCGAAGCCGAGCAGCGTGTGCTCAAGCAGCGCGCTGCTGATCGCGAGGCCGAGGTCGTCACGCTGCAAAGCAAGCTTCAAGATAACGACGGCGCCGTCTCGGCCATGCTCGAGGACGCCAAGCGGGCAGAAGCCGCGCTGCGCGAGCAACTCGCTCGCGAAACCGCCGAACGCCAAGCGCTCGAATCGCGCTTCGCCGCCCGCGAAAGCGAACTGCAGGGCAACCTGCAATCGCGCGACACAGAACTACAGCGCTTGCGTGTGGCCGCCGCTTCGGCCCGCGAGCGCATCGACGCCGTCCTGGCCCGCTTGCCGGGTGCGCCGTCCGGAGAGCAACACTAAATGGAACGTGTAGACGTATCGATCCTCGGCCGTGAGTATTCACTTGCGTGCTCCGCCGAAGAAAAGCCCACGCTGCTGGCTGCCGTGCGCCATGTCGATCAGCTCATGCTGCGCATCCAGGGCACGGGCAAGGTTTCCAGCAACGAACGCATCGCTGTGATGGCTGCATTGCAGATCGCTGGCGAGCTGCTTGCAATGAAAGCGCCGGACGGTCCGCTGGGCGGTTTGGCGGTCGGCGACTTCAAGCGTAGAATTGAGGACATGAACGCAGTACTCGATGACGCCTTGTCGGGTCAGGAAAAACTGCTCTAACGTTCATAGGCTGCATTCAAGATTTTCAAGTTTGTCCCTGCCGTGTTCGTGACTAGGCCATACATTCTCTGAACCTATGTCTTTTTGGCATATTGGTTGCGGGAGTGCAGAGCTGGAGTGATTGTCTCTTGCAGACGAACCCGATGCTCTTCGGAACGCGACCACCTTGAACCTCAGGGTTCGAGATGCCGGCCTTGACGGCACAGGCGGGGCATCTATCCCAGCGGACCTGCCATGGAGCAGGTCCGCGTCGGGTGCCTCTCGGCAATTCCCCTTCGTCCTCCCACATAGGACCAGTCCATGTTCAAACACCCTGTTTTTTCGCTCACCAGGCTTGGTGCGGCGTGCGCAGCCGTGGCCGCCATCGCTGTGGCCCAACCCGTTTTCGCGCAGGCTCAGGCGCCCGCACCGGCGGCCGCTGCCGAGTCCGCCGCGAACCGTGCGCCGGAGCTGACCTTGCAAGCGATGGTGTCGTCCGAGGTCAAGCAGGACACCGTCCGCATCGCCCTGTCCGCCGAAGTCGAAGCGCCGGATCAGCCGACCGCCGGCCAGAAGTTGACCGCTGCGCTCGAAGACGTGGTCAAGCGCGCGCGCGACACCAAGGACGTGGAAGTGCGCACCAGCAACTTCAACGTCTGGCCCAACATGAACAACAAGGGAAAGATCGCCTCGTGGCGCGGCCAGGGCGAGATCGTGCTGGAATCCAAGGACTTCGCGGCTGCCGCGGCCCTGGCTTCCAAGCTTTCCGACAAGACCGCCATTTCCAACATCAGCTTCTCGCTGTCGGACGCCGCGCGTGAAGCCGAAGAGCGCAAGCTGCTCAAAGAAGCGGCACAGGCCTTCAAGGACCGCGCATTGGCCGCGGCCAACGCGTTCGGTTTCTCCGGCTACCGCCTGTCCAAGCTCGATCTCGGCGGCTCCGGCGCTCCCGCGCCGATGCCGCGCATGATGGGCGCGGCCATGGCGAAGGGCGGTTCCTTCAGCAGCGCCGACGTCAGCGTTCCCCTTGAAGCAGGGAACGTGACGGTCAGCGTCGCCGTCAACGGGACGATCGTTTTGCAGTAAGACTGAACATGATGGCGCCCAAGGCGACCATCGGCAGGGACAGCCACTGTCCCATGCTCAATCCACCCGCGAGCAGACCCAGGAAGTTGTCGGGCTCGCGGGTGAACTCCACCAGGAAGCGGAACGTTCCATAACCCATCAGGAACAATCCGCTCACCTGGCCCAGCGGGCGCGGCTTGCTCGAAAACCACCACAGCAGCGCGAACAGCACGATGCCTTCCAGGCCCAGCTCATAGAGTTGCGAGGGATGGCGGGGCAGGCCGTCGCCGCTGTCGGGAAATACCGTCGCCCACGGCACATCGGTGGGACGGCCCCACAACTCGCCATTGATGAAGTTGCCCAGCCGGCCAAAACCCAGGCCCAGCGGAATCAACGGCGCGATGAAATCGCTGATTGCAAAGAACGGCAGGCCCTTCTTGCGCGCAAACAGCAGCATCACCAGGATTACGCCGATCAGGCCGCCGTGGAAAGACATGCCGCCCTGCCACAGGTACAGCACTTCCAGCGGATGCGAAAGGTAATAGCCTGGCTTGTAGAACAGCACATATCCCAGCCTTCCCCCCAGCACCACGCCCAGCACGCTATAGAAGATCAGGTCTTCCAGGTCCCGCACGTTCAGCGATGTAGTGTGCCCGCTCTTGATGCGATGGCGGCCCAGCAAATACACGAGCGCGAAGCCCGCCAGGTACATCAGCCCATACCAGTGAATGGCGAGCGGCCCGATCTGCAGGGCGATGGGGTCGATTTTTGGATATTCCAGCATGTTCTGCCCGACACAATAAAGTTGAATGATAATAACCGGCGAGCACTGAAGATTCGCATGCCAAGCGAGCCAGCTTCCCCGGGTGCGTTCGCCATGTCCGCGCCCCGACGGCCGACAGGAGACACTGACCATGCCGCACAACGAACGTTCCCGCCACATTACCGAAGGCGTCGCGCGCGCACCCAATCGCGCCATGTACTACGCGCTGGGCTACAAAGAAGCAGATTTCCAGAACCCCATGATCGGCGTGGCCAACGGCCATTCGACGATCACGCCCTGTAATAGCGGCTTGCAACGGCTGGCCGACGCCGCCATCGACGCGATCCGCGCGTCACGCGCCAATCCGCAGGTGTTCGGCACGCCCACCATTTCCGATGGCATGTCCATGGGCACCGAAGGCATGAAGTACTCGCTGGTGTCGCGCGAGGTCATCGCCGACTGCATCGAAACCGCCGCGCAAGGCCAGTGGATGGACGGCGTCGTCGTCATCGGCGGATGCGACAAGAACATGCCCGGCGGCATGATCGCCTTGGCGCGCACCAACGTGCCGGGCATCTATGTTTACGGCGGCACCATCAAGCCAGGCCGCTACAAGGGCAACGATCTCACCATTGTGTCCGTGTTCGAGGCCGTTGGCGAATACACCATGGGCCGCATGCCCGAAGAAGATTTCAAGCAGATCGAGAAATGCGCGATTCCCGGCTCGGGCTCCTGTGGCGGCATGTACACCGCCAATACGATGAGCTCGGCATTCGAAGCCATGGGCATGAGCCTGCCGTATTCCAGCACGATGGCCAACGAAGACGAGGAAAAAGTCACTTCGGCCGCCGAGTCCGCGCGCGTGCTGGTCGACGCGGTCAAGCGCAATCTGCGCCCGCGCGACATCATCACGCGCGAAGCCATCGAGAACGCGGTGTCCGTCATCATGGCCACGGGCGGCTCCACCAACGCGGTGCTGCATTTCCTGGCCATCGCGCACGCCGCTGAAGTGCCGTGGACTATCGACGACTTTGAACGCATCCGCCGGCGCGTGCCCGTGCTGTGCGACCTGAAGCCGTCCGGCAAGTACGTGGCCACCGACCTGCATCGTGCCGGCGGCATTCCGCAAGTCATGAAGCTTCTGCTCAACGCGGGCCTGCTGCATGGCGATTGCATCACCATCACGGGCAAGACCATCGCGGAAACGTTGGCCGACGTACCCGACGTGCCGCGCGCGGATCAGGACGTCATCATGCCGATCGATCGCGCGCTCTATCCGCAAGGGCACCTCGCTATCCTGAAGGGAAATCTCTCGCCGGAAGGCTGCGTCGCAAAGATCACTGGGCTGAAGAACCCCGTCATCACGGGACCCGCACGCGTGTTCGATTCCGAAGACGACGCGATGACGGCCATCATGGCACAGCAGATCCGCGACGGCGACGTCGTCGTCATCCGCTACGAAGGCCCGAAGGGCGGTCCGGGCATGCGTGAGATGCTGGCGCCCACGTCCGCGCTTGTGGGGCAGGGGCTGGGCGAAACCGTGGGTCTCATCACAGACGGCCGTTTTTCCGGCGGCACCTGGGGCATGGTGGTGGGCCACGTCGCGCCCGAAGCGTACGTGGGCGGTCCCATCGCCCTCATCCAGGAAGGCGATTCGGTTACCATCGATGCCCACAAGCTGCTGCTGCAGCTCAACATCAGCGACGAAGAGATGGCGGCTCGTCGCCAGGCCTGGGTCCAGCCCAAGCCGCGTTATTCACGCGGTGTGCTTGCCAAGTTCGGCAAGCTCGCCAGCACCGCCAGCCGTGGGGCAGTAACCGATGCGTTTGAAGATTAGTCTGTTGTTGGCCGCGGCCGGCGCCCTGGGCGCTGGCGCGGTGCATGCGCAAACCACTGGCCTGGATCTGGCCAAGAGCAAGGCCTGCATGGCCTGTCATCAGGTGGAAGCCAAACGGGTCGGGCCGCCCTTGAAGAGCGTGGCGGAACGATACGCGGGGCAGGGCGACGCCATGGTGGATTACCTGGCGGGCAAGATCCGCGGCGGTGGCCGCGGCGCCTGGGGCGCGGTGCCCATGCCCGCCCAGACCCACGTCACGCCTGAAGACGCCCGCGCTTTGGCCGAATGGATCTTGTCGCTGGCGCCGGCAAAGCAGTAGCCTTATTCTTATGCCCCGGCACCAAGCCGGGGGCGCCGGCCGCGCGCAGCGGCCGTCTACAGCAAAGGAATCGTCATGGCAGAACAACCATCACCGGGCAATGAAGTCGCCGTACTTGGCGGCGGTTGCTTCTGGTGCGTCGAAGCAGTGTTTGTCGATCTGCGCGGGGTCAAGAGCGTCTTGCCGGGCTACGCCGGCGGACACGTCGACAATCCCAGCTACGAACAGGTCTGCGGCAAGGACACCGGCCACATCGAAGTCGCGCGCATCGAATTCGATCCGGCCGAACTTTCGTACAGCGATCTGCTCCGCGTTTTTTTCGCCACTCACGATCCCACCACGCCGGGTCGCCAGGGCAACGACATCGGCCCGCAGTACGAATCCGCCATCTTCTGGCAGAACGACTCGCAGCGCGAGCAGGCCGAGACCGTCATCGCAGAGGTCGAGGCGCAGAAAGTCTACGATGCGCCCATCGTGACCAAGCTGCTGGCGCCCGCGCATTTCTGGCAGGCCGAGGACTATCACAGCAATTATTTCGCCTTGCATCCCGAACAAGGCTATTGCCAGTTTGTGATCGCACCGAAGGTCGCCAAATTCCGTAAGCAATTCCAGGATCGCCTGGCTCGCTGAGCGGGGGCGATCGTTTCGCGTGACTGAAGGCCTCGTACGGCGGACATCGTTCCACCGATCAATGCGGGGCCTTCTCGCATGTGGGGTTTTTTCCCATGCGGTGCTTTTCCCGATGCGTCGCGTGTCAGATTGACGATCGCCCAAAGAAAAACCCCGCTTCGCAGCGGGGTTTGGACAAGCTTGGTAGACGCACGCCTGGCGCCCGTCTGCAAGCCTTATTCCACGGTCTTCACAACGCCACGGCGCATCTGGTCCAGCTCGATGGATTCGAACAGGGCTTTGAAGTTGCCTTCACCAAAGCCGTCGTTGCCCTTGCGCTGGATGATCTCAAAGAAGATCGGACCGATCTGGTTTTCGGTGAAGATCTGCAGCAGCAGTCCGCCGTCCGGCGCGCCATCCAGCAGGATCCGGTTCTTCTGCAGGCGATCCACGTCTTCGCCGTGGTTCGGCATGCGGCGATCCAGCAGTTCGTAGTAGGTCTCCGGCGTGTCCAGAAACACGACGCCCGTCTCGCGCAGCGCTTCTACCGTCGCATAGATGTCATCGGTCGCCATGGCGATGTGCTGGATGCCTTCGCCGCGGTACAGATCCAGGTATTCCTGAATCTGGCCTTTCTCGTCGGTGCCTTCCTCGTTGATGGGAATGCGGATATTGCCGCAAGGCGACGTCATCGCCTTGGACTTCACGCCCGTCACCTTGCCTTCGATGTCGAAGTAGCGCACCTCGCGGAAGTTGAACAGGCGCTCGTAGAACTCCGACCATTCGGCCATGCGGCCCTTGTGCACGTTGTGCGTCAGGTGGTCGACCAGCGTCAGGCCCGCGCCGCGCCAGTTGACGTCGGTCTGCGCATTGGCCGGATCCAGCGGAATGAAGTCCACGTCGTAGATGCTGATGTCGCCAATGCCGCCGTGGCCTTCCTTGCCGGCCCAGCGGTCCACCAGATAGATCAGCGAATCGCCAATGCCCTTGATGGCAGGAATGTTCAGTTCCATCGGCCCGCTATGGGAATCAAAGCCCCACGCGCCCAGTTCCAGCGCACGCTTGTAGGCGGCGTTGGCGTCCTGCACCCGAAAGCCAATCGCACAGATCGACGGGCCATGCAGGCGAGCAAATCGTTGAGCGAAGGAATCGGGCTCGGCGTTGATCAGGAAGTTCACGCCGCCTTGGCGGTACAGCGTCACGTCCTTGTGGCGATGCTTGGCAATGGCCTTGAAGCCCAGCAACTCAAACACCTTGCGCAGCGCGGCGGGGTCCGGCGCGGCATATTCAATGAACTCGAACCCGGCGGTGCCCATCGGGTTGTCCCAGGGTTGGAAAGCGCTGCTCATAAGTCTGCTCCCTTGCATGTTTTGTGAGGACGACTTGTTCTTCAAGTCTAGACGCAGATTGTAGGTACGAAGGCCGGGCAGACAATTGCAAACATGGCGCGAAAGCCGATGACCTGAGCAATAATATTGCTCGTTATCGAATTTGGGGGGTTGAAGATGTCCGGAATTGAGCTAGACAGGACAGATCTAAGGATTCTGGCTGAACTGCAGCGCGACGGACGCCTCAGCAATCAGGAGTTGGCAGACCGCGTCTCGCTGTCGCCCAGCCCCTGCCTGCGCCGAGTGCGGCGTCTTGAAGAGCAGGGCTTCATCAAGAAATACGTGGCGCTCATCGACGCGGCCAAGGTAGGCCTCGGGCTGCTCGCGTACGTCAATATCCGCCTGAACAAGCACAGCGGATCCAGTCACGCACCCATGAGCGACTTCGCACGCGACGTCCAGCTCTGGCCGGAAGTCGTCGAGTGTTACGCCATGTCCGGCGACATGGACTATCTGCTTCGCATCCAGGTCGCCGATCTGGCGCACTTCTCGCGCTTCGCCATGGACACCCTAATGCGCCACCCGGCGGTGGTGGACATGCGTTCCTTCTTCGCGCTCCAGCAGATCAAGGAAACGACGGAGCTTCGTATATAGACTCAATGAGCGGGGCGGGTGCCGCCGTCGAAGCCATCCCCGTACCTTCTATATATATAGAGGCGAGCCCGCACGCTCTATATAGATAAGTATCGAAGAAGGCCGACTCAGCGGCTTGCCCGCGACTGCGTCCCCAAAAAGAATCACATTTCTGCAAAATGGGTGTCATGCTGATCCCACACGCCAAAATTCTGTGCTATAGTCTCGCTCCTTCGCTGCTCCAACAGTTTTGAACAGCGAAGCCAAGCAGGTGCAACAGGTTCGCGGGTTTCCCCGGCCTGCCGCAAAGGCAGTCAGAAATGAGGCCAAGCGGTTATTGCAAAGATCGGCGCAAATCAGGCGGAAGCCAGTTGCAAGATCTGCAAAAATTGTGCTATAGTCTTGGGCTTGGCTGGTGATGACGAATCAGGGTTTACCCGAATCGATGTTTCAGCCATCTGTGCGGTAACCAGCCTTCGGGTTTTCCGAAGCCGCTTGAAAGTTGAGCGGGGTTGCAAGATGCGGTGCAAATCAGGCAGAAGCCAGTTGCACAATCTGCAAAAGCTGTGTTATAGTAGAGAGCTTGGCGGTTGCCGAAAAATTAGGGTTTACCCTGACGTTTCGATAGTCGCTAAGCGCTGAGAAATCAGCGCCTCGATTTTGAAGTTAAGTAGTACAGAATTTAGCAGTACAGAATTTAGTAAGACCGCTCTTTAACAATTAAACAACCGATAAGTGTGGGCGCTTGATGCGAGTGCAGCGGTTTGGGTTTGGCCTGAATCGCAAGCACAAG
>NZ_DCYD01000022.1:0-48021 GCF_002331005.1 Achromobacter sp. UBA2119 | reverse complement strand
CCCGCGCGCCCCAGGCCGACGACGCGCCGGGCGTCTTAAGAACCACAATCGACACCTAAAACACCCGCCAAGCGCCACAAGAACCACAATCGACACCCAAAACACCCGCCGAGCACCACAAGAACCGCAACCGACACCCGCCCCCCGACTTTCGCCGAAAATCGATGCGCCGGCCGGCTGAAAACGTCACATCCGCAGCCCATCCCCCTCAACAGCCACCACATCATCCCCGCCAAGCGCCTGATAAACCGTGACCTGATTCACCAACCGATTCAGCATATTCTCATCGCTGGCCACCTCAGCCACCCGCCGTTTCTCCTGCGCATCCAGCCAATCCCGCAGCGGCACCGCCCCCGCCCGATACCTGACTTCGTACAGCCGCTCAGCCTCCCGAGCCGCCCGCAACGACAGATCCAGCTGCGCCGCACGAATCGACAACTGCGTCCGATTCGACAGCGCATTCTCCACATCCGCCATCGCCTGATACAGCGCCTGCCGGAACGTCACCACCCGCTCCTCAAAATCCGCTTTCGAAATCCGGATATTGAGCTGCATCTGGTTCCATTGCAGAAATGGCAACGTCAACCCCGCCCCCAACGTCCCGATCGGATTCTTCAACACATCCGACAACGTCGGGCTAGAACTCCCCAACGCCCCCGTCAACGTCACAGGCGGATAAAAGCTAGCCCGCGTCGCATCCACGGTAGCCAGCGACTCCCGCAACCGCAGCTCCGCCGCCCGCAGATCCGGCCGCCGCCCCAGCAACTCCGCTGGCACCCCCGCCCGCGCCTCCGGCAACGCGCTCGACGGCAACCGCATCGGATCCGCCGTAATGCGATCCGGCGGCCCATCGAACAGAATCGTCAACGCATTGATGTACTCCACCCGTTGCTGCACCAGCAACGCATGCGCCGCCTCCTGGCTAGCCACCGTCTGCTCCGCCTCGGCCAACTCCAGCGCCGACGCCCCGCCCGCCGCGTACTGCGCCCGCACCAGGTCCTGCGTGCGCCGCGCGTAGGCAATGCTCTCCTCGCTGCTGGCGATGCGTTGGTTGATGAACGCCGTCTGCCAATACAACGTCGCCGTCGTCCCCACCAGCGACAGCGCCGCGGCCTGGCGGTCCTGCTCCGTCGCCAGCGCCTCCCACTGCGCCGCATCCCGCTGGCGCGCCAGCTTGCCCCACAGGTCCACCTGATAGCTCACCGTCAGCTCGGCCGAATTGGCCCGCGTGATCGCGCGATCCCCATACAGATTGCGCACCCGCGACACATTGGCGTCCCCGCCAAACTGCGGCATCAGCTGATCATCCGCCAATCCCGCCTGATACTGCGCCCGCCGCACGCGGATCGCCGCCGCCGCCAGATCGTTATTGCGCGCCAGCGCCGTCTCCACCAACCTGTTCAGCACCGGATCATCGAAATTGCGCCACCAGTCGCCTCCATCGGCCAGCGAAGCCTGCGCGCCCGCATCAGCGCCCGCCCCCGCATAAGTCCAGGACGCCGGCACACTTACCGCCGGCCGCTCGTAATCCGTACGCAGCAGACCGCACCCGCCCAGCGCCAGCAACAGCGCCACGCCCAGCGGCTTGCACACCAGAGAAACTGCTTTCATCTTCCTCATTCCCGGGCCAACGCCTCGACGGGATCCAGGCGCGCCGCGTTGCGCGCCGGCAGATAGCCAAAAATCACACCGATCAGCGTCGAGCACGTGAATGCCGCCACCATCGATGCCGTGGAATAGATCATCTGGAACGAGCCGCCCGTCGCCTTGCTGACCAGCACGCCCAAGCCCAGCGACAACAGGATGCCGACCGCCCCGCCGATCAGGCACACCAGCACCGCCTCGATCAGGAACTGCTGCATGATGTCGCTGCGCCGCGCGCCCACCGCCATCCGCACCCCGATCTCGCGCGTGCGCTCGGTCACCGACACCAGCATGATGTTCATCACGCCGATGCCGCCCACCATCAGCGAAATCAGGGCGATCAGCGACACCAGCAGCGTCATCGTCGCCGTCGTGCGCTCGATCGTCTTGCGCACCGCATCCGTGTTGAACACGAAAAAGTCCTTCACCACGTGCCGGCGCGTCAGCACCCGCACGATCGCCTGTTCGGCGGCGGCCGGCGGCGTCGCGTCGTTCACGCGCACCGTGATGCTTTTCAGGTGCTGCTGCCCCAGCACCCGTGACAGCGCCGTCGTATAGGGAATCCACACGTTCAGCGAGTCGTTGCTGCCGAACACCGTGTCCTTCTTCTGCGTCACCCCGATCACGCGCGCCGGCATCGATCCCAGGAAGATCACCTGCCCGATGGGCTCCGTATGCGACCCGAACAGCGCACGCCGCGTGCCCTCGTCGATCACCACTTCCTGCGCGCGGCGCGCCACGCTGGTCTCGTCAAAGAACTTGCCCTCGGCCAGCTTGATCGCGCGCACCCGGAAGTACTGATCGCCCACGCCCTGGATCGACCCATTCACCGACACGTTGCGATAACGCAGCGTATTGCTCGTTCCCACTTCCGGCGTCACGCTGTCCACATAGGACTCGCGCGCCAACGCCTCGGCGTCCGCCGCCACCAGCGTGCGGATGTTCACCGCCTTCTCGTCGCCGAAATCCTTACCCGGAAAAACCTCAACCGTGTTCGTGCCGATTGCGCTGATGTCTTCGAGGATCTTGCGCCGCGAGCCCTCGCCCAGCGCCACCACCGACACCACCGCCGCAATGCCGATGATGATGCCCAGCATCGTCAGCGACGTGCGCAGCCGATGCGCGTTCATCGCCAGCAGCGCCATGCGCAGCGCCTCGCCGCAGCGGTCCAGATACGCCTGCCAGGCCGGCCGCTGGGCCATCGCCGGGGCCTCGTCCAATGCCGTCTGATGGCGCGGCGCGTCCGGATTGCGCTTGTCCGCGACGATCTCGCCGTCACTGATCTCGATGATGCGCTGCGCGTGGCGCGCCACGTTCATATCGTGCGTGACGATGATGATCGTGTGTCCCGCCGCGTTCAGTTCTTCCAGGATGCGCAGCACCTCCTGGCCCGTATGCGTGTCCAGCGCGCCCGTGGGCTCGTCGGCCAGGATGATGTCGCCGCCGTTCATCAGCGCTCGCGCGATACTCACGCGCTGCTGCTGACCGCCGGACAACTGGCCGGGCCGGTGCTCGGAACGATCGGCCAGGCCCAGCCGCGCCAGCAAGGCCGAAGCCCGCTCCAGCCGCGCCTCGCGGCGCTTGCCTGCGTAGACCGCCGGAACCTCCACGTTGCCCTGCGCGCTCAGGTCCGCCAGCAGGTGATAGCGCTGGAAGATGAACCCGAAGTGCTCCCGGCGCAGCTCTGCGAGCTCGTCCGGATCGAGCTCGCCCGTGCTGCGGCCGTCGACCTTGTAATCGCCGCGCGTGGGCCGGTCCAGGCAGCCCAGGATGTTCATGAGCGTCGACTTGCCCGACCCGGACGCCCCCACGATGGCGACCATCTCGCCCGCCTCGATCGTGAGGTTGACGTCCTTCAGGACCGCGATCGTCTGGTCGCCCGCTGGAAACTCGCGGCGCACGCCCGACAGGGAAATGAGCGGACCGCTCATGTCAGGCTCCCGGCTTGGCGGCGGCCGGCGACGAATCCGCCGACACGACGCGTTCGCCCACCTCCAGGCCTTCCAGCACCTGCGCCTGCACATTGTTGTTCATGCCGATGCGGACCTGGCGCGTCTCGGTCTTGTTGCCGTCCAGCACCACGCGCACCTCGTATCGTCCGTCCGCGCCGCGCTTGCCCAGCGCCGACGCCGGCACCACCACCGCCCCCTTGGCCTCGCCCAGCACGATGAAGACCTGCGCCGTCATCGAGATGCGCAGCTTCTCGTCGGGATTGGGCACATCGAACAGCCCGTTGTAATAGACCGCGGCGCTGGTGGAGGTGCTGGTCGAGGACGTCAGCGATGACGCCGCGTCGTCCTTCTGGATGGAATCGGGGGCCGGTTCCACCGCGCGCAGCGTGGCGCGGTAGCGCTCGTCCGGTTCGCCCAGGATCGTGAAGTAAACCGGCAGCCCGGGCTTAACCCGCGTCACATCGGCCTCGGAGATCTGCGCCTTGATCGTCATGGTGTCCACCTGCGCCACCTTGATGATGGTGGGCGCGCTCTGGATGGAGTTGACCGTCTGGCCTTCCTTGGTCACCACGGCGACCACCATGCCGTCCATCGGCGAGACGATGCGCGTGTAACCCAGGTTGACCCGGGCCGTGTCCACCTGGATCTCGGCCTGCGCGATCTGCGCGTCCAGCGACGCGATCTCGGCACGGGTCACGGCCAGCGTGGCCTCGGCGGTTTCATAGGCCTCGCGCGAGCTGGCGTCGGCCGCCAACATCATGCGCTGGCGCTTGAACGCCAGTTCGGCCTGCTTCAGCGTGGCGACCTTGGCCGCCCGCTCGGCGCGCCGCGTCTGCAGCGCCGCTTCGGCGTTGCGCAGCTCGTTCTGCTGGGTCAGGTCATCGATCTCGGCGACCAATTGTCCTTTCTTCACGCGATCGCCCAGTTCCACCTTCAGGGACTTGAGCTGGCCCGTGGCCTGCGCCCCGACGCTGACGCGTTCGATGGCGTCGATGGTGCCGCTGGCCAGGACGCTGTCTTCCAGGTCCGCGCGGGACACCTCGGCCACGGCGAAGGTAGGCGGCGGCGCCGAGAAGAACGCGGCGCGCGCACCGAAGACAAGAAGCAGGAGGATGACGGCTATCAGGACGTAGCGCTTGAACTTGCTGCGGGACTTTTTCATTGAACCTGGACGATGGGAACGGCAAGGCGCCACGGGCGGCGCCGGTAATACTGCAAACCAGCGGTGAAAACCGTAGACGGATTGCACCACACGGTGGGTTCCGTTGCGTGAACGATACAACGATCCCGTCACTGCTTCGGAACCGTTTTACCGCGCCTGCCGCGAACGTGCCGTCATCTTGCCGAATAAGCGCACGACTTGTCCGGTAGAGACCGTTAACTTCGCAGTGTGACTAGTCACTGTCCGCTGCAGCGCAAAAACGCATCGCCTCGACATAGCCGGATGTTACGAACAGAATGAATGCAGTTAAGCCGTGTCTACCTCCAACAGATCCCCCTCCTCGCCATCCAGTTCCCCGGAATTTTCCGGGGCGGTGCTTTTGTGCCTGCTGGCAATGATGAATCATGTGGCGCTGACTGGCGGACGGATCACCGTTTCTCTGACGGCGCTGCAGATGGGGCTGTCCACATTCACGGTGGGCACGCTGGTGGCGGTGTTTGCCGTGCTGCCCATGCTGTTTTCGGTCCGAGCGGGTCGCTGGGTGGACCGGGTCGGCATCGTCCGTCCGCTGGTCATCGGCACCACATTGGTGGCTTTCGGCACGCTACTCCCCTCTATTTCACAAACCCAGTCCGCGCTGCTGGTCGCGTCCTGCTGCATCGGCATCGGCTTCATGCTGCATCAGGTCGCCACGCAGGATTTGCTGGGACACGCCGAACCCGAGAAGCGGCTGCGCAATTTCTCGTTCATGTCATTGGCCCTGGCAGGGTCGGGATTTTCCGGTCCTTTGATCGCCGGTCTGGCCATTGACCACCTGGGTACGCGCACGGCCTTCGGCCTACTCGCCGTCGGGCCCCTGCTCTCGGGAATCGGCCTGTATGCGCTGCGCAATCAGTTGAAGGCCGTCGACGCTGCCATCACTGGCGTGCGAGAGGCCCAGCGCCGCCGGGTGACCGAATTGCTCGCCGTGCCCGCCTTGCGCCGTGTCCTGATGGTGAACACCATCCTGTCCGGCGCGTGGGATACCCACCTGTTCGTCGTACCGATTTTCGGCGTGGCGATTGGCTTGTCCGCCACCACCATCGGCGTCATTCTTGCGTCGTTCGCGGCGGCAACTTTCGTTATCCGGCTGGTTTTGCCGCTGATCCAGCGCCGGGTGCGATCCTGGACACTGGTGCGCGTGGCCATGGCCACGGCGGCAATCGACTTCGTGCTTTACCCGCTGTTCACCGACGTTACCGTCCTGATCGTGCTGTCTTTCATCCTGGGACTGGCGCTGGGCTGTTGCCAACCCAGCATGCTGTCCATGCTGCACCAATACTCACCACCGGGCCGCGCCGCCGAAGCCGTGGGCCTGCGCATGGCGCTGATCAATGGTTCGCAGGTGTCCCTGCCGTTGACCTTCGGCGCGCTGGGTGCGGTAATTGGCGTTGCCCCGCTTTTCTGGGCCTATTCCGTGGCGCTGATGGCCGGGGGCTGGGCCAATCGAAATCCTCCGCACGAGCCTGAACGGAAAACGTAGTTGTGAACAAGCAGTCCTCCCCCTCAGACATCTCCGGCGCGTCCTTGCCCTTCCGGCTCTGGACGCCAGAAGAACGCCAAGTCTCGCTCGACGACGCGCTCAAACACTGGCAGGCCGGGGAAGACGTCTGGGTATTCGGGTACGGATCCCTGATCTGGCGACCGGATTTCGACTTCCAGGAACGGCGCCTGGCCACATTGCGCGGCCATCATCGGGCGCTGTGCCTGTGGTCCCGGGTGAACCGGGGTACGCCCGAATGCCCGGGCCTGGTGTTCGGATTGGATCGAGGCGGTTCCTGCCGGGGCGTGGTCTACCGGCTGGCGGGCGACCAGGTCCCCAATTACTTTCCTGCCCTCTGGGAACGCGAGATGTCCACGGGCGCCTACCTGCCCCGCTGGATCAACTGCGCCACGGACGAAGGGGTCGTCCGCGCACTGGTCTTTATCATGAACCGCAGCAATCCCGCCTATATCCGCGCGCTGCCCGAGCCGGAACTGCTGGAGATCGTACGCCGCGCGGCGGGACGCTACGGCCCGTGCACGGATTATGTGGTGCAGACCGCCCAGGCCCTGCGGTCCGCCGGCATCCACGACGCCCGGCTCGACGCGATCGCACGCCGGCTGGAACTGGACGGCCACCCGCTGCCCGAAGGTCCCTGACGCCCACGGGGCAAGCAGGCGCGGCGAACTTGCCCGGGGCCTGCGCGGGGTCAATGAGGGGCCGGTCTTCCAGGCGGTATAAACTCCCTGTTATCAACGCTGAACCCCTAAGACCATGTCCGTCTCTGATCTGCGTCAAAGCTACGAAAAGAATGTGCTCCTGGAAAGCCAGGCCGCCCGCTCCCCGTTCGAGCAATTCACCCGCTGGTTCGACGAGGCCCTCGCGGCCAAGGTGCCCGAACCCAACGCCATGACCCTGGCGACGGTGGATGCCAGCGGCCAGCCCAGCGCCCGCATCGTCCTCATCAAGGGCTTTGACGACCAAGGCTTCACGTTCTTCACCAATTACGAATCGCGCAAGGGCCTGGACCTGCTGGCCGAACCGCGCGCCAGCCTGCTGTTCTTCTGGCAGCCGCTGGAGCGCCAGGTCCGCATCGAGGGCGTGGTGGAAAAAGTGGCCGCCGAAGAGTCGGACGCCTACTATCACAGCCGCCCGGCCGGATCGCGCATCGGCGCCTGGGCTTCGCGCCAGAGCCAGCCCATCACCCGCGAAGAACTGGAAGCCCGCGAAAAGGAATTCCGTGAACGCTTCGGCGAACAGCCGCCGCGTCCGCCGCACTGGGGCGGCTACCGTCTGAAGCCCACCGCCTTTGAGTTCTGGCAGGGGCGGCCGTCCCGCCTGCACGACCGCCTGCGCTACGTCGCGGACGGCGCGGACTGGAAGATCGAACGCCTGTCTCCCTGATACAGGCGCCCCCGTCGCGGGGCGTCCCCACGCCGGGTGCCTCCCGCGCCCGACCGAACTGTCTACTGCATGTCCGCCTCCTCCCCTGATTTCGATTCCGTCTTCTTTCGCACCGCATTGGGCCGTTACGCCACCGGCGTGACGGTCGTGACGACCGCCGGCCAGGACGGCGCGCCCATCGGCCTGACGGTCAGCTCGTTCAATTCGGTCTCGCTGAACCCGCCGCTGGTGCTGTGGAGCCTGTCGCTGGGCTCCTCGTCGCTGGAGGCCTTCGAACAGTGCGAGCGCTACGTGGTAAACGTGCTGAGCGCGGATCAGATCGCGCTGGCGCGGCGCTTCGCGACCGGCAAGACGCCGGACCGCTATGCCGGACTGCAGGTGCATTACGCGCCGGGCGGCACGCCGATGCTGGACGGCCACTGCGCCGCGTGGTTCGAATGCCGCAACCGCAGCCGCTATGTCGAAGGAGATCACGTCATCATGGTCGGAGAAGTCGAACGTTGCGGTCATAGCGGCGAGCCGCCGCTGGTGTTTCACGCCGGCGGATTCGACCTGACGCCGGCCGGCACGCGCGCCGAGAAGGCCAAATCATGAGCGTCGACGTCGATTGCGTCGTCATCGGCGCCGGCGTAGTCGGCCTGGCAATCGCCCGCGCGCTGGCCCAATCCGGCCGCGAGGTGCTGGTGGCCGAGGCCACCGAGGCCATCGGCACCGGCACCAGCTCGCGCAACTCCGAAGTCATCCACGCCGGCATCTATTACCCCGCCGGAAGCCTGAAGGCGCGGCTATGCGTGCGCGGCAAGCATCTGCTGTATGCCTACTGCGCCGAGCGCGGCGTGCCGCACAAGCGGCTGGGCAAGCTCATCGTCGCCACCAGCCCCGAACAGGCCACGCAGCTGGAAGGCATCGCCCAGCGCGCCCGCGCCAACGGCGTGGACGACCTGCAGTACATCTCGGGCGAAGAAGCCATGCGCCTTGAGCCCGCGCTGCAATGCACCGCCGCGCTGGTGTCGCCGTCCACCGGCATCGTGGACAGCCACGCGCTGATGCTGTCCTTTCAGGGCGACGCCGAGAACGCGGGCGCCCAATGCGTCTTCCATACCCCGCTCGTGTCGGGGCGTGTGCGTCCTGAAGGCGGCTTCGAGCTGCAATTCGGCGGCGATGACGCCATGCAACTGACCTGCAACGTGCTGATCAACTCGGCCGGCCTGCAGGCGCCCGCCCTGGCGCGGCGCATCGAAGGCGTGCCGGCAGACAGCATCCCCACCGATTACCTGTGCAAGGGCAGCTATTTCACGCTGTCCGGGCGCGCGCCGTTTTCGCGCCTGATCTATCCCGTGCCGCAGCACGCCGGCCTGGGCGTGCACCTGACGCTGGACATGGGCGGCCAGGCCAAGTTCGGCCCCGACACCGAATGGGTCGGGACCGAGAACTACACGCTGGACGCATCCCGCGCCGAGGTGTTCTACGAAGCCGTCCGCACCTACTGGCCAGCGTTGCCGGACGACGCGCTGGCGCCCGGTTACACGGGCATCCGGCCCAAGATCTCCGGCCCGCACGAGCCGGCCGCCGACTTCGTCATCGCCGGCCCCGCCGTGCATGGCGTGCCGGGCCTGGTGAACCTGTTCGGCATCGAATCCCCCGGGCTGACCTCCAGCCTGGCCCTGGCGGAAGAAACCCTGGCGCGCCTGTCCGCCTGATCTCCGCCCGCTTCCTCTTTCTTATTCATCCATTTCCGCCATGCAGCACAACGACTACATCCTGACCCTGTCCTGCCCCGACCGCACCGGCATCGTCTACCGCGTCAGCGGCCTGTTGTTCGAACTGGGTTGCAACATCCTGGATTCGCAGCAGTTCGGCGACGAAGAGACCGGCCGGTTCTTTCTGCGCGTGCACTTCGACCTGCCGGTCGGCGCCTCCGCCGACGACCTGCGCACCCGCCTGGACGCCATGTCCGCCGACTACGGCATGGAACTGAAGCTGCACGACGCGCGCCGCAAGGAACGCCTGCTGATCATGGTCAGCAAGCAGGGCCACTGCCTGAACGACCTGCTGTTCCGCGTGCACAGCGGCCATCTGCATGCCGAAGTGGCCGCCATCGTCTCGAATCACAACGACTACGCCGGCCTGGCCGCCACCTACAACATCCCGTTCCACCACCTGCCGGTCACGCCCGACACCAAGCTGGAACAGGAGAAGCAGGTGCTCAAGATCGTCGACGAGGCGAACATCGACCTGGTCGTGCTGGCGCGCTACATGCAGATCCTGTCCGCCGACATGTGCCGCGCGCTGACCGGACGCGCGATCAACATCCACCACAGCTTCCTGCCCAGCTTCAAGGGGGCACGTCCTTATCACCAGGCGCATGCGCGCGGCGTGAAGATCATCGGCGCCACGGCCCACTACGTGACCTCGGACCTGGACGAAGGCCCGATCATCGACCAGGACATCGAACGCGTCGACCACACGATGACCGCCCAGGACCTGACCCAGGTGGGCAGCGACATCGAATCCCTGGTGCTGTCGCGCGCCGTGCGTAGCCACGTCGAACACCGCATCCTGCTGAACCGCAACAAGACCGTCGTGTTCCGCTGATCCTTACGCCTTTGACGGGACCGCCGCGGGCGGTTGCAACGGCGGAAACGCCTGGGCCACCAACGCCACCGCGCGCTCCTGCAAGGGCGAACGCGCCGCATCGGGCCAGATCACCTGGCTGATCGAGCGCGCATCGTGTTCAAACGCAATGAACCGCGTGCCCGCCAGCCCGCTGCGCGACAGGCACGCCGGCACGATCGACACCCCCAATCCCTGCGACACCAGCGACGCCACGCTCAGCCAGTGGCGCACCTCGTGCCGGATCGCCGGCATGAAGCCGGCCGACACGCACATGGCCAGCACGGTTTCGTAATAGCTGGGCGAGGCCGCCCGCGCGAAAAAGACAAAGTCATCCTCCGCCAGCTCCGCCAGCCGCAGCGACGTGCGCTGCGCGAGCGGATGCGCGTCCGGCAGACACACGACGAACGGCTCGGCCATCAGATCACGCGCCTGCACGCCGTCCGGCACCGGATTGGCGTGGATGAAGCCCAGATCCTGCTCGCCGCGCCGCACCGCCTCGATCTGGTCATGTGAGTTCAGTTCGGTCAGCACGTGCTCCACGTCGGGCAGTTCCGTGCGCATGGCGCTCAGTAGCGCGGGCAGGCCCCGATACAGCATCGACCCCACGAAGCCGATGCGCAGCCGGCCCCGCAGGCCCGCGTCCACCTGGCGCACCAGCGTGCGGACCTCTTCAGCCTGGCGCAGCAGAATCAGGGCCTCGTGGTAGAGCGCCTGGCCGGCGTCGGTCAGCTCGACATGCCGGCTGGTGCGGGCCAAGAGGCGCGCGCCGATGTTCTCTTCCAGCTGGCGAATCGCGTAGCTGAGCGGCGGCTGCGAGATGTGCAGGCGCGCCGCCGCGCGGCTGAAATGGCGCTCTTCGGCCACGGCGATGAAGTAGCGCAGCAGCCGGGGTTCCAAGTCCATGCGTCCCTCCTTAAGGCATATCTATATTTTTTTTGGATTGATCTACATCAAAACAGTATTTGAATAGATAAATCAAGGCCCTCACCATAGGACATCTCCCCGTTCGACCCGGATGCCGCCATGGATACCCCTGCCTTGCCCGTTGCCGCCACCGCCACGCCCGTCCCGGATTCCCGCGGGCTGAACCTGTTCAGCGCCGACCCATACGCCGAGGCGCTGAGCCGACGCTACCTGCCGCCCGCCCTGCACGCGCATCTGTTGCCGCACCTGAGCCGGCTGGGCGAACTGGCAGGCGGGGTGATGGACGAACTGGCTTCCGTGGCCGACAAGCATCCGCCCACGCTGTCCGTGCGCACCCGGGCCGGCACGGACGAGTCCCGCATCGACAAGCATCCGGCCTACGTCGAACTGGAACGCCTGGCCTACAGCGAATTCGGTCTGGCCGCCCTGTCCCACCGGGGCGGTGTGCTCGGCTGGCCCGAGCCCATGCCCGCCGCCGCCAAATACGCGCTCAGCCATCTCTTCGTGCAGGCGGAGTTCGGCCTGTGCTGCCCGGTCAGCATGACGGACTCGCTGGCGCGCACGCTGCGCAAGTTCGGCGACCCCGCACTGGTCGAGCGCGTGCTGCCGCAGGTGACGTCGCAGGACTTCGATACGCTGCGCCAGGGCGCCATGTTCATGACCGAACAAGGCGCGGGCTCGGATGTCAGCGCCACGGAGGTCACGGCGCAAGCGCAGGATGACGGCACTTGGCGCATTCACGGCGACAAGTGGTTCTGCTCGAACCCCGACGCCGGCTTTGCGATGGTGCTGGCCCGCAGCGAAACGGACCCCGGCCTGAAGGGCGTGTCGCTCTTTCTGCTGCCGCGCGACCTGGCGGACGGCACGCACAACCACTACCGCATCCTGCGCCTGAAGGACAAGCTGGGCACGCGCTCCATGGCCAGCGGCGAAATCCGTCTGGAAGGCGCGGTGGCCTGGCTGGTGGGCGAACGCGGCCGCGGCTTCAAGCACATGGCCGACATGATCAACAACTCGCGCCTGTCCAACGGCATGCGCGCCGCGGGCCTGATGCGCCGCGCCGTCACCGAGGCCGTCTACGTGTCGCAGCATCGCCGCGCCTTCGGCAAGCGGCTGATCGACATGCCGCTGATGCAGCGTCAGCTCGTCAAGATGATCGTGTGGACAGAACAGGCGCGTAGCGTCATGTTCCAGACGGCGCGCGCGCTGGCCGATGCCGATCAGGGCGCGGCGGACCCCGCGCTGGCGCGCATCCTGACACCGCTGATCAAGTTCCGCGCCTGCCGCGACGCGCGCAAGGTCACCGGCGACGCGATGGAAGTGCGCGGCGGCTGCGGCTATATCGAGGAGTTCACCGAACCCCGCCTGGTGCGCGACGCGCATCTGGGTTCCATCTGGGAAGGCACCAGCAACATCGTCGCGCTGGATGTCCTGCGCGCCATCAAGAAAGAGCATTCCCTGCCGGCGCTGCGCAGCCACATCGACCGCCTGCTGGCCGACGGCGCGCCCTGCCCGTCCGAACTGGCCGATCTGCAGGCCAGCGCCCTGGAAAAGACCTACGCGCTGGCGGAACACGCCGCGCAAGGCGACCATGCCCAGCTGGCGCGCCAGGCCGCATCGCTGCTGTATCACGCGGTGTCCATGGCCGCGTTGCGCTGGGAAGCCACCGGCACGGGTCTGGAAAGCCGCGCGCGGCTGGCCGACCAAGTGCTGCTGCACCGCCTGGCGCCGCGCGATCCCTATGCCATCCCGCCTGACGAAAGCGCGGCCTGCCAGGCCATCCTGCAGTACGCGCTGTAACGCCCTTCCGGCTTTTGCAGTAACCCGACGCCGGCGGCACAGCCGGCGCGCCATCCACTGGAGACATGCATGAAACGCTATTTCACCCCCCTGTTCCTGGCGGCCGCCGCCATCGTCGCGGCCACCCCGGCCGTTGCCGCAGACGCCTACCCCACTGCGCGGCCGGTCACGCTGGTCGTGCCCTTCCCGCCCGGCGGCCCCACCGACGCGCTGGCGCGCCGCCTGGCCGAAAAGCTGCGCGAGCCGCTCAAGCAGAACGTCATCGTCGAAAACCGCAGCGGCGCGGGCGGCAACATCGGCTCTGAATACGTCGCGTCCGCCAAGCCCGACGGCTACACCATCCTGTTCGGCACGTCCGGCCCGCTGGCCATCAACGTCAGCCTGTACAAGAAGCAGAACTACAACCCCGAGACCAGCTTCGCGCCCATCATCCGCATCGGCCACCTGCCCAACATCCTGGTCGTGAACCCGTCGGTGCCCGCCAACAACATGCAGGAACTGATCGCCTACGCGCAGAAGAATCCGGACAAGCTGAGCTACGCCTCGTCCGGCAACGGCGCGTCGTCGCACCTGGCCGGCATCCTGTTCAACCGCATGGCCGGCACCAAGATCATGCACATCCCCTACAAGGGCACCGGCCCCGCGCTGAACGATCTGCTGGGCGGCCAGGTGTCGATGTCGTTCACCGACATCCTGACCGCGCTGCCGTACATCAAGGCGGGCAAGCTGCGCGCCATCGGCCTGGCCAGCGCGCAGCGTTCCGACGCGCTGCCCGAGCTGCCGACGCTGTCCGAGCAGGGGCTGAAGGGCTATGACGTCAGCGTCTTCTTCGGCATCGTTGCTCCCAAGGACACGCCGGCCGACGTGGTGAACACGCTGAACCAGGCCTTCAAGACGGCGCTGTCCGATCCGGCGATCGAGCAGACGCTGCGCATGCAGGGCATCGTCGAAGCGCAGGACAAGACGCCGCAAGGCCTGTCCACCTTCATCACCACCGAAGTCCCCAAGTGGCGCGAGCTGATCCAGAGCGCCAACGTTTCCATCGACTGACGCGAAGAATTCCATGGCTCACACCCTACCCAATGCCGGCGCCCTTGCGGGCTGCAAGGTGATCGATCTGTCACGCGTGCTGGGCGGTCCGTACTGCACGCAGATCCTGGCCGACCACGGCGCCGACGTGCTGAAGATCGAGCCGCCCGGCGGCGACGAGACGCGCGGCTGGGGCCCGCCCTTTCTGGGCGAGACGGCCTCGTACTTTGTCGGCGTGAACCGCAACAAGGACGGCATGACGCTGGATCTGTCGCAGCCCGCCGGGCAGGAACTGCTGCGCCACCTGCTGGCTGACGCCGACGTGCTGGTCGAGAACTTCAAGCCCGGCACGCTGGAAAAGTGGGGCCTGGGCTATGAAGACCTGAAGGCGGCCTTCCCCGCGCTGATCCATTGCCGCGTCAGCGGGTTCGGCTCGGACGGCCCGTTGGGCGGCTTGCCCGGCTACGACGCCTGCGCGCAGGCGATGTGCGGGCTGATGAGCGTAAACGGCGATGCGGACGGCGAAGCGACGCGCGTGGGCCTGCCGGTGGTGGACATGGTGACGGGGCTGAACGCAGCGGTGGCGATCCTGCTGGCGCTCAACGAGCGCACGCGCAGCGGGCTGGGGCAGTTCCTGGACATCACGCTGTATGACTGCGCGCTGTCGCTGCTGCACCCGCATGCGCCCAATTATTTCTACAGCGGCAAGGTGCCGCAGCGCAGCGGCAACGCGCACCCGAACATCGCGCCGTACGAAACCTTGCCGACCGCCAGCGGGCCGATCTTTCTGGCCGTGGGCAACAACCGCCAGTTTGCGATGCTGGCGCAGACGCTCGATGCGCCGGCGCTATCGGCGGATGCTCGCTACGCCACGAATGCAGACCGCCTGCGCCATCGCCAGGCGCTGCGCGACGATCTCTCTGCGCTGCTTGCCCGCCACGAAGCCGCCGCGCTTGCCGACCAACTGCTGCGCGCCGGCGTGCCTGCCGCCGCCGTGCAGACGGTCGATCAGGCGCTCGCGCATCCGCATACGCGGCACCGCGGCATGGTGCTGGAACAGGGCGATTACAAAGGCGTGGGCTCGCCCATCAAGCTGTCGCGCACGCCTGCCACGCTGCGCAAGCTGCCGCCAGACCTGGCGCCACCAGCCGGGCAGGACTGATCCCGCATCGATGCCCCCGCCCGGCGCCCGCCGGGCTTTTTTTGCTGCAGCGTTTCCGCTTGGCCAGGTGTCAGACACCGTCCGAAGTGGACCGCTATCCCCGCGCGCAACAACTTAGACATTTGGTTTCAGCACACCGCCCTATTGCCGCCGTAGACTTTTTTTGCATTTTGCGTCGCATCTGCACGCTTTCCCGAGCCACATAAAAAGGCGAGCCACATAAGAGGAAATAAAAGACTATGGCCACGACAGACTCACAAGACCACGGCCAGCTGAAACGGGTGATGGGCCCGAAGCTGCTCCTGCTATTCATTGTTGGCGACATCCTGGGCACCGGCGTCTACGCACTGACAGGGCAAGTGGCCGCTGAAGTCGGCGGCGCAGCCTGGCTGCCGTTCCTGGTCGCCTTCGGGGTGGCCCTGCTGACCGCGCTGTCCTACCTTGAATTGGTCACCAAGTACCCGCGCGCCGCGGGCGCCGCGCTCTACGTCCACAAGGCGTTCGGCGTGCACTTCCTGACGTTCATCGTCTGCTTTACCGTCATGTGTTCCGGCCTGACGTCGGCCGCCACCGCCTCGCAGGCCTTCGCCGCCAACCTGTTCGCCGCGATGGGCATCGAGGCCGAAAAGCACTGGATCACGCTTGGCGCGCTGGGCTTCATGACGCTGGTCATGCTGGTCAACTTTCGTGGCGCGACTGAAAGCGTCCGGGCCAACGTCGTGCTTACGCTGATCGAGCTGTCAGGCCTGCTGATGGTCATCCTGCTGGGCTTTTACGCCATCTCCGGCGGCCAGGCGGATTTCTCGCGCGTCGTCGCGTTCGACACGCCCGAGGACAAGAGCGTGTTCCTGGCCGTGACCTCGGCCACCGCGCTCGCGTTCTTCGCCATGGTCGGCTTCGAGGATTCGGTCAACATGGCCGAGGAAACGCACGATCCCAGCCGCATCTTCCCGAAGGTCATGCTGACCGGCCTGGGCATCACAGCACTCATCTATGTGCTGGTGTCCATCTGCGCCGTTGCGCTGGTGCCGGTGGGCGAACTGGCCAAGAGCAGCACGCCGCTGGTACTGGTGGTCAAGCGCGCCGCGCCGGATCTGCCCGTGGAGTACATCATGCCGATCATCTCGATGTTCGCCGTGGCGAACTCGGCGCTGATCAACATGATGATGGCCAGCCGCCTGTTGTACGGCATGTCGCGCCAGGGCGTGCTGCCGTCGTTCCTGGCGCACGTGCACCGCAAGAACCAGACGCCGTGGACGGCCATCCTGTTCACGACGGCGCTGGCCTTCGGCCTCATCATCCTGGTGTCGCTGACCGACTCGCAGGCGATCCGCGCGCTGGGCGGCACCACCGCGTTGCTGCTGCTGGGCGTGTTCGCGTTCGTGAACGTCGCGGTGCTGGTGCTGCGGCGTGACCAGGTCAAGCACAAGCACTTTGCCATCAACCGCATTGTCCCGTGGCTGGGCGCCGCGGCCTGCCTGTTCCTGGTTACGCCGCTGACGGGCCGTGACGTGATCCAGTATCAGGTCGCCGGCTGGCTGCTGCTGCTGGGCGTGGTGATGTGGTTCGTGACCTGGCTGGCGCGGCGCCGCGAGGCCAAGATGGAGCTGGATCCCTCGGCCCTGGAGTGATGCGTGGCGCCACGGCTGAGGCGCCCTCAGCCGGGCGCCTCAGTCTCACGCGCTGGCCGCGGCGTCTCAGCGAGGACACCCCCGCCGGGCCTGGCGCCGCAGCGCGGCGTCAGCCGCCCACCGCCAGCCCTTCGCGGCGCGGGTCCGCGCCGCCTTGCAGGCCCTTCGCATCGATGACGATGCCGTGGATGCCGCTGGGAAACTCGGTGATGCGCACCGGGTGGCCCATGCGCTCCAGTTCCGGCGCCAATGCTTCCAGCGCCGTGCCCTTCTCCAGTTCGGTTTCCTTGTTGCGGCTGCCCATGTTGGGCAGGTCGATTGCCGACTGAATATCGAGATCCCAGTCCAGCACGCCCACGAGCGTCTTGGCGACGTAGTTGATGATTGCGCTGCCGCCCGGCGAGCCCACCAGCACGTAAGGCTTGCCATCGCGTAGCACCATCATCGGCGCCATCGAGCTGCGCGGGCGCTTGCCCGGCTCGATTCGGTTGGCGACGAGCCGGCCTTCGGGATCCTTGAACGACGACGAAAAATCGGTCATCTCGTTGTTCAGCAGAAAGCCCCGCACGAAGATCTTGCTGCCGAATTCGCTTTCGATGGTCGTCGTCATGGTGAGCGCGTTGCCTTGCGCGTCGACGGCCACGAGGTGGCTGGTGGACGGCAGTTCCAGCGCGTTGCCCTTGCCCAGCGACAGCAGCTTGCCTTCGGGGTCACCGGGCAGCGCGACCTTCATGCTGCGATCCGGCTGGATCAGCGCGCCGCGCGCGCGCAGGTAGGCGGGGTCCAGCAAGGCGCGTACCGGGACGCGCACGAAGTCCGGGTCGGCCACGTAGAAATCGCGATCAGCGAAGGCCAGCCGGCCGGCTTCCGAAAAATAATGCACCGCCTGCGCCGTGCCCGGCGCGTAGCGGCTCAGCGGAAACTGCTCCAGCTCGCCCAGCATCTGCAGGACGGCGATGGGACCACTGCTGGGCGGACCCATGCCGCAGAGTTGATAGCCGCGGTACGCGCCGCACACGGGGTCCCGCGGCTTGGCGCGATAACCGGCTAGATCGTCCAGGCTCAGGTCACCGGGCTTCTCGTGACCTTGCACTGCTGCGACGATGTCGCGCGCGATGTCGCCCTGGTAGAACGCATCAGCGCCTTGCGTTGCCACCGCGCGCAGCGTGCGTGCAAATTCCGGGTTTTTCAACACGTGGCCCACGGGCCAGGGCGTCCCGTCCGGCGCATAGAAATACGCGGCCGCCGCGGCCTGCTGCGGCAGCGCCTTGTTGCCGGCCAGCAGCGAATGCAGGCGCGGCGACACCGCAAAGCCCGCTTCCGCCAATTCAATAGCCGGCTGGAACAGGTCGGCCCAGGGCAGCTTGCCGTGCGTCTTGTGCACCAGTTCCAGACCGCGCAACAGGCCGGGCACCGCCACCGACATGCCGTTGTTGACGGCCTGCGCAAAAGGCAGCGGTTTGCCCTCGGCATCCAGGAAACGATCAGGCCGCGCGGCCGCGGGCGCGGTCTCGCGGCTGTCGATGGTGCGGATCTGGCCGTCCGCCGCGGAGTACAGCACCAGGAACGCGCCCCCGCCGATGCCCGACGATTGCGGCTCGACCAGATTCAGCACAAGCTGCGTGGCAATGGCGGCGTCCACCACGCTGCCGCCGCGCCGCAGCATCGCTTCGCCCGCACGGCTGGCCAGCGGGTTGGCCGACACCATCATGAAATGCGGCGCGCGCACCAGCTGGCGCGCCTGGACGCCGCTGGCGGCTTCGGGATTGATGTCCTCGGCTGCGGGCGGCGTGCGCGCCCAACTGGCGGAAACAAATGGCAGGCCGGTTATCGCGGCGGCGAGCAGCAGGGCGGCGTGGCGGCGTAGGCGCATGAATGGCTCCGGTGGTCGCCGGACATCCGGCTGGCGTCCATGATAGTCAAAGGGCGGCGCCGCTGTCGCGGTTCAACTGCAGCGGTTTCGCGGCGGTGGCAGTTTCACGGCGGTAGCGGTGCCGCCCCTGTGGCGGCGCGCGGCGCGCCATCCGGCTTAGAATCGCGGTTTCGGATCACCCCCCCATTTCCGCGCCATGCGCCTGCGCCACATCGAGATATTCGAAGCGATCCGCCGCACCGGATCCCTGACCGAAGCCGCCGCCGCGCTGCACATTTCCCAGCCTGCCGCGAGCAAACTGCTGGCGCATGCGGAAAGCCAGCTGGGCTTCAAGCTGTTCGACCGCGTGAAGGGCCGGCTGGTCGCCACGCGCGAGGCCGAGATCCTCACCCCGGAGATCGCGCGCCTGAGCCAGGACCTGAACAGCGTGCGCAGGCTGGCGACCAACCTGCGCGACCGGCCCCACGGCCATCTGCGGCTGGGCTGCGCGCCGGCGTTGGGACTGGGTCTGTTGCCCGGCGTTGTGCGCGACAGCCGCAACGCGCAACCCGGCATCACCTTCGACATCCACACGCACCACAGCGCCGAACTCGTGCAAGGGCTGCTGACGCGGGAGCTCGATCTGGCGATCACGTTCGACACGAACGATTATCCCGGCCTGACGCGCATGGGGCTGGGGCACACGGAACTCGTGCACCTGAGCCGCAAGCCCGGGAATGGGCCGCTAAGACTGTCGGAATTGTCTGAAACCGCGGACGCCACGGCATCCGGCGACACGCTCATCGTGCTGGACGCGGGCGACGCATCGGGCGCCCTGCTCCAACTGGCGCTGGATGCGCAGGGCCTGGCGCCGCAGGTCGCCATCCAGGTGCAGACCCATTACGTGGCCTGCGCGCTGGTCGATGCAGGCTGCGGCGACGCCATCGTTGACGCCATCACCGCGCGCGCCATGCTGCGTCCCGGCATGACCCTGCGCCGTCTGGAACCGGCGCTGCGCGTGCCGATCAGCATCATGACGCGCAACCAGGATCCGCTGTCGGCGTTGCACCGAGACCTGATCGAACGTCTGCGCACGGCGTGCGCCGCGCTGCTGGAAGGGCTGGACACGCCCGCCTGACAAGCCGCGCGCGGCCGGCAAAGCACAACGCACAAAGCACAACGCACAACGGGCGCCCGAAGGCGCCCGTTGCTGTGTCGATCGGGGCAACCCAGGCCGCCCCGCGCAGCATCAGTCCAGCTTGATGTTCTGCTTCTTCACGACGTCCTGGGCCCAGTTGAACTGTTCCTGGATTTCCTTGGCGAACTCTTCCGGCGTGTTGCCCGACGGCGCCGAGCCTTGCTCGTCCAGCGCCTTGATGACCTTCGGGTCCTTCAGGGCCACGACGGCGGCGTCACGCAGCTTGTTCACGACTTCCATCGGCGTGCCCTTGGGCGCCAGGAGGCCGTACCAGACGGGCTGGTTCAGCACCGGGAAGCCGACGTCCTTGAAGGTCGGCACACCCTTGACGGCGGCGATCTGCTCGGGCCACGCGATGGCCATGGCGTTCAGCTTGCCGGCCTGGATCTGCGGCATCGAGGACGGCAGGTTGTCGAACAGGATTTCGATCTGGCCGCCGACGGCGTCAGCCAGCGCCGGGCCCGAACCCTTGTAGGGCACGTGCACGATGTCGGTGCCGGTGGCCATCTTGAACGATTCGCCCATCAGGTGCAGCACGCCGCAGGTGCCCGAGCTGCCGTACGAATACTTGCCCGGGTTCTTCTTCAGCTCTTCGATGAAGCCCTTGAAGTCCTTGGCGGGGAACTTGGGGTTCACGGCCACGACGTTGGCGGTGTTGGCGAAGTTGGTGACCGGCTGGAAGTCCTTGATCGGATCGTACGGCAGGTCCTTCGGACGGCAGGCGGGGTTCACAGCCATCGTGGAGACGGTGGCGATGGACAGCGTGTAGCCGTCGGCCGGTGCGCGCGCGGCTTCGGCCGCACCGATGGCGCCGCCGGCACCGCCCTTGTTTTCAACGACCATCGGCTGGCCGAGTTCCTGGCTCATGCGCTGCGTCACGAGGCGCGCAATGATGTCCGTGGAACCGCCAGGCGCGAACGGAACGATCACGCGGATGGCCTTGCTGGGGTACTTGTCTGCGGCGTGCGCGACCGAAGCGCCCAACGTGCCGGCAGCACCGGTAGCAAGGGCGATGGCCACTGCCAGGGAGCGGACCTTATTCATAGTTGTGTTTCCTCCAAGATTGCGAGCCCGTGTGTAGACGGACCGTTGTGTGTTGTGCCCGCCTGTAGACGGACCAGCAGATAACGGTGCGGGCGCATTGCTTGTGCGCAGCGTGTCTACGCCGCATTTATAGGTTGCTTGTGGCACACGCGCCCGCCAGAATGACGGAGAATAGCAGCAAATGCTTACACCCGCATAGCGCGCCCGACGCCGCCCGGCGCCAGACGAAAAACCACTCCCTCATGTCTGTTGCACTCCTGGTTCTCCCCGATTTCATGCTGGTCGCGCTGGGTTGGGCGCTACGTCACAAACTGGGTTTCTCACGCGAGTTCTTCGCCGGCACGGAACGTCTCGTCTACTTCGTGCTGTTCCCCGCGCTGCTGTTCCAATCGATCCTGCGCACGCCCATCACGGCGGGCAACGCGGCGCTGCTGCTGCAGGCCACCGCGTCGGTCATTGCCGCCGGCGTCGCGATGGCGTGGCTGGCGGGCCTCGCGCTGCGGCCCTCGTCGCTGGGTCTCGCCTCCTCCGCGCAATGCGGGTTCCGCTTCAACACCTATATCGGGCTGGCGCTGTCGGCCAGCCTGGCGGGCGCGCCGGGCCAGACCGTCATGGCGCTGATCGTCGGCTTCGCAGTGCCCATGGCCAATGTCGCCGCCGTCTATGGCCTGGCGCGCCACAGCGGCGGCAACCTGCTGCGCGAACTCGCGCGCAATCCGCTGGTGATTTCCACGTTGCTCGGCCTGGCCTGCAATCTGGCGGGACTGCAGCTTCCCGGCCCCGTCGACACGGTGTTCGCACGCTTGGGCGCGGCGGCGCTTGCGCTGGGCATCATCTGCGTGGGCGCCAGCCTGGCGTGGGAAGGCGGCAAGGGTTATGGATCTCTGATCGCGTGGATGCTGACGGTCAAGCTGGTCGCGCTGCCCGCGGTGGCGCTGCTGGTGGCGCACCTGCTCGACCTGCCCCCGCTCGAAGCGCGCATGTTGCTGCTGTTCGCGGCGCTGCCCACGGCATCCGCGGCGTATGTGCTGGCGATGCGCATGGGCGGCGACGGCCGCATGGTCGCCGTGCTGATCTCGCTGGGCACGTTGTTTTCAGCGGTCACGATCCCGTTGTGGCTGCTCGTGGCGGGCGGCTAGCCCGCTCACAAGAAAAATGGCCGCCCTTTGCGGGGCGGCCATATTCATGGGACCGGCGGCGCGGGCCGGCGTGTGACGCTTACGACGGCTTGTGCGCGTTCGTCATCGAGCCGGGCACGACCCATTCGGCAAACTGCGCTTCGGTCACAAAGCCCAGCGCCAGCGCCGATTCCTTCAGCGACAGGCCTTCCTTGTGCGCCTTCTTGGCGATCTGCGCGGCCTTGTCGTAGCCGATGTGCGGATTCAGCGCGGTGACCAGCATCAGCGAACGGTCCACCAGTTCCGCGATGCGCTCGTGGTTGGGCTCGATGCCCGCGGCGCAATGCTGGTCGAAGCTGGCCATGCCGTCCGTGAGCAGACGCACCGATTGCAGGAAGTTGTGGATCACCAGCGGCTTGTAGACGTTCAGCTCGAAATTGCCGCTGGCGCCGCCGATGTTGATGGCCACGTCGTTGCCCATGACCTGCGCGGCCAGCATCGTGATGGCTTCGCACTGCGTCGGGTTGACCTTGCCCGGCATGATCGAGCTGCCCGGCTCGTTCTCGGGGATGCTGATCTCGCCCAGGCCCGAACGCGGACCGCTCGACAGCCAGCGCACGTCATTGGCGATCTTCATGAGGCCCGCCGCCAGCGACTTCAGCGCGCCGTGCGCGAACAGCAGCGCTTCGTGCGACGCCAGCGCCTGGAATTTGTTGGGCGCCGAGACAAACGCCGTGCCGGTAGCGTGGGCCAGTTCGGCCGACACCTTGGGGCTGAATTGCGGATGGGCGTTCAGGCCGGTGCCCACTGCCGTGCCGCCGATGGCCAGTTGGTGCAGCCCGGGCAGCGTGGCGCGGATCTGCTGCTCCGCCAGATCCAGCTGCGCCACGTATCCGGACAGTTCCTGGCCCAGCGTCAGCGGCGTGGCGTCCTGCAGGTGGGTGCGGCCGATCTTGACGATGTCGTAGAACTTGGCGCTCTTGGCCGCCAGCGTGGCGCGCAGGGCCTTCAGCGACGGCAGCAGGCGGTGTTCGACTTCCACGGCGGCCGCCACGTGCATCGCGGTCGGGAAGGTGTCGTTCGACGATTGTCCGCGGTTGACGTGGTCGTTCGGGTGCACCTTGCGCTCTTCGCCGCGCACGCCGCCCAGCAATTCCGAGGCGCGGTTGGCCAGCACCTCGTTCATGTTCATGTTGCTTTGCGTGCCCGAACCGGTCTGCCAGACGGACAGCGGAAACTCGTTGGGCCACTTGCCCGCGACGACTTCATCAGCGGCGCGCATGATCGCGTCGGCGATCTTGGGGTCCAGCTCGCCCAGGTCGGCATTGACCTTGGCCGCCGCGCGCTTGAGCCGCGCCATCGCATTGACCAGCGGCTCCGGCATCTTCTCGGTGGAAATCGCGAAGAAATGCAGGGAGCGCTGCGTCTGCGCTCCCCACAGGTGGTCTTCCGGCACCTCGATGGGGCCAAAGGTGTCTTTTTCGATGCGGGTCTTCATGGCGCGTACAACTCCGTGACGGCGTCAGTCGCGTGCGGCGGAAGGCCGCAAAGTCGCGACATTATTGAGAATAGCAATCGTTATAGGTTAGCAGAAACCCGCATTCCTATAATTGCTCCCATCTGTGCTCCGATCCTCGTTTTTTACCACTGCTCCCGCGCCATGTCCGCCCCCCTTGCCACCCTGACCCTGCACCTGCCCGACGAAGCCGCCACCGAGGCGCTGGCGCGCCAGCTCGCCCCGATGGTCACCGGCGCCAAAACCGGCCTGCCAGGCGCATGTATTCACCTTCGAGGGGACCTCGGAGCAGGAAAGACGGCCTTCTCCAGGGCATTGTTGCGGGAAAGCGGCATCACAGGCCGAATCAAGAGTCCAAGCTACGCGCTGCTTGAATCCTATAAAGTTTCTAACTTATACTTCTATCACCTTGATTTTTATAGATTTAGTGATTCGCGCGAATGGTTGGACGCAGGATTCCGGGATTTACTGCGTGACGAAGCAGTCGTTTTGATCGAATGGCCGGAGCGGGCGGAGGGTCTTTTGCCCCCGCCCGACCTGCTGATCTGCCTGGACTATGCAGGCGACGGACGTGACGCCAGCCTGACCGCGTACACCGCTCGAGGACAAACATGGTTGAACGCGATTGTCCCCCCGCCCCTGACGGCGCCCTCCCCTCGGCAGGCGCCACCCGCCGACGCCTGATCAGCGTCGCCGCCACCCTGCTCGTCCTGCCGGTCGTGCCAAGGCTGGCGCAGGCTGCAACGATCCTGGCTGTCCGGACCTGGCCGGCAGACGAATACACCCGGGTCACGCTGGAACTGGACAGCGAACTCAAGGCCGAACAATTCACCCTTGAAAATCCCCACCGCCTGGTGGTCGATATCGAGGGACTGACCCTCAGCGCGGCACTAAACGACCTGGTTTCAAAGGTCCGGCCCGACGACCCCTACATCCAGAGCCTGCGCGTGGCGCAGAACCGTCCGAACGTGGTGCGGCTGGTGTTCGACCTGAAGCAGCCCGTGGCGCCGCAGGTGTTTACGCTCAAGCCGGTGGCCGATTACCAGTACCGCCTGGTGCTCGACCTGTATCCCAAGATCGCGCAGGATCCGCTGATCGCGATCCTGAACAAATCCAGCGGTCCCGACGTGGACGATCCGCTGGCGCGCATCCTCGAAGACATCCAGCGCAACCCGGTGACCCGCGCGGATCCGCCCGAGCCGCCGCGCGTGCGCGGCCAGCAGCCGGCGCCCGCCCTGCTCACCCCGCCCAAGCCCCCCGCCACCGCCAGCCGCGGCAAGCCGCGCATGCTGACCATCGCGCTGGATCCCGGGCACGGCGGCGAAGACCCGGGCGCCATCGGCAAATCCGGGCTGCGCGAAAAAGACGTGGTCCTGCGCATCGCGCGGCGCCTGAAGGCGCTGATCGACAGCCAGCCCTACATGCGCGCCTACCTGACGCGCGACGACGATTACTTCGTGCCCCTGCACGTGCGCGTGCAAAAGGCGCGCCGCGTGCATGCGGACCTGTTCATCTCGATCCACGCGGACGCCTGGGTCAAGCCCTCGGCCAACGGCTCGTCGGTATTTGCGCTGTCCCAGCGCGGCGCCACCAGCGCGCAGGCCCGTTGGATGGCCGACAAGGAAAACGCGGCCGACCTGATCGGCGGCGTCAACCTGGGCAGCCACGATCGCCAAGTCGCGAAAGTGCTGCTGGACCTGTCCACCACGGCCCAGATCAATGACTCGCTCAAGGTTGGCAACGCCTTCCTGGACGAGATCAAGAAGATCAACCGCCTGCACAAGAACAGCGTCGAGCAGGCCGGCTTTGCCGTGCTGAAGGCGCCGGACATCCCGTCGGTGCTGGTCGAAACCGCCTTCATCAGCAATCCGCAAGAAGAAGCGCTGCTGCGCAGCTCCTCGCACCAGGACAAGCTGGCGCAGGCCATGATGACCGGCATCCAGCGCTACTTCACGGCCAATCCGCCGCTGGCCCGTTTGGGCGATCTGAGCTAGCCGGGATTCGGCCACGCGCTCGGACTCATTTCAGGGTCCACGAAAAAAGGCTATGCACCTTCCGGCGCATAGCCTTTTTGTTTGCGCAGCGCGGACGCTATTGCGTGCGGCGCGCGCGCACCAGCTTGAGGACACCGGCCCCCACTACCGGCACGACCGCCGCCGCCAGGCCCACCAGCACGATGGTGTTCAGGTGATCGCGGATGATCGGGATGTTGCCAAAGAAGTAACCCGCCGCCACCAGGCTGATCACCCACAACAGCGCGCCCATGATGTTGAACAGCTGGAAGCGCGCCATCGACATCTCGGCCACGCCCGCCACGAAGGGCGCGAATGTGCGCACCACCGGAATGAAGCGCGACATCACGATCGTCTTGCCGCCGTGCTTTTCGTAGAACGCGTGCGTGCGCATCAGCGCACCGCGGTCCAGAAAGCGCAGGTTCATCGAGAACACCCGCGGCCCGATGTAACGGCCGATGGCGTAGTTCAGCGAGTTGCCGGTCACGGCGGCGACGATGAGCAACACCGACATCAAAACGGGGTCGATGTGCCCTGTCGCGCCGAAGGCCCCGGCAATGAACAGCAGCGAGTCGCCCGGCAGGAAGGGCAGCACGACCAGCCCGGTCTCCGCAAAGACGATGAGAAACAGCACCAGGTACACCCACACGCCGTACTGCTCGACCCAAAGGCCAAGCGTCTGGTCGATGTGAAGCACCATATTGAAAAACTCAAGCATTGAAGCGCCCCTGATATCCGAGTGGAATTTGTCAGCGACTATAGCCGACCGGGGCATGACGCTAAAATCGTCCGCACTGCTACATAAGATCTGGGCCTCATGACCGAACGTCGTTCCATCCTTGCGCTTCCCGACCTGCTGATCAGCCAGATCGCCGCTGGCGAGGTCATCGAGCGCCCCGCGTCCGTGCTCAAGGAAATCCTTGAAAACGCCATCGACGCGGGCGGGCGCGCCATCGAGGTCCGCCTCGAAGGCGGCGGCATCCGGCGTATCGCCGTCACGGACGATGGCGGCGGCATTCCGCCCGAGGAACTGCCCCTGGCGCTGGCCCGCCACGCTACCAGCAAGATCCGCTCGCTGAACGAGTTGGAATCGGTCGCTTCCATGGGGTTCCGCGGCGAAGCGCTGGCGTCCATTGCGTCGGTCGCCCAGGTGTCCATCATCTCCCGCACCCGCGACGGCGATCACGCCTGGCAGATCGACGCGGGCAGCATGCAGGTCGGCCCCGCGTCCGGCCCGCCCGGCACTACGGTCGACGTGCGCCAGCTGTTTGACGCCGTGCCGGCCCGCCGCAAATTCCTGCGTTCCGAAGCCACCGAGTTCGGCCATTGCGTCGACGCCATGGAGCGCATCGCGCTGGCGCATCCGCAGATCGCCTTCCGCCTGTTCCACCACGACCGCGCGCAGCGCCAATGGCTGCCGGCCGACCCGCCGCAGCGCATCCGCGACGTGCTGGGCGCCGAATTCGCCGAGCACGGTCTGCTGCTGTCGCATTCGGTCGGCACGGTCAGTCTAGCCGGCATGATTACCCGGCCGACCGCCGCCCGCGCCCGCGCCGACCGCCAATACCTCTACGTGAACGGCCGCTACGTGCGGGACCGCACCGTCAGCCACGCGCTGCGCTCGGCCTATGCCGACGTGTTGCACGGCGACCGTCAGCCCGCGTACGTGCTGTTCCTGGACATCGACCCCGCCGCCGTGGACGTGAACGTCCACCCGGCCAAGCACGAGGTCCGTTTCCGCGACAGCGGCGCCGTGCACCGCTTTGTCTCGCACGCGGTCAGCCAGACGCTGGCCCAGATGGGCGGCTCGTCGGCCGTTGCGCCTGCGGGGCACGCTGAAGACGCCGAATTTGAAACCGTAGCGCGCCCGGCGGGCGACGCGGCCACGACCGACTCCGCCGCACCGGCTTACCGGCCGGCCACGCCGTCCACGACGGAATCTCCGCGCCCGGGCTACGGCGGCGTGAATGGCGGCTACGGCAGCACGAATGGCGGCAATGGCGGCTTGAACGGCGCCGCGGCTGGCGGCTCGAATGCCGGCGCTTACCCTGGCGCGAGTGGCCAAGGCAACGGCGCCGCCTACGGCCTGCGCCCCTCTCCCGCCCCCCAGCGCCCGCACACCCAGGTCCCCTTCCGCCTGCACGCCGAACCGGCCGGGATCCCCGCCGCCGACTGGCAATCGCTCTATCGCCCGCTGACCGACGACACGGCGGCCCGCGCCGCGCCCCTGCGCGAACCGTCGCCCGCGTCCGCCGCGTTACCGGCCGACGAAGAACACCCGCTGGGCATGGCGGTGGCACAACTGCACGGCGTCTACATCCTGGCGCAGAACCGCCGCGGCATGGTGCTGGTGGACATGCACGCCGCGCACGAGCGCGTGGTCTATGAACAGCTCAAGCAGGCCCTGGACGCGCGCAGCCTGCCGCGCCAGGACCTGCTGGTGCCCGTGGTGTTTCACGCGCAGGAAAAGGACGTGGCGCTGGTCGAGGAGTTCGAAGAACAGTTGAACGACCTGGGTTTCGAGATGCGCCCGTCAGGCCCCACGTCCATCGCCGTGCGGTCGGTGCCGGCCATCCTGGCGCGCGGCGACATCGAAACCCTGGCCCGCGCCGTGCTGCGCGACCTGGGCGCCGTCGGCGTGTCGCGACTGCTCACCGAACAGCGCAACGAACTGCTCTCGACCATGGCCTGCCACGGGTCCGTGCGCGCCAACCGCAAGCTCACGCTTGAAGAGATGAACGGCTTGCTGCGCCAGATGGAAACCACGGAACGGGCCGACCAGTGCAATCACGGGCGGCCCACCTGGGTGCAGTGGTCCATGTCGGACCTGGACAAGCTCTTTCTGCGCGGACAATAGCTTGTCGTCTTCCCAATCTCCCGCATCGCTCCCGGTCATCTGCCTTGCCGGCCCCACCGCGGCCGGCAAGAGCGCGTCCACGCTGGCGCTCGCCGAACGCTGGCCGCTCGAAATCGTCAACGTGGATTCGGCCACGATCTACCGCGGCATGGACATCGGCACGGCCAAGCCGTCGGCAGAAGAGCAGGCCCGCGTGCCGCAGCATCTGCTGGACATCCTGGATCCTGCCCAGTCGTATTCGGCCGCGGAATTCCGCGCCGATGCGCTGCGCCTGATCGGGGAGATTCGCGCGCGCGGCCGCATTCCGCTATTGGCGGGCGGCACGATGATGTACTACAAGGCGCTGCGCGACGGCCTGGACGACCTGCCGCAGGCCGATCCTGCCCTTCGCGCCGAACTGGAAGCGCGCGCCGCCCGCCTGGGTTGGCCCGCCCTGCATGCCGAGCTGGCGGTGCTGGACCCCATCACCGCCGCGCGCCTCGCGCCCAACGATAGCCAGCGCATCCAGCGCGCCCTGGAAATCTGCCAGCTGTCCGGCCAGCCGATGTCGGCGCTGCTGCAGCGGGCCGAGCGCAAGCCGGACGACGACGCCAACCGGTATCTGACCATCAGCCTGGAACCTTCGGACCGCGCCGCGCTGCACGCGCGCATCGAACAGCGCTTTGACGCCATGCTGCTGCACGGCCTGCTTGACGAGGTGCGCGGCCTGCACGCCCGCGCCGACCTGCATCCGGGCCTGCCGTCGGTGCGGTGCGTGGGCTACCGGCAGATGTGGGCGCACCTGGACGGCGAGATCGACCTGGATACCGCCCGCGAACAGGGCATCGCGGCAACGCGGCAGCTGGCCAAGCGCCAGATCACCTGGCTGCGTGCGCAGCCCGAACGCGTGATCGTGGACTGCCTGGCCGCCGACGCCGTCGCGCAGACGATCGACGCCGTGGCGGTGGCGCTGGCGGACTGACGGGCGGCAACACTTCCTAATTCGAGGGTGTCTCTCGAAGGTGTCTGCCCCCCCTGAGTCAGCATCGCAGGATGAAGTCGGTCTCATTGGGGTGTCAGACACCTTCGAGAGCGTGGTGCCCAGGCGACCGCTCGCGACACAAAAAAAATGACCGCCATCACGGCGGTCATTTCATTTCAGCGCTATCGCCGCGGCATCACACCACGAAGGTCTGCGCCATGCCGGCTTCCTGGGGAACGATCTCGCCCAGCTTGCTGACCGTCTCGCCCTGCTCGCGCAGCGTGGCGGCGATGGCGTCGGCCTGGGCCGGGTCCACCACCAGCACCATGCCGATGCCGCAGTTGAAGACGCGGTACATCTCGGTGTCTTCGACGCCGCCCTGCTCCTGCAGCCATTGGAACAGCTTGGGCATTTCCCAGGCGTCGCGGTGCAGCTTGGCGGCCAGACCGTCCTGCAGGATGCGCGGCACGTTGTCCAGCAAGCCACCGCCCGTGATGTGGGCCAGGCCCTTGATGTCGGTGCCGTGCTTGGCCAGCGCGGCCAGCACCTGCTTTACGTAGATGCGGGTCGGGGCCATGACCACGTCCACCATCTTCTGGCCGTGGAAATCGTCGTCCGGCTTGGCGCCGGCGCGTTCCAGGATCTTGCGCAGCAGCGAGTAGCCGTTGGAGTGCGCGCCGCTGGACGCCAGGCCCATGACCACGTCACCCGCCTTGATGGACTTGCCGTCGATGATCTTGGACTTTTCCACCGCGCCCACCGCGAAGCCGGCCAGATCGTATTCGCCGTCCGGGTACATGCCCGGCATTTCGGCGGTTTCGCCGCCGATCAGGGCGCAGCCCGACAGTTCGCAGCCCTTGGCAATGCCGCCCACCACCGCCGCCGCCGTGTCCACCGACAGCTTGCCGCAGCCGAAGTAGTCCAGGAAGAACAGCGGCTCGGCGCCCTGCACCAGGATGTCGTTGACGCTCATGGCGACCAGGTCGATGCCGACCGTGTCGTGGCGGTTCCAGTCGAACGCGAGGCGCAGCTTGGTGCCCACGCCGTCGGTGCCGGAAACCAGCACCGGCTCCTTGTAGGTCTTGGGCACTTCGAACAGGCCGCCAAAGCCGCCGATACCGGCCAGCACCCCGGGACGCATGGTGCGCGCGGCAAGGGGTTTGATTCGGTCGACCAGGGCGTCGCCTGCGTCGATGTCGACACCGGCGTCGCGGTAGGTCAGGGGGGCTTTAGGTTGGTTCGTCATGAGAAATGCCGTGGGGTATGTAACAATTGCTGGGATTTTGGTGGAACGCCCTGCATTTTACGATGACGCGGGCATGGACAGGCGCGTAAGGCGCAAACCCACGCCAGGCCGAGCGTTCAGACGCGACATCAGCGCCCCAGGTGGTTTAAAGTGTAGGGTTGGCCGGTATTGATTTTGCCAGTTTCTACATGGCCCTTGCATCATCGATTTTTCTTGGCTTTTTTTCCTGGCTTTTTGTGGCGCCCCGAATTGGCTATTCCGGCGCCTTTGAAAATGGCTCTTCCGGCGCCCCTGAACATGGCTATTCCAGCGCCCCTGAAAAGCCCGATTGCTAACTCTCATGAACCGCCAGCTGCTGCTTGACGTTCTCCCCGCGCCAGCGCCATCGCTGAACAACTACATCGCCGGCCCCAACGGAGAAGCGGTGGCGGCCGTGCGTGCGCTCAAGCCCGGACGGGCCCTGTACATCTGGGGCGCCGCCGGCTGCGGCCGCACCCACCTCTTGCGCGCGCTGACCGCCCGGCCCGATGCCGTCTACGTCGACCCGGCCAACGGCGAAAACATGTTGCGCCGCCTGGCCGAGGCCGATTCCAAATCGCCCATGCCCAAGTTCGTGGCGGTCGACGACGTGCACCGCATGGACGACAGCCGCCAGGCTGCCCTGTTTGCGCTGTACAACCGGTGGCGCGAATCCGCCGCCACGCAGCGCGCCTTTGCGCTGGCGCTGGCCGGCGACCGCGCGCCGCTGTCGATGCCGCTGCGCGAAGACCTGCGCACGCGACTGGGCTGGGATCTGGTGTTCCGCCTGGATCCGCTGTCCGACGCCGACAAGCTGGCCGCGCTGTCCGCGCAGGCCGCCGAACGCGGGCTGCATCTGGCGCCCGAAATCATCAACTGGATGCTCACGCACCACGAACGCGACATCCGCAAGCTTGCCGCGTTGCTCGACGCGCTGGACCGTTATTCATTGGCCACCGGCCGCCCCATCACCCTCCCCCTGCTGCGCGCCATGCTCGCAGATCCTGATTCACAACGCACATGACCACCCGACGTCTCGCCCTGTTCGACCTGGATCACACCTTGCTGCCGCTCGACAGCGACTACCAATGGGCCGACTTTCTGGCGCGCACAGGCCGCGCGGGCGATCCCGTCGAAGCCCGCCGCCTGAATGACGATCTGATGGACCGCTACAACCGCGGCGAACTCACGGCCGAACAGGCCGCGGAATTCATGCTGGGCCTGCTGGCCGCGCATTCGCCGTACGACCTGGCTGCCTGGCACGAAACCTTCATGGGCGAAGTCATCCGCCCGTCCATCACGCCGGCTGCCCGCGACCTCGTCGACAGCCACCTCGAAGCCGGCGACCTCTGCGCCATCGTCACGGCCACCAACAGCTTCGTCACCGCCCCGATCGCCCGCGCCTTCGGCGTGCCCCACCTGGTCGCGACCGACGCCGAGTACCTGCGCGGCCGCTACACCGGCCGCATCCTGGGCACGCCCAGCTTCAAGGAAGGCAAGGTCGTGCGCGTCAACGACTGGCTCGCCGGCATGGGGCTGGGGGTTGCGGATTTCTCCGAATCGTTTTTCTATAGCGATTCGGTCAATGATGTACCGCTGCTCGAAAAAGTGACCCGTCCGATTGCCGCCAACCCCAGCCCCACCCTGCGCGCCATCGCACAGGAACGCGGCTGGCAAGTGATCGACCTGTTCGACCACATGGAAGATTCGAAGTCCTAAATGATCACTGAAACCATAAGAAAATTCGTCGGCCGGCTCTTCGCGCCGACACCCAAGGGGCCGTTGCGCATCGGGCGCGACAAGCACGGAATCGATCGCCGCAACGTATCGCGCCACGCCATCAAGGTGTGCGAGGTGCTGCGCCAGCACGGCTACGAAGCCTATATCGTCGGCGGCGCGGTGCGCGACCTGATCGTCGGACTGGAGCCCAAGGACTTCGACGTGGCCACCAACGCCACGCCCGAACAGATCCGCCCGCTGTTCCGCCGCGCGCGCATCATCGGCCGCCGCTTCCAGCTGGTGCACGTGGTGTTCGGCCAGGAAATCATCGAGACCTCCACCTTCCGCGCGCCCGCCTCGGAAGACCAGGAGACCGACGAGCACGGCCGCATCCTGCGCGACAACGTCTTCGGTTCGCAGGAAGAAGACGCCAAGCGCCGCGACTTCACCATGAACGCGCTGTACTACGACCCGCACAACGAGGAAGTCATCGACTACCACGACGGCGTGGCCGACCTGAAGAAGCGCCAGATCCGCATCATCGGCGACCCCGTCAAGCGCTACCGCGAAGACCCGGTCCGCATGCTGCGCGCGGTGCGCTTTGCCGCCAAGCTGAACGGCACGATCGACCCGGCCACGCGCCAGCCCATCAGCACAATGGCCGACCTCATCGAAAACGTGCCGGCCTCGCGCCTGTTCGACGAGATGCTCAAGCTGCTGACCTGCGGCCATGCCATGGACTGCCTGCGCCAGTTGCGCGCCGACGGCCTGCACAACGGCCTCTTGCCGCTCCTGGACGTCGTGCTTGAGCAACCCGGCGGCGAACACTTCGTGGAACTGGCGCTGGAACGCACCGATGCGCGCGTGCGCGCCGGCAAGACCATCAGCCCCAGCTTCCTCTTTGCCGCGCTGTTGTGGCAGCAGGTGGACGTGCGCTGGAAGCAGTTGCGCGCCCAGGGCGAGCACACCATCCCCGCGCTGTCGACGGCGGCGGACTCGGTGCTGGACGAACAGACCGAAAAGCTCGCCATCCAGCGCCGCTTCTCGTCCGACATGCGCGAAATCTGGTTCATGCAGCCGCGTTTCGAGCGCCGCATGGGCAAGACCATCTACCGCATGATCGAGCAGCCGCGCTTCCGCGCCGCCTGCGACTTCCTGCAGCTGCGCGCCGCCGCCGGCGAATTCGACAGCGTGCTGGCGCAGTGGTGGATGGATCTGGCCAATGCCGACGACGACTCCCGCGCCGAGATGATCGAGGAAATCTCGCGCCAGCCGCGCGAAGCCTCCGATGCGGCCACGGGCACGGCCTCTCCCGCGCGCCGGCGCCGCCGTCCGCGCCGCAGCGGACCGCGCAGCGCGCCCGCTGGCGAGTAACCCCATGCCGCAGCCGTCCGTGCGCGCCTACGTCGGCCTGGGCGCCAACCTGGGCGACAGCGCGGCCACCCTGCGCCAGGTCCTGGCGCAGTTGCAGGCCACCCCGGGCATCACCGGGGTAGCGGCTTCGCCGTTCTACCGCAGCGCGCCGGTGGAGGCCACCGGCCCCGACTTCATCAACGCCGTGGCGGCTGTGGACACCGTCCTCGCGCCGCTGGCGCTGCTGGACGTCCTGCAGGCGCTTGAAAACGAACACGGCCGCCTGCGCCCCTACCGCAATGCCCCCCGCACCCTCGATCTGGATCTGCTGCTGCACGGCGATACGCGACTGGATGACGCGCGGCTGATCCTGCCGCATCCCCGCCTGCATCTGCGCGCCTTCGTCCTGCTGCCGCTGCGCGATCTTGCGCCCGGCTTGGCCGTGCAAGGACAGCCGCTTGACGCGTGGATCGACGCGATCCACGATCAGCCGATCGAACGAATCGCACCCTGAGCGCAGGATCAGCAACGCGGCGCAATGCGCGCCTGCGCAATCGCGCGGCACATTGCGCGGCACATCGCGCAGCACATGACGCGACACATGACGCGACACATAGCACGACACATAGCGCGACACATGGCGCGCCGCGTGCCAGCCGTCATGCCTTCGGCGTAAACGCCATCATCGCCCGCTCGACGTCTTCCACGCCCGGCAGCCCCGCCTCGTTCCCCAGATGCTGGATCTTGTGCGCGGAGGCCGCCCGCGCAAACGTGAAATGCTCAATCCACGGTTGTTCCGGCCGTGTCAGGTAAGACCACACATACGCGCCGTGAAACACGTCGCCCGCGCCCGACGTGTCGATGATGCGCGCAGCCGGCACGTCAAGCGACGGCAGCATGTCGACGCGCCCCGTCTCGTCGTACCACAGCATCCCGCGCTCGCCGAGCGTCACCGCGCCGATGCGGCAGCCGCGCGCCTTCAGCAGATCCAGCAGCCCTTCGGGCGACAGACCTAGCTGCTCGCACATGCGCTCGGCGCACACGGCCACGTCGATATGGCGCAGCAGTTCGTCAGTGTTCTCGCGCATGCCGCCCCCGTCCAGCGAAGTCAGCACGCCGGACTGGCGGCAGGCGCGCGCGTAATGCAGCGCGGCGTCGGGCTGATGACCGTCCAGATGCAGGGCGCGATAGCCGCTAATGTCCAACCGGGGGAAGTCGTTCAGGTAGCCCGCGTCGCGTGCGCGGACGATGGCGCGCTTGCCGTGGTTGGGCATGATGAACGACAGCGAGGAGCGCCGCACCTGGCGCGCGTGCAGCGTGACGCCATGCGCGGCCGCCATGTCCGAGTACATGTGGCCGAGCCAGTCGGGCGCCAGCGAGCAGATCAGATCGGGCGGCAACCCCAGCCGCGCGCAGGCAAACGCCGCCGTCACCGCATTGCCGCCGAACGAGACCGCGTAGTCGCGCGCCACGCTTTTCTGGTCGCCCGTGGGCCATTCGTCGGCCAGCACGGTGACGTCGATGTAGGTATGTCCGATGAAAAGCGCCTCGCCCATGGGCCCGCCTTGTCAGGTTGTATGCGCGGGGCGCCTCGGCGCAGAGTCTGGACGAGGCGCCGGCGCGGGATTCAGCCGCGCGCGGATTCGCCCGCCTGCGCCAGCACCAGCCGCGCTCGTGCGATGACAGGTGCGTCGACCATCTTGCCATCCAGCATGAACGTGCCCGCGGCCGTGTCGCGATGCGCGGCGATGACCCGCCGCGCCCAGTCGAGTTCCTGCTGAGCCGGCACGAAGGCGGCGTGGATGACGGGGACTTGCGTGGGATGGATGCACAGCATGCCGCCAAAGCCCATCTGCTGCGCACGGCCGGCTGCCGCGGCCAGTCCGGCCTGATCCTGCACACCGGGAAAGACGCCATCCAACGCAGGCGCCAGACCCGCGGCACGCGTATGCAGCAGCACCTGCACCCGGGCGTGGTCCAGCACGGTTTCGGCGCCCGGCGTGTCGGGCGTCAGGCCCAGGTCCAGGCCGTAATCCAGACTGCCGAACGCCAGCCGCGCGACACCAGGGGTGGCGGCGATCTCGCCGGCATTGAGGATGCCCTGCGCGGTTTCAAGAATGGGAATCACGGGACAGCCAGTCTGGGCCGCGTGCCGCACCTGCATCATGCTTTCGGCCTTGGGCAGCAGAATGCCTGCCACGCCGGCCCTGCCGCGGCAGGCCTTCAGATCGTCGTCGTGCCAGGACGTGGAGGCGTCGTTGATGCGCACCCAGAGCCGGGCCTCGCGATTCAAGCCCAGGAAATCGCACAGGGCTTCTCGGGCCGACGCCTTGGCCAGGTGCTCCACGGCGTCTTCCAGGTCCACGATGACGGCGTCCGCGCCCGCAGCCAGCGCTTTGGGGATGCGTTCGGGCCGCGAGGCCGGCACAAACAGGGCGCTACGAACGACGGGATGCGTCACACAACCTCCGAGGCATGAAACTGCGCCACCCGATCCGGCGCGTATCCCAGAGATGCTAGCACCGCATCGGTGTTTTGGCCCACCGCGGGCACAGGCCCCATGTGCGCCGTGAACGCGTTGCTGGTGGCGGGCGGCAGCAGTGCCGGCAGCATGCCGGCGGGGCTATCGACCTCGCTCCAGCGCTGGCGCGCCTGCAATTGCGGATGCGCCCACACGCCGGCCATGTCGTTGACGCGCGCATTGGCGATCTGCGCGTCTTCCAGGCGTTGCGTCACCTGCTCGATGGACAGGTCGGCAAACGCGGCAACGATCAGCGCGCGCAGCGCGTCGCGATTGGCGGTGCGCAGCGAATTGGAGATAAAGCGCGGGTCTTCGGCCAGCTCGGCCTGCCGCAGCACCTGGGCGCAGAAGACGCGCCATTCGCGTTCGTTCTGCAGGCCCAGCATGATGGTCGAACCGCCGCCCACCGGGAACGGCCCGTACGGATAGATGGAGGCATGCGCCGCGCCCGCGCGCACGGGCGGCGCCGCGCCGTCGAAGGCGTAGTACATGGGGAAACCCATCCACTCGACCATGCTTTCCAGCATGGACACGTCCAGCCGGCTGCCCAGGCCCGTGCGCTGGCGCAGCAGCAGCGCGTTCAGGATGGCCGAATACGCGTACATGCCCGCGGCGATGTCCGCGATGGAACATCCTGCCTTGACCGGATCGTCCTTCGTGCCGGTGACCGACAGGAAGCCGCTTTCGCTCTGGATGAGGAGGTCGTAGGCCTTCTTGTCCTGGTAGGGGCCGCCCTCGCCGTAGCCCGAGATGTCGCAAACGATGAGGCGCGGGTATTTCTGGTGCAGCGCCTCGAACGACAGGCCCAGGCGCGCCGCGGCGCCGGGCGCCAGGTTCTGCACCAGCACGTCGGCCGATTCCAGCAGGCGGTCCATGATGCCGCCGGCTTCGTCGCGCTTGAGGTCCAGCGTCAGGCTTTCCTTGGAGCGGTTGGTCCAGACGAAGTGCGAGGACAGGCCCCGCACGCGCTCGTCGTAGCCGCGGGCGAAGTCGCCGGTGCCGGGGCGTTCGATCTTGATGACGCGCGCGCCCATGTCCGCCAGCTGGCGGGTGCAGAAAGGCGCGGCGATGGCGTGTTCCAGGCTGACGACGGTGATGCCGTCCAGCGGGCGGGAGGCCTGCATGTTCATTCGGTGAACCTCAATTCGGCTTGATGGGCCAGCGTGCCGTCCTGCTCGGCCCAGAGCTGGGCGACGCCCGGCTCGGACAGGCGGCCGGCGACCTGGAAGGGCGCGGGGGAAATCAGCGGACGCAGGCCGCGGTAGGCAAGATGCGTGAGGCGGGCCTTGGGGTGCGCCCGCAAAAAGGCGGCGACCATCTCGGTGGCGATGAGCGGGCCGTGGACGACCAAGCCGGGATAGCCTTCGACGCCGGTGACATAGGGATGGTCGTAGTGAATGCGATGGCCGTTGAACGTGACGGCCGAATAGCGGAACAGCAGCACCGACGTGGGATTGACCGTGTCGCGCCATTGCGCCTGCGGCGCCGGCTCGCTGCCCGTGAGCTTGGGCGGCGTGGGCTGGCGGTACACGATGTCCTGCTCTTCCAGGATGGCCACTTCGCCCGACTGCCGGTATTCATGCTGCACGGTCACGAACAGCAGGGAGCCGGTGCGGCCGGTCTTTTCCTTGACCTCGGCCACGGTGGACACGCGCTCGGCCGGCACGCCGACCTTGAGCGGCTGGCGGAATTCCACCCGGCCGCCCGCCCACATGCGGTTGCGGTCCTGCGCGGGCGGCAGGAAACCGCCGCGCGACGGGTGGCCATCCGTCCCCAACCCGTCCATGCCCACGGTGGAGATGAAGAATGCCCATTGCCACAACGGCGGGAGGTCGTCGCCCTCGGCCGGCACCGGACCGCCCAGGGTGGCGGCGATACGCGCGGCGTGGCCGGGATCCATGGCGTCCGCCTTGCGTTCGCCGCTGCCGATCCACGCGGCCGGATCTGTAGATGTCATGCCGAGTTCCTCTGGTGGTGTTTTTACAGCCTGAAGCATGCCCGCAAGCCGACGGGCGTGTGAATTCGTTTTTCCTCAAGGCGGGGTTTGCTGCGCCTGAATCGGCCATCCGCGCCGACGCCGGCCGCCGTAATATATGGCCCATGCACTTCGACCTTGCCGACCTCCGACTGTTCATCCACATCGCCGAATCCCCCAGCCTGACGCAGGCAGCCAAGCGGGCGCATCTGTCCCTGGCCGCGGTCAGCGTGCGAATCAAGGCGCTGGAGAACCAGCTCAATTCCCGCCTGCTCTACCGCGACAGCCGCGGCGTGGAAATCACGCCTGCCGGGCAGAAACTGCTGCAGCATGCGCGCGTCATCATGCGGCAGGTGGATCACCTGAAACACGACTTCCAGGAACAGGCCGACGGCGACGCCGGCCACATCCGCATCTTTGCCAACACCACGGCCGTCACGGAATTCATGCCGGACATCCTGGCGCAATTCCTGTCGGGCCATCCGGGCGTCACGGTCGATCTGCAGGAACGCCTGACGCGCGACATCGTGCGCGGCGTGCTGGATGGCACCACCGACCTCGGCATCGTCGCGGGACCGGTGGATGCACCCGAATTGCAGACCATCCACTTCAGCACCGACCGCCTGGTGCTGGTGGTGCCCAACGGCCATCCGCTGCAGGACCAGGACAAGGTCAAGCTGGTGGACGCCGTGCGCTATCCGTTCATCACCATGCACGAAGGCTCCACGCTCGTGGCCTTCCTGCGCGACCAGCTGGAACGCGTCGGCCAGCGCCTGCCGCAGCGCATCCAGCTCTACAGCTTCGACTCGATCTGCCGCATGGTGCAGGCAGGCGTGGGCGTCGGCGTCATTCCCGACTCGGCCGCGCGCCGCTACGGGGCAGACACCAAGCTGCAAGTGGTCGAGCTGGACGAGCCGTGGGTGGTGCGCGAACGCAAGCTGCTGGTGCGCGACATCGACGCGCTGCCCGGCTGCGCGCGCGAACTCATCGACCAGATTCAGACGCCGCAAACGCCCTGACGTTGCGCCGCGTCATTTGCCGGTGAACGCCGGCGGCCGCTTTTCCGCGAAGGCGCGCATGCCCTCCAGGTAATCGTCGGTGTAGCCCAGCTCGCGCTGCAGGCGGCATTCCAGATCGAACTGCTGCGCCAGCGTGTTGCCGCTGGATGCCTGCAACGCCGCCTTGGTGGCCCCATAGGCGCGCGTGGGGCCGGCGGCCAGCGTGTCCGTCACCTGCTGGATCGTTTCCGCCAGCGCCGCGTCGGGCACCACCCGCCAGATCAGACCCCAGGCCTCCGCCTGCGCGGCCGATACCGATTCTCCGAACAGCGCCGCGCCCATCGCGCGCGCCGACCCGACCAGGCGCGGCAGGAACCACGTTCCGCCCGCATCGGGCAACAGGCCGATCTTGCTGAACGCCTGCACGAAGCGCGCCGACTCCACCGCAAACACCACGTCGCACGCCAGCACCAGACTGGCGCCCGCGCCTGCCGCCACGCCGTTCATGATGCACACCACCGGCACCGGCAACGCGCGCAGGCGGTTGATGAGCGGGCGATAGCACTTTTCCAGCATGAGGCTCAGATCGCGGCGCGAGCCGTCTTCGGCGGGCTTGCGTTCGCCCAGGTCCTGGCCGGCGCAAAATCCGCGGCCCGCGCCGGTGATCACGAGGCCGCGCAGGTTTTCATGCCCTTCCAGCAGGTCCAGCGCGCGCGACAGCTCGCCGTGCATGACCTCGGTGAAGCTGTTCATGCGCTCGGGACGGTTCAGCGTAATGACGCCCACACCGCGGTCCAGCGTGAACTGGATCTGAGTAAAAGCCGGTACGTGCGCGCTCATGCCAACTCCTCCAGCACGGCCAGCTGCTCGGCCGTATCGCCCATCAATTGATCCACGACGGTCAGGCGCTTGAAATAATCGCCGACCTCCAGTTCGTCCGTCATGCCCATACCGCCGTGCAACTGCACGGCCAGCTGCGCGACCAGACGGCCGGCGCGCGCGGCTTCCAGCTTGGCCGACGCGATCATGCGGCGCCGCTGCGCCGCGTCGGATTCGGTCAACGCCGCCACCGCCACATAGGCCATGGACAGCGCGAGTTCCTTGGCCACCAGCATCTCGGCCATCCGGTGCTGCAGCGCCTGGAAGGACGCCAACGGCTGACCGAACTGCTTGCGGGTCTTCAGGTATTCCACCGTGATTTGCAGCAGCCGCTCCATGGCGCCGGCCGCGTGCGCGCACAGCGCGGCCGTGCCCCATTGCAACGCCTGCGCCAGCGCATCATCGGCCGCGGCGCCCGCTGCGAGCAGCGCCTCCGCGGGCAGCGTCACCGCATCGAAGTCCAGCCGCGCGCAGCGCGCGCCATCCAGCGTGGGCGTGTCCGTCACGCGCACGCCGGCCGCATCGGCCGGCACCGCCAACAGGACGGTCTGACCGTCACCACCGCGCGCGCTGACGAACCACGCATCGGCGGCCGCGCCGTGCCAGACCAGGTGCTTGGCGCCGTCCAGCCGCCAGCCTTCGGCGGTCTGCGCAGCACGGCAGTCCTGCGGATCAGCCGCATATCGCCGGCCGGGCTCCTGCCACGCCACGCTGACGATGGCCTCGCCCGAGGCAATGGCCGGCAGCCAGCGGCCGCGTGCCGCCTCGCCGCAGCCGTCCGCCAACGCCGCGCCCATCACCGCGCTCGGGATGACCGGCTCGGACACCAGTCCGCGCCCCAGCTCGACATGCACCGGCAGCAGGCTGGCCGGCACCTCGCCAAAGCCGCCGTGGTCCTGCGAAATGGTCAGGCCCAGCACGCCCAGTTCTGCCAGCGCATTCCAGGCCTGCCGGTCCAGCGTGCCCGCGGCCTGGCGGGCGCGCCGCTGGGGAAAGGTCCATGCCTGGTCCACCAGGCGGCGCAGGCTGTCGGCCAGCATGCGCTGTTCTTCCGTGTAGATGAAATCCATGCGTCGTGTTCCTGTCGGGGTTGCGCGGCGGGCCTACGCGCCCAGCACGAGGCGGGCGATGATGCCCTTCTGCACTTCGGTCGTGCCGCCATAGATCGAGGTCTTGCGCATATCGGCATAGCCGGCGCCGGCGGCGGCAGCCATCTCGGGGCCGGGGCCGTGAAAATCGTTGCCGGCCACCAGCCAGTCGGGGTCATAAGGCCAGGCGTCCGGGCCCGCGACTTCCATCTGCAGCATGGCCAGGTCCTGCTGGATCTCGGACCCGCGGATCTTCAGCACCGAGGCCTCCGGCCCGGGCGTGCCATCGTTGCTGGCGGCCACGCGCAGCAGCAGCATTTCCAGCGCCATGATGTCGACCTCGATACGCGAGATGCGGTCGCGCATCCGGCTGTCCTGCAGCAGCGGCCTGCCGCGCGACTGCGCACGCGCCGCCATGTCTTTCAGGATGCCCAGCTCGCGGTGGCAATGGCCCAGGCCCGCAATGCCGGTGCGCTCGTGGCCGAGCAGGTACTTGGCGTAGGTCCAGCCCTGGTTTTCCTCGCCGACAAGATTGGCGACCGGCACGCGCACGTCTTCCAGCCAGACCTCGTTGACGTCATGGCCGCCGTCCAGCGTGCGGATGGGTCGCACCGTGACGCCCGGCGAGCGCATGTCCAGCAGCAGCATCGAGATGCCGCGCTGCGCGCGCGCATCGGGATCGGTGCGCACCAGGCAGAACATCCAGTCCGCATACTGCGCCAGCGTGGTCCAGGTCTTCTGGCCGTTGACCACGTAGTCGTCGCCATCGCGCACGGCACGGGTTTTCAGCGACGCCAGGTCGGAACCGGAGCCCGGCTCGGAATACCCCTGGCACCACCAGTCCTCCACACGGATCATGCGCGACAGCAACCGGGCCTTCTGCTCGGCGCTGCCGTATTTCATCAGCACGGGGCCGATCATGGACAGGCCGAACGGCAGCAGCCGCGGCGCGCCCGCCTTGAAGCATTCCACTTCGAAGATCAGGCGCTGCAAGGCGTTCCACCCCGTGCCGCCGTGCTCGACCGGCCAGTTGGGCGCGCCCCAACCCTGGTCGGCCAGGATGTTGTGCCACCGCACGTAGTCGTCGCGTTCCAGCCGCTGGTGCCGCAGCACCTTGGCGCGTATGTCTTCCGGCAGCTTCTCGGCGGCGAAGGCGCGCACGGCTTCGCGGAATTGGCGCTCTTCTGGCGTCCAGGTCAGGTTCATGGTCCACCTCCTTTGCCCGGTATCTAGCCACGGCGCGTACGGCCGGACAATCTGCCTCTCCCGAAGACGGGCTTCGCGTTGCGTGTAGGGCGTGCGGTCCACTACGGATTGGCAAAAGTCCTGCTTCAGCAATGAAGAATGGCCGAAGCCGCTGGCAGTGCGGACACTAGGCGCTGTTCAGCTTCACGCTTCAGATTCACGCTTCACTCACTGGAATCCCATCGCACCATGACTGCTCCCGATCAGACGGATGGCGTCTCGCAAGGCGTCGAGGCGCAACACCGCCAGGCGCTCGACGACGGCCGCTTCCTCATCCAGCGCTGCGGCGGCTGCGACCGCGCCGTGTTCTATCCCCGCATGATCTGCCCGCACTGCGGCGCGGACAAGCTTTCCTTCGCGGCGCCCGACGGGCGCGGCACCGTCTATTCCACGACTGTCGTGCGGCGCAAGCCCGAGGCGGGTGGCGACTACAACGTCGCGCTGATCGACCTGCAGGAAGGCGTGCGGCTGATGAGCCGCGTCGACGGTGTGGCGCCGGACGCCGTTCGCATCGGCATGGGCGTGCGCGCGCAGGTGATCCAGCAGGACGGCCGCGGGCTGGTCGTCTTTGTTCCCAACAAGGAGGCGGCATGACGCTGAACGAATTGCGCGGCGCCGTGGCGGTGGCCGGCGTGGGCCACGCGGGCCTCGGACAGGCCACTGGCTTTACCGAAATGGAAATCCTGGTGCAGGCGGCGCAGCGCGCCGTGGCGGACGCGGGCCTGACGATGCGCGACATCGACGGCATCTGCACGGCCAGCGTGGCCGCGCCGATGTGGGCCATGCCGGTGATCGAACACCTGGGCATCCGCCCGACGTTCATCGACAGCACCATGCTGGGCGGCTCGAGCTTCGTGGCGCATCTGATGCCGGCGCTGCACGCGCTGGCGTCCGGCCAGTGCAATGCCGTGCTGGTCTGCTACGGCAGCACGCAGCGCACGTCCACGCTCAGCCGTGCAGAGGTCGGACGCGTGCGCAAGCAGTTCGATCCGCAACCCTACGAGTCCCCCTACGATCCGCTCAACCCGCTGTCCTCGTACGCGCTGGCAGCCGCCCGGCACATGCATCAGTACGGCACCCGACGCGAAGATCTGGCGCGGGTGGCGCTGGCGGCCAACCAGTGGGCGCAGCTCAATCCGGAAGCGCAATTGCGCGAGCCGGCCACGCTGGATCAGATTCTGTCCGCGCGCATGGTGTCCGACCCCTTGAGCGTGCGCGATTGCTGCCTGGTCACCGACGGCGCGGGCGCCTACGTGCTGGTGCGCGCCGACCGCGCGCGCGATCTGCCGCGTCCGCCCGTCTATGTGCTGGGCAATGCGACGGCGGTGTGGAACCGGCAGATCTCTTCGATGGAAGACCTGACGGTCACCGCCGCGTCCGAGTCTGGCCGCCGGGCCTTCGCGATGGCGGGCCTTGCCCCCAAGGACATCGACGTCGTCGAGCTCTACGACGCGTTCACCATCAACACGTTGCTGTTCCTGGAAGACCTGGGCTTCTGCGCCAAGGGCGAAAGCAAGGAGTTCATCGCGGACGGCGCCATTGCGCCCGGGGGCCGGCTGCCGGTTAACACCAACGGCGGCGGGCTGTGCTGCGTGCATCCCGGCATGTATGGCGTCTTCATCATGATCGAGGCGGTGCGCCAGCTTCGCGGCGAATGCGGCGAACGGCAGGTTTCGGACGCACAGCTTGCGCTGGTGCATGGCAATGGCGGTACCCTGTCCAGCCAATCGACCGCCATCCTGGGCACCCAGGCAACTCTTTGATCCTGACGTATCAACCCATGTCTCACGCAGAACCCATCACCCGCATCCACGACATCCTGGCGCTGCAGGCGCGCCGGCAGCCCGACGCCATCTGCCTGTACGAGGAAGGCGGCGGCACGGTGACTTACGCCCAGTTGTGGCAGCGGGTGCAGGACACAGCGCAATGGCTGCGCGGCCAGGGCGTGCAGCCCGGCCATCGCGTGATGATGGTGGGCGAGAACTGCACGGCGATGCTGGCCGCGCTGTTCGGCTGCGGGGTGGCGGGCGCCTGGCCCGTGGGCGTGAATGCGCGCCTGTCGGGCCGCGAGATCGACAACATCCGCCAGCACGCGCAGCCCGAGCTGGTGCTGTTCACGAGCGGCGTGTCGACGTCGGCTGCCGCGCATGCCGCCGCGGCGGGCGCTGTTGATGCAGACGCTGCCGTCTGGGGACCGGGCATCGCCGCCGCGCGCGCGGCCGAGCCCACGCACGCTGAAACCGGCGAGCTGGCCGGCGAGGTCGCGACGGTGATCTACACGTCCGGCACGACGGGCGCACCCAAGGGCGTGATGGTGCCGCATCGCGGGCTGATCCACTTTGCGCGGGTGTCGGCGGCGTCACGCCGGCTGACGCCGCACGATATCGGTTACGCGGCGCTGCCGATGTCGCACATCTTCGGCATCGCGACCGTGTTGATGGCCACGCTGCACGCAGGGGCCAGCCTGGTGTTGCGCAGCCGCTTCGATCCGGAAGACGTGTTCAAGGCGCTGGCGCATCCCGGCGTCAGCATCCTGCAGGGCGTGCCGACGATGTTCAGCCGCTTGATGGCGGTGGCGCCGCCCCGCGCGGAACTGCGCGCGCCGGCCCTGCGCTACCTGTACACGGGCGGCGCGGCGCTGGATCCGACGCAGAAGCGCGACGCCGAACGCTACTTCGGCGTGCCGATGCACCACGGCTACGGCATCACGGAATACGCGGGGTCCATGTTCATCACGGACATCGATTCGCCGCGGGACGATTGCTCGGCGGGGCATGCGGTGGACGGCGTGGAACTGCGTATCGGCAACCCGGACGCGGCGACTGCGCCGGGCACGCGCGGCGACCTGCTGATCCGCGGTCCGGGCGTGATGCTGGGCTATTACCGCAACCCGGACCAGACAGCGCAGGCGCTGCTGCCGGGCGGCTGGCTCAACACGGGCGACATCGGATTTGTCGACGCCAGCGGCGCGCTGTTCATCTCGGGGCGGTCGAAGGACCTGATCATCCGGTCGGGCTTCAACGTGTATCCGATCGAGGTCGAGTCGGTGATCAACGCGTTTCCCGGTGTGCGGCTGTCGGCCGTGGTGGGACGCGACACCGAAGATCACAACGAAGAGGTCATCGCTTTCGTCGAGCCGCTGCCGGGCGCGACGATCGACACGAATCTGCTGATGCTGCACCTGCGCGCCCAGCTTGCGCCGTACAAGCGGCCGGCGCGGATCATTCCCATCGAGACGATTCCCACCACCGTCAGCGGCAAGATCCTGAAGCAGCCGCTGAAAGAAAGGCTGGCGTAGGCGCGGACAGCTGTTCCGCTCTGACGACCGGCCACCTATGCACAAGGAGACAAGAGCGTGAACATCAAGACCCTGATCGCCGCGGCCTCGGCCGTGGCCGCGTTGGCTGGCGCGCAAACCGCGGCCGCGCAGACGTATCCCGACCGTCCCATCCGCCTGCTGGTGGGCTACGCGCCGGGCGGCCCGGTGGACACGACGGCGCGTGTCTTTGCGAAGTATCTCGGCGACAAGCTGGGACAGACCGTGGTGGTGGAGAACCGGGCGGGCGCGAGCGGGATGATCGCGTCGGACGCGACCGCCAAGGCGACGCCTGACGGCTACATGCTGGGCTTTGCCGCCAGCCCGACGCTGACGATGTCGCCGCTGGTCCAGCGCAGCACGCTGTTTGACCCCCGCAAGGACTTTTCGCTGATCGGCCTGGTGGTGGATTACGCGAACGTGCTGCTGATCGGGCCGCAGATTCCAGCGAAGAATGTGGGCGAACTCGTCACCTATGCGCGGGAGCATCCGGAGGCGGTGTCGTTCGGGTCAGCGGGGATCGGGGCGTCGAATCATCTTTCGGCTGAATTGCTGAAGAAGCAGAGCCAGGCGTCGATGCTGCACGTACCGTATCGGGGGAATTCACCGGCGATGATGGACGTGGTGAGCGGGAAGGTGACGTTCATGTTCGACATCACGAGTACGGCGATTCCATTCGTGAAAAGCGGCAAGGCGCGGGCGCTGGCGGTGACGTCGAAGACGCGCAATCCGGAGCTGCCGGACGTGCCGACGATGATGGAGGCTGGGATCAAGGATTACGAGGTGGTGGGCTGGTATGCGCTGGTGGGGCCGAAGAAGCTGCCTGATGCAGTGACGGCGCGGCTGACACAGGCGCTGTCGGAGGTGTCGAAGGATCCGGCTTTCCGCCAGGCGATGACGGAAGGCGGGTACACGATCAACGCGGGCGATTCGAAGGCGCTGCAGGCGCGGATCGACCGCGAGTACGCGTTGTGGTCGGACGTGATCCAGACCGCGAATATTCAGGCCAATTGATTTTCCCCGGAGCATCACGATGAATTCCCCGTCCGCATTGCGAGACCAGATCCGCCTGCCTGTGATTGGCGCCCCGATGTTTCTGGTGTCGGGGCCGCAACTGGTGGTCGCGCAGTGCGCGGCGGGGATCATCGGGACGTTTCCGTCGTTGAACGCGCGGCCGCAGGAGCAGTTGCACGAGTGGATCACGCGGATCGAAGATGGACTGGCGGCGCGGCGTCGTGCGGTGCCTGGGGAGAAGGTGGCGCCTTATGGGGTGAACCTGATCGTGCATCCGAGCAATCCGCGGTGGCAAGGCGACTTGGCGATCTGCGCGGAACGGCGGGTGCCGTTGCTGATCACTTCTCTGCACGCGCCGGAGGCTGTCGTGAAGGCGGCGCATGCCTATGGGGGGGTGGTCTATCACGATGTGACGAACGTGCGGCATGCGAAGCGGGCGCTGGATGCGGGGGTTGACGGGTTGATCCTGGTTGCCGCGGGGGCTGGGGGACATGCGGGGCAGATGAATCCGATTGCGCTGGTGAATGAGATACGGGCCTTTTATGACGGGCCGTTGGCGTTATCTGGATGCATCAGCCATGGGAAGGATATTCTGGCTGCGCAGGTGCTTGGGTGCGATTTTGCTTATATGGGGACTCGGTTTATTGCTACCCGGGAGTCGCTGGCGGGGGATGCTTACCGGGAGATGGTGCTGGCTGCGCAGGCGGGGGATGTGACTTATACGGCTTACTTTTCGGGGGTGCCTGCGAATTATTTGTCGGCCAGTATTTTGGCGGCGGGGTTGGATCCGGTTGTGTTGGGCAGCAATGGGGTGACGCCGCCTCCGAATATGGATAAGAGTTCGCGGCCTAAGGCTTGGAAGGATGTTTGGAGTGCTGGGCAGGGGGTGGGGGCTGTGCAGGAGGTGTTGGCTGTTGCGGAACTGGTGGCGCAGTTGGAGGGGGAGTATCTGGGGGCTATTGGTGCTGTGTCGCGAAGGGTTTGAGTTCTTTTGACGTCCGGCGCTTCGTTGGCCTGAGATGGTTCTTCTGATGCCCGGCGCTGCGTCGGCCTGAGTAGGTTCTTTTGACGCGCCCGGCACGGCGTCGGCATGAGTTGGTTCTTTTGACGCCCGGCACGGCGTCGGCCTCGGGCGCGCGGGGCTACGATTGCGGTCTGGGGGGTTCGCTCCGGAGTGCACCATCCTCATCCTCGTTGCCGCCTGCGGCGGCTGCCTTCGGATTCCCTAGGGCACATTCACGACAC